>QVQD01000231.1 GCA_003584875.1 Methylococcales bacterium
GATAACGATCATAAAGACGATAGTTGTAAACAAACATACGCTCAGCAAATTCCGTTTGCCTTGTTCCCTGCACTTCAATATGGATGTATATCCAGTTTTCATCGCCATTTTGCAAGGTCACTCTGACTAATTTATCAACAAAGCGTTTTCCCAATTCGGCATCCTGGACGACTGCCCGTAGCTCTTGATCTAGAAATATATACTCCTTTGACCAATCAATCTCGACATAAGCCTCAGGAAAATAGAACGCTATAAATTCCGGAAAATAATGCTCAACCGCCTCTTTCCATGGACTGTCGTAATTATCTTTTAAGACATCCGTGTTGGCTATCTCGTCAATATCCTGTTGGGTCATATCATCCTCACTAATTTGTGATTGATTATAACCAAAGATAGGGCATGTGAGTGAGTAAAAGATAAACGTGAAATATTATCAGCAAGTAGCATCCAGTTCCCCCCAATGTCATTAAGTTAAGGACTGGGGCAAAGCAAATAATCTGTAGGGGCGACAAATTGCCCAGTAACTCAGTCATCAAGGATACTGGGCAAATGTGTCGCCCCTACAAATCCTTAACTTAATGACATTGAGTTCCCCCTTTTTTTGTAAAAGGGCATAACTATCTATTAAAGTGAAATCACATTTTTGTTGGAAACTTGGATGGCGCCTAAAAAGTGGCTAGCAAGAGCGTAATCTGAGAACGCCAAGTCCATTGGCATTGGCACCGCCGAGCTGGGACTTAGCGCTCCTATTTTTCGGTGGGGCTGGAGGGGGTTAATAGCGTTGCATATTACACTAATGATGCGCAGTGAATTAAGGTGCAATACGCTAAAATTATTGCACCCTACATTTGCAATAAGACCATGCTATCCAAGCGCGTGGTGGCGTTTTCGGCACAGGTGCTAAGCTGGTGCCGGAAACGCTTTTCTCGCTTACGCTTGAAAAGCCTTATTCCGGCCTACGAGCTACCATAAATACGAGATAATGTAGGCCGGAATAAGACCATCCGAGCGCAGCGAGTGATGGCGTTTCCGGCGTTTCGATCGATGAGGCTGCCGGAAACGCTTTACTCGCTTACGCTCGAAAAGCCTTATTCCGGCCTACTGGTTTTTTTGGCGATGAAATCTGAATTGAAATTACTGGTTTGCTCAAAGACGCGAATTTAACTCTGAAGTGCAATTCTGATTCTTCAATCATCAAGCAAAACATTATATTTATTGATCGTACCTTTTTTCTAGTATTTCGCTAATTTACTTGTGCAGATACCTAGGCTCTACACTCACTTTGAACGGTTTATCACGCCTAAAGTTACTAGCCACTCAAGATGCCTTGCTTAAGCCTTATAGGTATTTCTACGAATTGTTATGCCGTTGTTTTTCTATAAACTGAGTTTCACACATAAGCCATATAAGCCTTTAATCCGATGGATAAATCATGTCAAACTCTAATTTAAACACTACCTTCGAAACAACTAACAATCTTGAGTTTAAATATTTGTCTATTAGTGATGAGGCAAATCAAACATTCTTAGAATCTGCTATTCTTATTAATCGCCTTCAATATGAAGAACAATTACTTAAATCAAGAATACGAAAAATTAATGAAATATTTAATTTTTAACATTGTATTGATTTATTAGAATCAGTTATTAGCCTTTCTAGCTGATAATATCTCTCTGTTAATTTCACTACTTTTAAAGCCTAGCCAATACACCGACATACCTTAAAATCTGATTTTTTGTATACAGTGCGCTTTAGTTTTATAGAACTTAAATACCATTACGATTAAACACCACATCAAGTAAGTGATATACTAAAAGTAAGCTTAGTAGAAATACCCCCTAACTCTATGAAGCATTACGGTTTTAATTAATATAAAGTCAACTATGCCCCGATCTATAACGCCAAAATCACTTAAAACCTCCTTCTTATATTCACTTTTAAGCATCGTGTTTATTTTCGGCTTTGCAGAAGCGATGATGATGATGCTTTTAGAGATGTTTTCAAACCTTGGCATAGTGCTGACTCCCATACAATCTACCTTGATCGACGTAGCAGGACTTACCTTAATCAGTATACTGCCAACTTGGTGGCTTATTTTGCGACCCTGGGCCGTCAAGTTCAAACTACAACACGACACTAACATTGCACGATTAAACGAAAATCAGCAACTGCTACAAGCTGTCAATAACCATGCTCTAGTGAGCATTACCGACTTGTCAGGCACTATTACCTATGTTAATGATTTGTTTTGTAAGGTTTCTGGTTACAGTGCTACTGAATTATTAGGACAAAACCACCGCATTGTTAGATCTGGTCATCATCCTGATGAGTTTATGCGTGATATGTGGCTTAATCTTAGCAAGGGTCAAGTCTGGCAAGGCGATATTTGTAACCGCTCTAAACTAGGACATTTGTATTGGGTTGCTACGACAATTAAACCAATGCTAGATGAAAATGGTCATCCTGATCACTATATATCTATCCGACAAGATATCACTCGCCTTAAAAACAAAGGTACGCAGCTGACGATTATTGGGACAGCATTAGAAGCTAGCACCGATATGGTCTTCATTACAGACCCACAAGGGCTCATTTATTACGCAAACCCTGCTTTATATAACTTTACCGGTGCAGAGCTGGGTAAATTAATCGGCATGAAGCCCTGTAAGCTAGACCATCCGAATGCTGATTCGACAATACTAGCTGACATGCACAAAAGTCTAACTAAGGGGCAAAGTTGGACTAATCGTTTACTGAGTCAGCGCAACCAGTTCACATCAAACCCAACTGATTGTTGGCTTAATATTAGCATCACACCTATACGTGCTGAGGATGGTGAACTTTTAGGTTATGTGCAAATTCAGAGTGACATCACTCATCGTGTCAATAATGAGCAGATGCAACAACAAACACAAAAAAATCGCGCAACTCGCCTATTTTTCTCTGAGATATTGCAACAACTACTCCCGTTAGTAGAACGTGGCAATAAAGTACTTACTAAACTATTTAGCCTAAAGGATTTTAATTTACAGGCTAAAGGCATAATCTACCTTAAAGACTCAAACTTAAACACCCTAATACCGCTATCATTTGTAGGCGAACTCAACGACCTAAATAACAGTAACTTATATGAACGATGTTTAGCCGTTGCCCAGAATCAAGAGCTTAATATAATCGGCCATTGTAAATGTGACTCACATCCTGAAGCACATGGCCATTATCTTGCACCCATTGCTGCTACAGGAAATTGCTTAGGTGTGCTAGCACTGGTCACACAAACAGATCCTCTACAAAGCACTGAATTATTAACTCTACTCACTCAAATTGCTGATTTATTCGCCTTGGCTCTATTAAAAGAGAATGTCCAGCAATCAACCGAAGCAGCTCGAGAGAGTGCAGTACTGGCCAGTAAAGCAAAATCTGAGTTTTTGGCTAATATGAGTCATGAAATACGTACCCCCATGAATGGCGTGCTGGGTATGCTAGATGTATTACATCAAACCAGTCTGCAAGGTTATCAAGTAGAAATACTCGAGGTTATCCAAGACTCTGCTAATTCATTATTGGATATTATTGAAGATGTACTGGATTTCTCAAAAATAGAAGCTGGAAAACTAGAACTTGAGCAAGCACCAGTTGTTGTGCGCGAAGTTATCGAAAAAAGTGCCGCCATGCTTAATCGTATAGCTATTAATAAAGGCGTGGCGCTAACCATCTTTACTGATCCTGAATTACCAGAACTGGTACAAGGCGATGCAGCTCGTTTACGTCAGATAGTTGTTAACTTTACTAATAACGCCGTTAAATTCTCCAGCCAAAAGGCAGATTTAGGCTTGGTTTCAGTCGAGGCCTTGTTAATTGAACGTCATGGACAACAGGCCATTATTGAAATCCGAGTTATCGACAATGGCATCGGCATGGAAGCAGCCACACTAGACAAGCTATTTACCCCTTTTACTCAAGCTGACGCGTCTACTACTCGACGTTTTGGTGGTACTGGCTTAGGCCTCAATATTACTTATAATTTAGTACAACTTATGTCGGGCAGTATTGATGTAAAAAGTACCCTAGGCCAAGGTAGTATCTTTAGCGCACGCTTACCTTTTACCGTATTGGACAGCCCTCTAAATACTGAACATAGACCTTCCTCAATAGCAGGCCTTAACTGTTTAATCATTGGTGATTTAAAAAGTCAAACTTACTACTTCTCTAGCTATCTTAAATCTGCAGGGGCAATTGTTAGCCTGGTACCGGATTTATCGACTGCCTATCAGCAATCAGTGCCGGTTGAGGCTAGTCCTTGGATATGGCTAATAGCAGATGACGATGACTTACTGCCAGAGGAATTACAGCAAGTAATCCAACACCCTGCAAACGTCGATATACGCTTAGTCGTAATTAGAGATGGACGGCGCAAACGGGTACGTCAAAATGAAGATAGTCGCCTAGTCCATATAGACAATAATATAATAACCCAGCAGCGTATTATTTTAGCTGTTGCTATGGCTGCAGGCCTTATGAAGGCAGAACCATCAGCACTCTCCCTAAATCAAACACGCGGTTCTATTGAACCTCCTTCACGCGAACAGGCTCTTGAACAAGGCCGATTAATTTTAGTGGCTGAAGACAATAAGACCAATCAAAAAGTTATCCAGCGACAATTGGCTATACTGGGTTTTGCTGCTGATATAGCAACCGATGGCCTAGAAGCCTTAAATCGTTGGCGCACAGAACGCTATCCATTATTGTTAACAGATTTACACATGCCTACTATGGATGGTTATGAATTAGCAACCATTATACGCGCTGAAGAAGACCCCAATGATCCATTAATCATCATCGCTTGGACAGCAAGCGTAGTAAGAAGCGAAGGTCAAAACTGCCTCTCTGCCGGCATGAATGACATTATTCGTAAACCCTCCTCTCAACTTGACTTAAAAACAATGTTGGAAAAATGGCTACCTATGAACTATAAACCTCTGATACAAGACTCCATTAATAATAGCTCAGTTGAAACTAAAAGCTTGCCGGCCATTAATATCAACACTTTAACAGCCTTAGTAGGTGATGACCCTGAGATCATCAAAGACTTTCTACAAGATTTTCATAGCAGCTTAACAATACTAACTGACGCTATAAAAGCGGAATTTGATGCTGGAGATATAAAGAAATTGGGACTTAAGGCACATACTTTAAAATCTTCTGCGCGTTCTATGGGAGCGCTAAGATTAGGCGATATATGCAATGACATAGAATCCACCAGCAAATCCAGCAACACTATCACTGACTTCAATGAATATTTACAGGCTTTTAATTTAGAAGTGGCTACTGTAAATAGCGCTTTAGAAAACTTACTCAAAAACTCATAAAACTCGTATTAAACTTCAATGAATTGAAGCCTTCCATATCATAACGCCTTCTCTATACAAGCATAGTTGTCTACACAAGTTTCTTATCGGTGTGGAAACGATAAAAAACACCGTAGGGGCGTATTGCATACGCCCAACATCGAAAGTCCAATGTTATAGAGCTTATTTTATGAGGGCGTATGCAATACGCCCATACGATCTTCACAAATAAAAACCAACATCATTATGGCAGTTCATGTGGCATAAATAGTCATATACCGCAGAAATCATACTGTAGGGGCGACAGATTCGCCAAGTTTTAACAAACCAATGTACAAGGCGAATCTGTCGCCCCTACAGATTATTTGCTTTCCCACAGTCTTTAACTTAATGACATGGGGAGGATTAGGGTTTAAAAAAGGCAGCTAAGTGAATAGCTGCTTTAGTTTTAATCATCAAGGCGTATACTGCATAGCCAAATTCAGTACCAACCCTAAAAGATAACTACAAAACTTTTGCAACGTTAATACTTTAGGCTAAACCTATAGCTAGCGATAACATGTCCGCTGTTATTATTAACGAGGGCTATCGCAAATATTTATAAAAATTAATTAACAAACGTACATTTTAATGACAACCTCGATCCTGATAGCAACTGATAACATCAAAGATGCTCAATCTATAGAAACGCAACTAAACAAAGATTATAAAGATATTTTTGTTGTAATAGGCTCTCAATCACCGATAAGAGATTTTGATAGCAACAAACCCGACATATTAGTGCTTGCCTTTAAGTCGCTGGCCATGGCTGAAGACTATTATAGCGAGCTGTATCACAAGAGCACTCAAGTCACTAGTTATCCACATAGAAGCATATTATTATGCAATAAAGACGAACTAGAACTCGCCTATCAGGCTTGTAAACAAGAGCATTTTGACGATTATGTTTTATTCTGGCCCACAGTGACTGATGACAATCAACTATCCATGGCCATACATCGTGCTCAGTTAACCCTAGAAAGGGCTAAAGCCTATATTGCTAACCGTGAACTTAGCAAACAGTCTCGTCACTTAAACAATTTAGATTCAAAATTTGAAGCGGGACTGAACGCAGCCCACGAACACCTAGAAACTATTGATGGAACGACTCTAAAACTCAATCAAACGGCAGCGGCCACTCTAGGTCAATTGCTTGAGCGCCTTAACAACGGTGACTTTAATGCCTTTATTGACATCAAAGATGCCAACGGCTTTAAGCAACTCTTAGAAAAATTCCAACATGACCTCATTGCTCAACATATCAGCCATATTAATCAACCACTTAAGCAATTAAAAACGTGGTTACAAGAGTTTCGTTCACAATTCAGTCCCCACTTTGAATCTGTACGCCTTTTAAAAGACGCTGCCCAAAAAATACCTCCTACCATTTTAGTAGTGGATGATGATAAGTTTGCTCTGGACTTAAGCAAAGCGGCTCTTGTTAAAGAAAACTTTACCGTGACCTTAGCATCTAACGGCTATGAAACACTCAAAATATTGAGTAAACAACGCCCCGACCTTATTTTGATGGATATGAACATGCCGGAAATTGACGGTTTAGAGGCCACGCGTCGCATTAAAGCAATGGAGCAATTTAGCACTATTCCTATCATCATGGTGACTGGCAATAACACTAAGGCCGATGTTATCAATTGCCTAAAAGCAGGCGCTTCCGATTACATAGTAAAGCCTATCAGTCATGGCACTTTAATCGATAAAATAAATAGATTACTACAGTAGGTGGTAGTTGCTTAATAATGCCTTCAAAGGTCATTAAAAAGCCTAACAGCCAATAGTTTAGCTTTTGTAGGTAGAAATAAGGCCGCCCAAGCGTATCGCGTGGTGGCGTTTTCGGCGAGGAATAGTGTCTGTACACAATGACCGTCCATTTTACAATCCACACGCCTAGGCCGGAAACGCTTTACTCGCTACGCTCCAAAAGCCTTATTCCGGCTTACAATTGGTGTTATATTGCCATTCAGCGGTTTTAAAAAGCACCGTAGGGACAGGTCGCGACCTGTCCCTAGATTACGATCGGTCTATAGATTACAATCGAATTTAGTTATTCACGTCAGCCCCTCTTCTAATCTTCTGAATTGCCCCGAATCTTTGAGCGCATCATCAAGGCAATTATGCGATACTACGCAACTTTTATTGATTCAGTTGTACAGTTATTATAAGGAGTAAACATGGCAGCACTGGTTGGCATTATTATGGGTTCAACTTCCGATTGGGAAACCATGCACCATGCAGCAGATACCCTAGATCGCTTAGGAATTCCGTATGAATGTGAAGTCGTTTCAGCTCACAGAACACCGGACAAACTGTTTGCTTATGCAGAAACTGCCGAAGCTAAAGGCTTAGAGGTTATCATCGCTGGTGCTGGCGGAGCTGCCCATTTACCCGGCATGGCTGCTGCTAAAACAGTGGTGCCTGTGCTCGGCGTACCTGTCCAGTCTAAAGCTTTAAATGGCATGGATTCTTTGCTCTCTATTGTACAAATGCCTGCAGGCATTCCCGTGGGCACCTTGGCTATCGGTAGAGCCGGTGCTATCAATGCTGCCTTATTAGCCGCTGCTATTATCAGCAATAAACACACTCATTTTCGAGAGGCTTTACACGCCTTTAGAAACGAGCAAACCGAAAATGTGCTTGCCCATTCTGACCCTCGCGAGGAGTCTTTATGATAGTAGGAGTACTCGGTGCTGGCCAATTAGCACGCATGATCGCTTTAGCGGGCTATCCCTTAGGTGTTAAATTTGTTTTTCTCGATCCGTCTGCTGATGCCTGCGCCAATAGCTTAGGCGAACATTTACTCGGAGCTTATGATGACCCGCGCTTACTAGCTGAATTAGCTGATCGTTCCGACGTCGTCACTTATGAATTTGAAAACGTGCCTGCGCATGTCGCTGAATTTTTAGCCTCACATACCCAAGTGCACCCCGCCCCCAAAGCCTTAGCCGTTGCTCAAGATCGACTCATAGAAAAAACTTTTTTTAATGATATTGATATTCCAACCCCAGCCTATTCAGCTGTCGATAGCTTAGAAAGTTTAGAATTAGCCATGAACACTATCGGCTGGCCAGCTATTATCAAAAGCCGTACTATGGGCTACGACGGTAAAGGCCAATCTTTATTAAAAACACCGGATGATTTAGCCAGTGCATGGGCACTACTCCATGGAGTACCAGCTATCGTTGAAGCCTTTGTACCCTTTAGCCGCGAAGTCTCTATTATTGCAGCGCGTAATGTTTCTGGAGAGATGGTGTTTTATCCGCTGTCTGAAAATGTCCATCGTGCTGGAATTTTACGCGTGTCTCATCGTTGTGCTAATGACCCCATGCAAGCACAAGCCGAAGCTTATATCTCAAGTTTAATGACAGCCTTAGATTATGTAGGTGTCTTGGCCTTGGAATTATTTGAAGTGAACGGTCAATTAATCGCTAATGAATTTGCACCCCGTGTGCATAACTCAGGACATTGGACTATTGAAGGTGCTGAAACCAGTCAGTTTGAAAACCATTTACGCGCCATTTTAGATCTACCTTTAGGAGCAACAACGGCCGTTGGCAAAACAGCAATGGTTAATTTTATTGGTGGCTTACCGACTACTGAAGAGTTATTGGCTATTCCTCATGCTCATTTACACCTTTATGATAAAGAGCCCCGCAAAGGCCGTAAAGTAGCTCATGCTACAATTCGTACTGAGACTACTGAGGAATTAAACGAATTAGTTGCACAACTAAGCGCCTTGGCTGATCAAGTTGATGATTGTTAATAACTAAACATAAACTAAACCATGTCAGTACAAGCTTAATCAACATCTTTGACAATTTTCGATGCTGGGTTACGCTATCGAGACTGTGAAGGTATTATGATTTTAGCTTCCCTCTTTGTAAAAGGGGGACTGAGGGGGATTTTTTGTGTTATAGGCTACTAACATTTAATGATTATTTTTAATAGACCAAATCTCCCCTAGCCCCTCTTTGCTAAAGAGCATAGGTATCTACACAAATAATTGTTAGCATTCACACGCGAGAAAGATAACATTGTGTTGAAGATCGTAGGGGCGTATTGCATACGCCCTTATAATATAAGCTCTATAACATATAGACTTTCGATGTTGGGCGTATGCAATACGCCCCTACGGTGTTTTTTATCGTTTCTAAGCCGATAAGAAACTTGTGTAGATACCTATGGCTAAAGAGTGGTAAATAAAAAGAATACTTTCACAGTCTCTATCACTAACCCAACCAACATTTAATTAAAGCAAGCTATTATGGAAACTAAACCTCCTCTACCTCCTTTTACCCTAGAGACTGCTCAACAGAAAATACAAGCAGCTGAAGACGCTTGGAATAGTCGTGATCCTGAGCGCGTCGCACTGGCTTACACAGTAGATTCAGAATGGCGTAATCGTAGCGAATTCTTTTCTGGTCGTGAAGCCATTAAAGCTTTTCTAAAACGTAAATGGGAAAAAGAACAAGATTATCGACTTAAAAAAGAGCTCTGGTGTTTTATGGAAAATAAAATCGCTGTACGTTTCGAATATGAATGGCATGATGATGCTGGGCAATGGTTTCGAGCTTATGGTAATGAGAACTGGGAGTTTGCCGAGTCAGGTCTGATGCAGCGTCGCTATGCCAGCATTAATGATCTGGCGATAACAGCGTCGGAAAGAAAGCTATTATGGGAAAGACCTTAAATGCTTTGAATTGCAATTGACTGTACTCATCGTCCCATAAGTTTTTGATGAGTTAATCGATCTTTTATTCCATAACTATGATATCCCCCCTGCAGAATAGGCATCTCCACAAGTAAAAAGTAATATCATTCCTTTAATTCATTTGGCATGAGTATACATAAACTGCGAACTCATACTGTAGGGGCATAGGTATCTACACAAATAATTGTTAGCATTCCCACGCGCGAACGATAACTTTGTGGTGAAGATCGTAGGGGCGTATTGCATACGCCCTTATAAAATAAGCTTTATAACATTGGACTTTCAATGTTGGGCGTATGCAATACGCCCCTGCAGTGATTTTTATCGTTTCCACGCCGATAAAACTTGTGTAGATACCTGTGCTTGTAGGGGCGACAAATTCGCTAGGTATCAATAAACGAATGTACTGGGAGAAACGGTCGCCCCTTCAAGATACTCGCTTTTGAAATCTAAGCATTCCTCACTATGCTTGCTATACAGAGATGATAACTTGCGCTTGCTAGGGCGAGGAATAGCTACCAGTCGTTAGCTATTGAAGCAACTTTAGTTTAAACGTCAGTAATCAGCCAAAAAAAACGGGAGCTATAGCTCCCGTTTTTTTATCTTTATAGCCTTAGCGTTTAGTGATGATAGGCTGTTTCGCCATGTTCAGAGATATCTAAACCTTCACGTTCAACTTCTTCAGTTACTCTCAATCCAATCAGAATATCAACTAATTTGAAGGCAACGAATGAAACTGTACCCGACCAAATGATACAAACACCGACTGCCCATAGTTGACTAATTAATTGAGTTGTCATGCTATATTCAGCAACACCGTTGGCAACATAATCCCAAACACCTGTGCCACCTAAAGCTGGACTAGCAACAACCGCAGTTCCTAAGGCACCGATAATACCGCCTATGCCGTGAACACCGAAAGCATCCAAAGAATCATCATAGCCTATCATGCCTTTTAGGCTGGTAACTGCCCAGAAGCAAACTATACCAACAACGATACCTAAGGCAATGGAACCCATAGGGCCTGCCCAACCACAGGCTGGAGTAATCGCAACTAAACCTGCTATAGAACCTGATGCACCCCCTAACATACTAGGTTTACCTCGAACTACCCATTCTGCACCTGTCCAAGCTAAGGTTGCCGCAGCACTAGCCAATAAAGTATTAACAAAAACTAAGGCTGAAAGACCATTGGCTTCAAGATTAGAGCCCACATTAAATCCAAACCAGCCTACCCATAATAATGAAGCACCTATCATGGTCATGGTAACGCTATGTGGAGCTAAAGATTCTTTTTTATAACCTATGCGTTTACCAATCACTAAACAACCCACTAAGCCTGCAATACCGGCATTAATATGTACAACGGTACCACCAGCAAAATCCAATGCTCCTTTTTGAAACAAAAAGCCTGCTGTAGCCAAGGCAGTTTCGCCTGCGCTTGCATCTGTATAAGCATCTGGGCCCGCCCAATACCAAACCATATGAGCCATTGGTAAGTAGGCGAAAGTAAACCAAATCAGCATAAATACTAAGATAGCTGAAAACTTTACACGCTCAGCAAATGCGCCGATGATCAAAGCTGGAGTAATACAAGCGAAGGTCAATTGGAAAGCAACATAAATATATTCAGGTACATAAACACCTTTGCTGAAAGTAGCGGCCATTGAATCAGGTGTTATACCCAATAAAAATAACTTACCAAAACCGCCGACAAAAGCATTACCTTCAGTAAAGGCAATACTATAGCCATAAAGTGCCCATAAGACTGCCATTAGTGAAAAGATCACGAATACTTGCATTAATACAGAAAGCATATTTTTGGCACGTACCATGCCGCCATAAAATAAAGCCAAGCCAGGAATTGACATAAGAATAACTAAGATTGTGGCTACAATCATCCAAGCGGTATCGCCTTTTTGTGCAACAGGCGCAACAACCGCCGCTGCTTCATCAGCAAAAGTAAGTCCTGCAAAACTCGAAATAGCGATTAAAGTTAATATTTTTAAGAAATAGTTCATAAATCCTCCTGCTCTATTAAAGTGCTTCATCGCCGGTTTCACCGGTACGAATTCTAACAACTTGCTCTAAATTGGTTACAAAGATCTTACCATCACCAATTTTTCCTGTATTTGCGACACGTGTGATCGCTTCTACGGCCTGGCTGACTAATTGATCAGCTACTGCCACTTCAATTTTGGCTTTAGGTAAAAAATCAACAACATACTCGGCTCCACGATAGAGCTCAGTATGACCCTTTTGGCGACCAAAACCTTTAACTTCGGTAACAGTGACCCCTGATACACCTAGGTCTGAAAGTGCCTCACGAACATCATCTAGCTTAAACGGTTTGACTATAGCGGTTATCAATTTCATTTTTTCCTCTCTCATTTTAAAAGTAACGATTCAGATTCAAAATAGGTAAAGCAGAGACTGTGCCAAGTTTCAAATATCAAGACTTTTACCAATGATATTGGCCGCAAAATACTCACTGTCATGCGACAGCGTCCTTTATCACTGGTGATTACAAGGTAATCTCTGAAAATATCTATCATTAATCGAGTAACGCTACTGACATTGTCATATTGAATGGGATTATCGTGGTAATCTATTGTGTTGCACAATAGTGGTGCAAATTGCTTTAAAATGCTTATTTATGGTGCGGCAGGATTTTGGTTCGGATTAGTGATAACTCATAAGCCTATATCACTAGGGTACAGAGGCAATTCAATCAGACAAAACTCATGAGTTTTGACTCCAAATATAAAGCGAGGTCCTACACAAGTAAGTTCGTATTTTCGGTACATTTCACACAGTAGGGACGGGGCGCGACCTGCCCCTACATTACATCGACATCTACTGATAGTTTTGTAGGGGAGGCTTGGGAAGGGGGTAGGTCGCAATGTCATTAAGTTAAGGACTGGGGGAAAGCAAATAATCTGTAGGGGCGAATTGTTGCCCAGTAACTCAGTCATCAAGGATACTGGGCGAATGTGTCGCCCCTACAAATCCTTAACTTAATGACATTGGGGTAGGTCGGGTTAGCGCAGCGTAACCCGACATTTTCATGCATCGATACTTTTATAGCTAGTTGGGTTACGCTATCGAGACTGTAAAAGTATTGTGATTTTAGCTTCCCCCTTTGTAAAAAGGGGACTGAGGGGGAAATAAAAAGAATACTTTCACAGTCTTTATCGTTAACCAATATTAGAAACTATCAATAGAGTATTAATCTTCGATTTCTAACTCATTGATTTTACGAGTGAGTGTGTTTCGGCCATAACCTAATAAAAGAGCGGCTTCATGACGCTTGCCTCTCGTGAAATCTAAAGCAGATTTGATTAAAATTGCTTCAACCGTGTTAATAGCCTGCTTGGCAATTTCTATCTTGACTGCATTATTATCCAAGGAATTTAATAACTGCCGATCTATACTTTTTCTAAATAAAGATTCCCAATCCGCTGCAGCATCAACCTTCTCTATTGATGCGTTAAGTAATTCAGGTGGCAAATCATGTAAATAAACTTCACGTCCAGAGGCCATTACGGTTATCCAGCGACAACTATTTTCTAATTGCCTAACGTTACCCGGCCATTCTAAAGTACTTAGAAAAGCCTCGGCTTCTGGCCTTAAAATCTTGATTTCTACACCCAATTCAGCAGCAGCTTGATTTAAGAAGTGACGTAATAACAAGGGAATATCTTGTTTACGCTCACGCAAAGCGGGAAGATGTATACGAATAACATTTAAGCGATGAAATAAATCCTCTCGAAAACGGCCTTGCTCTACCAAGGTTTCTAAATCTTGATGAGTTGCGGCAATAATACGCACATCAACCTTCACCGCTTGATGTGCGCCAACTGGATAAAACTCACCATCAGCTAACACTCTTAATAAACGGGTTTGTAGTTCTGTTGGCATATCACCTATTTCATCAAGAAATAAAGTCCCTCCATTAGCTTGCTCAAATCGCCCCGCTCGTCTTAACTGCGCACCCGTAAAAGCACCTTTCTCATGGCCGAATAACTCTGACTCCATCAAGTCTTTAGGAATAGCCGCCATATTTAAAGCAATAAAAGGCTTTTTCGTTCTAGGGCTATGGCGATGCAAGGCTTTAGCGACTAATTCCTTACCCGCACCGGATTCACCATTAATAAGTACAGTAATATGGGAACGCGCTAATCGCCCTATGGCTCGAAACACTTCCTGCATGGCAGGCGCCTCACCAATAATTTCAGGTGTAGCTTCGACATTAACCGCCAACGTACTTTGATTGTCATCTTGTTGTTGTCGACCATGCAAGCAAGCTCGTTGCGCTAAATTCACCACTTCCTTAATATCAAAAGGCTTAGGTAAATATTCAAACGCACCGCCATGGAAAGCAGAAACTGCACTTTCTAAATCGGAATGTGCGGTCATTACTATGACAGGCAAGGCTGGATGACTTATCTGTATTTTACCTAACAATTCCAAGCCATCCATGCCTGGCATACGAATATCAGTAATCAATGCATCTGGTAGATCATCGTTTAAAGCGATGATCAGGTCTTTGCCGCTAGAAAAACTGCGGGTAATAATGCCTGCTTTTTGTAAGGCTTTTTCAACTACCCAACGGATAGACTTGTCATCATCAACAATCCAAACAGTTTCGGTTGTAATCATTACTGACCCTCCATCGGTAAGTAAATTGAAAATACGGTATGACCTGGCTCACTTTTACATTCAATTAAGCCGTTATGTTGATTTATCAATGATTGTGCAATCGACAATCCTAAGCCTGTACCTTCAGCTCGACCGGTAATCATAGGATAAAAGATTTGATTCAACATGCTAGGAGCTATGCCCGGTCCGTTATCAATGATGTCACATTTTACTGCTAATTTATAACGCTTACGGCCCACATTCATGTGCCGATGGATACGTGTTTTAAATATGAGTTCACCCTTACCATCCATGGCCTGCATGGCATTTCTGGCAATATTTAAAATAGCTTGAATGAGCTGATCTTTATCAGCATAAATATTGGGAATACTGGGGTCATAATCATTGATTATTTTCAAAGCAGTACTCGATTCAGCATGCACTAAATGCCTAACACGTTCTAAGACTTCATGAATATTAATGGTTTTTTTATTAGGTAATTTATTGGGCCCTAACATTTTATCCATGAGTGCCTGTAATCGATCTGATTCAGCAATGATAATTTGGGTATATTCTTTAAGCTCTGGATCTTCTAGTTCCAGATCTAATAACTGTGCAGCTCCACGCAAGCCACCTAAAGGATTTTTTATTTCATGAGCCAAGCCCCTAACAAATAAACGAGCGGTATTGTGCTGCGCTAATAACTGTTCTTCTTTAGAAATTCGTAGATGATTATCTATTTGCTGGAGTTCTAGCAGAATTTCACTGACTTGATCGCCAATCAATATAGGCGTGGCACTAAAATTTATGGTCGCATTATGAGTTGCACGTGTCACGGAAAGTGCTCGATCAACTAAGGGCTCTGCCATAGCTAAAGATTGCTTTAAATTAATGAGTAAAGCCGTATCAGAAAACTTAAATAGCTCATCTGCACTATGACCTACCAAGTGATTAGCGCTATCAGCTAACAGAATTTCTCCTGAGGTATTTATATAGGTCAATATTAAGTCGCGATCAAATAATAAAATGGCGCAATTAAGATTGTCCAGTATGCGTTTATACATAGTTTGATGTCATTAGTCGTTTTAAGGTGAACTTTAAATTTATATATGCAAATTACAGACCACTTCTAACAGAATCGACTGCGCACTCATAGTGCATCTGATTATAACCCTACTGATCATAAAAAACGCCCCAAAATGGAGCGTTCTTAAAGATTGGATTTTATCGACCCAATGATTGACTTAAGCTTTAGGAAGAGTAACGCCAGTTTGACCTTGATATTTGCCACCACGATCTTTATAAGACGTTTCGCAAACCTCATCTCCGCCAAAGAAAAGCATTTGAGCAACACCCTCATTGGCATAAATTTTTGCGGGCAAGGTCGTCGTATTAGAAAACTCTAAAGTGACATGACCTTCCCATTCAGGCTCTAAAGGCGTCACATTAACGATAATGCCGCATCTGGCGTAGGTGGACTTTCCTAAGCAGATAGTTAACACATCTCTTGGAATTTTAAAAAACTCAACGGTACGTGCTAATGCAAAAGAGTTCGGCGGAATAATACAAACATCCGATTTAACATCAATGAAGCTATTAGAATCAAAATTCTTAGGATCAACGATGGCTGAATTAATATTGGTGAAGATTTTAAATTCGTCAGAACAACGTACATCGTAGCCATAACTGGAAGTGCCATAAGAAATAACTCGACCTTGCTCAGAATCTCTGACTTGACCACTTTCAAACGGCGCTATCATGCCGTGCTCTTCCGCCATGCGGCGTATCCATTTATCTGACTTTATGCTCATGAAATACTATCTTTCCAATGTGTTAAAAGGTGCAATTTTTACATAGACATCAATCAGGTACAAGCTGAAACACTAATGTTAAATGAGTTATAAGCGTTTGTTGCTATTTGTTGGCTAACAACTTAAGGTGGAACGTTTTGCTTAAACACTTGTTTTTAGATAGGACTCTCTTAAGCGCAGACAAAAGGCGAAGGGCTAAAGGCGAAGACTTAAGCCTAACATTTGTCGCAGTTCTAGTACCTGTAGGCCGGAATAAGGCTTTTCAAGCGTAAGCGAGAAAAGCGTTTCCGGCACCAGCTTAGCACCTATGCCAGAAACGCTTTAAAGGCTTTTGCTGCGCCGAGCACCGCAGGAAGAAGCTGTAATCGAGCCGCCTTTTCTTTGGATACTTTCTAAAGGCTGCGCAAAAGAAAGTATCTCACCCTAGGGCGATTACCCGATTAAATCTATCGTCGCGATAGCGACCTCATTATTTTTTAAACCTAGTGATTAAGTAACTCCGTTTAAGTATTTTGCACTACGATGTTTGGAAATCGGGTACTAAAGTCTTTAGTTTTTAAAGCTAATTTAGCAGCTGCCTTACGAGCAATATCTTTATACATTTGTGCAGGTCTGCCCTCAGGATCTGCAACGACGGTAGGCGTTCCAGAATCTGCATTTAAACGAATAGTGATATCCAAAGGTAATGATCCTAAAAAATCGACCTGATTTTTTTCAGACATTGCGATACCACCTCCTGTACCAAAGATAGCTTCCTCATGACCACAGGCACTACAAATATGTAAACTCATATTCTCAACCACTCCTAATACTGGCACATTGACTTTAGTAAACATGCCTAATCCACGCTGGGCATCTAATAATGCAATATCTTGTGGCGTGGTAACGATAATCGCACCACTCACAGGAATCTGTTGTGCCAAGGTTAACTGTATATCGCCCGTACCAGGCGGCAAATCAACAATTAAATAATCAATGTCATGCCAATTGGTATCGCGTAGTAATTGTTGCAAGGTATTAGTGGCTATTGGACCACGCCAAATCATTGCTTGATCGGGTTCAACTAAATAACCGATAGACATGGTTTGTATGTCAAAGGCGACTTTAGGCATCAGCGTTTTATTGTCTACACTATCCGGACGACCAGACAAGCCCAGCATAGTCGGAATACTTGGGCCATAGATATCAGCATCCATAATACCTACTTTGGCGCCCTCTGCAGATAAAGCCAAGGCAATATTAACGGCCGTTGTTGATTTGCCAACGCCACCTTTACCCGAAGCTACAGCAATAATATTTTTAATATTCGCCTGTGGTTTTAAGCCTTGCTGTACAGCATGAGAGATAATTTTTACCGTAACTTCAACCGCCACCGAATCAACGCCAGCTAAAGTTTTTATGAGTTGCTCAACATCGGTTTTTAAAGCATCAATGATGCTTTTGGCAGGATAACCTAGTTCTAATTTAACAGTAACATTATTGCCATCTAGGCTAATTTCTTTTACTGACTTTGCCGTAACCAGATCAACACCATGGTTAGGATCAATAAAGGTTGCTAATAATTGCTCTACATCGGTCTTTTCTATGTGCGCCATAATTATTTTAAGTTAAGTAATTTCAGTAAATTCGGCTTTTAAACCAAACATAATTTGCAGGGCATTCTACAGGCTTTTAAATAAAATTCATCGGTTAACGATGCACTATAGGTTAGTACAGCTTATTTTATGAGATAATCGGCAGATTGTTTATTTTGAATTCCTTAACTTTCACGCCATGTCTGATAGAAAAATTCTTGTTACCAGCGCTTTACCTTATGCAAACGGCCCCATACATTTAGGGCATCTGGTTGAATATATTCAAACCGATATCTGGGTTCGCTTCCAGAAACAACGCGGCAATACTTGTTATTTCGTTTGCGCAGATGACACCCACGGCACCCCAATTATGCTTAGAGCTGATCGAGAGGGCATCACTCCAGAGCAACTCATCGCTCAAGTCGGCCAAGAACATTTAGCGGACTTTACAGAATTTGGCGTAGCTTTTGATAATTATCACAGCACGCATTCCGAAGAAAATCGCAGCTATTCATCACTTATTTATAAACGCTTACGAGATGCGGGGCACATCAGTTCACGTAACATTACTCAAGCATTTGATCCCGTTAAGAATATGTTCTTATCAGATCGCTTTATAAAAGGTGATTGTCCGAAGTGTGGGGCAAGCGATCAGTATGGAGATGGCTGCGAAGCCTGCGGAACCACTTACGCACCTAGTGAATTAAAAAATGCGGTTTCTGCCATATCAGGTGCCAAACCCATCTCAAAAGACTCGGTTCACTATTTTTTCGATTTAGCTAATTTCACTGAGATGCTTAATGCTTGGACTAAAGAAGGTCATTTGCAAAGTGAAGTACGCAATAAATTAGCGGAATGGTTAGAAGGCGGCTTACAGCAATGGGATATTTCGCGTGACGCCCCTTATTTTGGTTTTGAGATTCCTGATGCTCCTGGAAAATATTTTTATGTTTGGTTAGATGCGCCTATTGGCTATATGGCCAGCTTTAAAAATTTATGTGATAAGCAAGGTACTGATTTTGATGAGTATTGGGCTAAAGATAGCACCACTGAACTCTATCATTTTATTGGGAAAGATATTATCTATTTCCATGCCTTATTCTGGCCAGCGATGTTGAGTGGCGCTAATTTTAGAACACCGAGCGCAATTTACGCTCACGGTTTTCTAACGGTTAATGGCGAAAAAATGTCCAAGTCTCGAGGAACATTTATTACCGCAAGAACCTACTTAGATCATCTAAATCCCGAATATTTACGCTATTACTTTGCCGCCAAATTGAGTGCGAGCGTTGACGATATCGATCTTAATTTTGACGATTTTAGTCAACGAGTTAATTCTGATCTAGTCGGAAAAGTTGTAAATATCGCCAGTCGTTGCAGTGGATTCATTGCTAAACGCTTTGATAATCACTTATCTGAAAAATGCTCAGAACCTGCTTTATACCAAGAGTTTATTAACGCTAACGAATTAATTGCAAATTTTTATGAAACACGTGAATTTGGTAAAGCCATGCGCGAGATTATGGCGCTAGCCGATAAAGCGAATCAATATATTGATGAAAAAAAGCCTTGGTTAATTGCTAAACAAGAAGGCAATGAAGCCGAATTGCACGATGTTTGTTCTATGGGACTTAATTTATTTAGCTTATTAGCGACTTATTTAAAACCCGTTATTCCTGTCTTAGCTGAACAGGCTGAACTATTTTTGAACATCTCAACTCAAGCTTGGCCGGCCGCTCAAAATCCACTGCTAAACCATAGTATTAATGATTTCAAACCTTTAATGACAAGAGTTGAAGCTGACAAAATTTTAGCTATCGTTGAAGCCTCTAAAGAAAACCTTGAGAAAACAGCGTCGCCTTTAAAAGCCAAAGTATTTGAACCTATCGCTGACACTATCGAATTTGAAGACTTTGCTAAACTGGACTTACGTATAGCCAAAATTATTAAAGCTGAACACATCGAAGGCTCTGACAAACTCTTGCAACTGACTGTCGATATAGGCGATGAAACCCGCAACATATTAGCAGGCATTAAATCGGCTTACGCGCCTGAAGACTTAGAGGGCAAATTAACCTTAGTTATTGCTAACCTAGCTCCTAGAAAAATGCGCTTTGGCTGCTCTGAGGGCATGGTGCTAGCGGCAGGTCCTGGTGGTAAAGACATTTGGATATTAAGTCCAGAAGCCGGAGCTGTCGCAGGATTACGCGTCAAATAAGCCTACTTAACTTTATCAACACATTAAAACTCAGGGCTACTGGCTTTATGAATGAATTAACAGAAAAGATCATTAAGAACCTGAGTTTTTACACAAAAAAAGCGTTGATACGTTATAGAAACTTCCTTTACTTGATTAAGCCCGTTGAGTTAATCAAACCTATCTTTGTGGTTGGTTGCAGTCGCGCTGGAACGACTCTCATTTATAAAACACTCTCGCAATCAGCTCATTTGGGCAGCCTAAACAAAGAAACTCATGATTTTTGGGCAGAACTACACCCATTGACTGAGCGCTTTTGGAATAGTCACGCTATCGAGCCAACATTTGCCAGCTCTATAGATAAATCTAAGGTCTCAAAGTATTTCTATACTCAGACTGGTCAAATCCGCATCGTTGATAAAAACAATCAAAACGGTCTTTCTATCCCTTATTTATACCAATTATTTCCTGATGCTCATTTCATATTTATTAAAAGAAATGCCGGCGATAATATTGACTCATTAATTCATGGTTGGGGAAAATCGAATGAATTTGCGACATGGTCTAAGGATTTAACAGAAACAATAGCGATAGAGCAGGGCAAATATCAGCAATGGTGTTTCTTTTTAGCGGAGGGTTGGAGGCACTTAAATAAGGCTTCTATTGAGCAAGTTTGTGCATTTCAATACCGAACCATGAATGAAGCTATCTTAGCCGCTAAAACTTTAATTCCTCAGCATCAATGGCATGAAGTTGCTTATGAGACGTTAATAAATCAACCTGTTTTAGAGTTTGAAAAACTATTTCAAGCTTGTAATCTGCCATTTGATGAGGCAATGAAGAACCATTGCGCCGCTGTTTTAGAAACACCTTACAATACTTTCTCTGAGATTCGTGTTGATAAATGGAAAGATGGCAGTAATCAAGAAAAAATAAGCGCTATATTACCTCAGCTTGCCGATATTAGCCTTCAATTAGGCTATTAAGCACTCAGCTTATAGCAGGCTAACTATCGAGGCTGTAAAAGCCTCTTCCACATCACACAAAACAATGACTTACAAAATAAAAAAGTTGTAGGTGGAATAAGGCTTTTCGAGCGTAAGCGAGTAAAGCGTTTCCGGCACATACATCGATCATGAGCTGGAAACGCCACCACGCGCTCCGCTTGGGGTGGGATTACTGCCTACATCTGTCTATGGCATTGCCCAACGAGGTTTAATAGACCCGACTTGTTTAACAGCTAATTCATCCATAACAATTTTCTTAAGTAAAACAGAAATAAATATCAAATGGTAAAGTAAATCCCAATAAGAAAGTCCCAAAAAAGCAGTTCCTACCATATAACAAATCAATGAAGCTCTTAGCATAAAACAATACTGACTAACCCACTCCATACCTTCTATATCTTTTGTTTTTTTAGGTATATTAGTAAGGCTGATTAATGTACCTAAAATTAATGAAAGCCATAATCCAAAAGCTACAAATCCGTGCTCTGAAAACATTTCCACATAAGAGCTATGCCAATCGCGTTGAGTCACAAATAACCAGCCTTCAAATCCTGCCCCAGTAAAAGGATGTTCTAAGGTATGATTCCAGCCGTCTGTCCAAGCCGTAATACGCCCCATTGCTGAACTGTCTTGTTGAAAGGTTTCGATAGTATTCATTCTTCCAAACCATTCTTGGGGCAAATAATCTTTCACAAAAAATGCGCCAATAAGTATTAAAGGAATAATGAGATATTTACGTTTACTATTAAGTATAAGAATAAGTGTCAATACTCCCATAGTTAGTAATGCACCCCGTGACCATGAGCTTAAAGATGCTGCATAAATAATGGGAATCGCAAACGGCAACCCTTTTTTAGTCCAAGGATTGAGCGTTTCTTTTTGCCAAAGTAATAATAGCGGTATTGATATCAACATTGCGACTGCAAAGGCATTGTTTTCTTCAAATTGAGTATTTGGAGGTCCATAAACACGCGCAGAAAAACCTTTTAAAATAGCAAAAAGTCCTCCTTTAACAGCTACAACACCTATCGAAGCTCCTATTGTAATAATCAAACAATAAAGTTTTTCCCGTGTATTAATTAATACTAAGGTGAAATAAAAGGGCAAATATATTTTTGTAACTAACCAAAACTTTCGCCAAGCAAGATCAGGAAAATAAGCTTGTGTTGAAGTAATGGCAAAGCCTATCCATAGCATCACAAACACAGGTATACGCCAATCATTTGGTAAGGGCTGCTTATCGTTACAAGTAAATGTCCGAAAGGCGACCACTAAAAATAACACATAATAAACCGGCAGCGTTCTAACAAATCCCCAAGCAAAAGCGTGGGGATTCAAATAACTAAATATTGCTAATGACAGCACTCCCCACCAGGGCTTTCTCAAAGCAGCTAGTATGCAAGCAATTAAAAATATAAGTACAACGTAGTCACGCACGATAATTCTCTTCTAGGTCATCTAATGTTTTTATTCCCATCCATTGCATTTGATTTTCAATATAGTGCTTATTTAAGTAACGATCCAGTCGACCTCTAATAAAACCAACAATACCCATTAAGCGAACAAACTCCATGACTAGCAAGACTCTCCAAAAAATATTTGGGCGATTAGATTTTCGAGTAGCTTTTTTTGCTTGAGACCACAAGTTATTTTTAATATGCAAATACATTGGATAAATACTAAAAACCATCATCCATGACCAAGTCATAGAAAGTAATAAGAACACTAAAATAAGTCCATGATATTTAATATTAATCATATAACCTTCAGTGCCAATTCCTACACGTGCATTTCCCCTTGAAAAATTAAAGCGTTGCTTAGCTAGTGCTTTCCATGTTTCTCTTGGACGCCAGGTAACCAGTGCTTTTTTAGCAAAAACAAACTTAAAATTAAGTTGCCGTAAGCGAATATTAAAGAGAGTATCTTCGGCAGCATACAGCCATTCAGGGTAACCCTTAGCTTGTTCCCAAGCGCACTTTTTGAAGGCAACAGAACGACTAGATGGATAATAAATGGCTGCCTCTGTTTCTGCTCTTTCTGGATTAAAGGTTGATAAAACCACAGTCTCCTCGAAAACATTATGGCAATCAAATTGAAAGTTTCCCGCAACAACATCTGGGTTATCAGGTGTCTCAAATGCCTTAGCAATTTCTATTAGCCAATTGTTATCAACAACACAACCCGCATCAGTAACGGCTATATATTCATTAATTGTATTAGCTATAGCAAAATTTCTACCTTCAGCAATATTGCATTCACGAACCAGCATTCGAATTTTGTTCTTTGCTTCAAATTTATTAAGGATTTCTTGAGTACCGTCATTGCTATTACCATCGACAATAATAATTTCATCTGGCTTTAATGATTGATTCAATAATGATTCAATAAAAGTGGCAATAGAACTTACTTCATTTTTAACGGTTACGATTACGGATAACTTTATTGCATTTGATGAATTATGTTGATGTTGCATGCGTTACTCTCTTTATAATTATAAATTAAGGTTAAAGGCTCATTCTTAAAATAAATGAGCTACAACGTTATGAGCTTGCTATAACCATACGCCTTATGAATACCTATTTAATATTAACTATTAAATATTGAGTGCTAGGCCTTCTAGTTTTTAGCTGGACTAAGACGAGCTTAGATAAATGAAGATGTTTTCTTTTATAAATTCAGATGCAAAATGATCTCAGTTATGACTGCAAGGACTGATCCAATGGAGTTATCAATAACAGTTGAGTGAACCAGCACAACCTATACGCAAGGCAATTACCACTTAAAGTCACTAGAGTACTTTTATAATTATAAGCTTTGATTTTTAGATTTCATTTCGGATGTCAGCAAGAGCTAGTATCCTGGTACTTAAGCCCATTAGCAATTGCATTAATGCTTTATTTTACTGATTAGCCTAAGGGCTTTTTATAGCTACAAGCACTAACAGAATTTCTACGCCTTTATTTTATCACTGCAAGACTTAAAATTTTACATATTTTATCAGTGGCGCCTTGGTTATTAATAACAAAAGCCTTGGCATTTTCGACTAATGTAGCTCTGAACAAGGGTTGGCTATAAAGAATCAAAAAAGAATCTATTAAAGTCTCTTTATCTTTACACTGCACAGCAGCATTAGTAGCAAGAACACCGCGAGCAATGTCTTTAAAATTCGACATATATGGGCCAAACATAACAGGAACACCTGCAGCCGCAGCCTCGAGTATATTATGTCCGCCAATTGGCAGCATGCTACCTCCAACAAAGGCAATATCCGCAGAGGCATAAAGCATTTTTAATTCACCTAAAGTATCAGCTAAATAAATATCCGTCTCTACCCTTACTTTTTCTTTAGTTGTGCGCGAAACCACTGCCAATTGCTGTTGTTCACAGAGTTTTCTAACCTCTGAAAATCGCTCGGGATGTCGTGGAACGATGACTAACAATAACTCAGGAATTTTCTTTTTTATCTCTTGATAAGCAGCTAGAAATATTGATTCTTCATCTTTATGAGTACTCGCTATAAGCCATACAAACCGTCTACGAAATAAATCGTTTTTTATTTGCATACCCAGCTCTAGAGTTTCTTGAGAAAATTTAATATCAAATTTTATATTACCCATTGTTTTGATTTGGGCGTTATCTGCACCAATACTTATAAATCGTTTAGCATCATCTTCAGTTTGAGTCGCAATAAGACTTACTTGCGCTAAAACGGGTCGTATTAGTGAGGGTATTTTTTGATAACCTCGTGATGATTTCTCAGATAATCGAGCATTGATGATATAGAGTGGAACAGCTCTTTTTCCACAAGCCAGGTAAAGATTAGGCCAAATTTCAGTCTCCATAATAATAGCCAATTTTGGCTTAAAACAGCGCATAAATCGACCAATAGCATCTGGAAGATCATAAGGCAAATACACATGAATAACCGATTCTTGCATGACAGCTTTAACACGCGAAGAACCAGTTGGCGTAGTTGTTGTAATCAATACCTTTACAGTTGGATGCAGTTTTTGTATTTGTTTAACTAAAGGGAATAAGGCTTCTGACTCACCTACTGAAACAGCATGAAACCAGATAACATCTTGGGCATAGCTTTTAGTGTATAAAGCAAAACGCTCTCGCCATCTAAGACGATAAGCAGGGGCTTTTATGCTACGCCAGAACAGGCGCAGTAGTATGAAGGGTATAGCTAAATAAAATAGACTGGTATAGAAATAACGCATAGTTCAAAGTACAAGGTAAAAGGTTAAAAAACGAACGTTTTTACCTTTCACCTTGAGCCCTTGATCTCAATAAATTATGCTTCAGCAGCAACTTTTATTGATAAAGTAACGATTACATCAGAATGTAGATTAATGTCGATAGAATAATCGCCTATGTGACGAATAGTTCCATGCGGCAAACGAATTTGATGTTTTTCTACGGCAATGCCTGCCGCAGTAATCGCTTCAGCAATATTAATTGTACCGACTGAACCAAATAATCTGCCTTCATCGCCCGCTTTATGGGAAATAACAACTTCAAGTTTGCTTAGTTCAGTGCCAAGCTTTTGAGCTGCACTCAACTTTTCAGCCGCTGCTTTTTCAAGTTCTGCACGACGAGCTTCAAACTCAACAATTTTATTAGCTGTTGCAGCAACAGCTTTACCTTGTGGTACAAGATAGTTTCTACCGTAACCAGATTTAATCGTTACTCGATCACCTAGGTTACCCAAGTTTGCTATCTTTTCAAGAAGAATAACTTCCATCTTTTAATCCTCATCTTTCGGTTTTAGCCGATTATTTATACGCCATCAGGCGTGTGTTAATTCGATTTGTTTTTTCGTAAATTCAGCCACGGATCACTTAAGCCAATAAGTACAACCAGCAACATTGCATGCGGTACTAAAAACAAAGTGATATATAGCATTGCTACCGTATAGCGAGCTAGTTTTTTAGTTAAGAAAACGGAATGTAATATAGCCGTTCCGATTACTGTGTATAGCACAAAAAGTAAAATACTAATATTCCACGCAAGCTCAGAAATAGTTCCGGAACTTACATAAGCTGTAGCAACGATAGCTAAACTAGCTATACATATTCTCGGCTTTGCATCTAAAGACAAGAACTCTAACCTAAAACCACCTGGATTATAGAGATTTGCCTGCCACCATCGACCTAAAAACAAACCAAACAGCAAGCCAAATACAGAGCCTGCCGCAATAATTCCAGCCATATAATGAGCCAGAGTCTCTATGGTTCGTTGAATATCTACAACTGGAGCATCAGTCGGAATCATTTGTGTAAGCACCGCTTTCCACATCTCAACAGGATCAGCCATAAAAAGGTAAAAGCCAATAACCCCTATTACACCCATGAATACCGCAATTTCAACTGCCAGAGATAAATGCCGACCTTCTCTTAAAACAATTGAAATTAACCAAGCAGGTAACCACAACACCATTACATAAAGTAATGCAAACTGAAAATTACCCAGTATTAAAAAGCCTAATAAACCAACTGCAATACTTGAGCAACCTAAAATAGTTAAACCCTCATATGCACCGCGCCTTAATGTGACTAAAGCAATTGCTGCTGAACTTACAACACTGACTGGAGGCATCATTAACGATAATAAAGCAAGGGTCGAAGCCACGATCATGGCTTGTATTCTTCCTCGCATAATATAATTCGCTAATAAATTCACGCCTACTCCTAGTGTTTATTTATGTGCGTCGCAGAATGGCAGCAAAGCAATAAATCGTGCACGTTTAATAGCTACACATAATTGTCTTTGATACTTAGCGCTAGTTCCTGTAATACGACTAGGAACAATTTTTCCAGTTTCAGTGATGTAATCACTTAATAAATCTAAATCTTTGTAATCGATTTCTGTTCCGCCTTCTGCACTAAATCTGCAGAATTTTTTGCGTCTGATGTTACGTGCCATAATAATTTCCTTAAATACAATAAGTTATAGTGTTAATCAACGATAATATCGTCAGCATCAAAATCAACATCATCTAAATCAACGTCATCGTCAATATCGCCTGTTGCTGGCACTATAACAGCTTCTCTTGCTGCGGCATCTTTAGCTCTTGATTCAGCGGCTTTGTTTTCTTCTGCAGTTGAGGTAGCAATAATGGATGGTCCAGTTGCAGCTGTTTTTTGCAATAAAGTCATGCTACGTAAAATGGCATCATTAAAACGAAAGCCACTTTCTAGCTCTTCTAATGTAGCTTGATCACATTCAACATTCATTAACACATAATGTGCTTTATGAACTTTTTTAATAGGGTATGCTAAATGTCTACGACCCCAATCTTCCAAGCGATGTAATGTACCAGATGCCGCTTCGATGGTTGATTTATAACGTTCAATCATTGCGGGAACCTGAGCGCTTTGATCGGGGTGGACTAAAAAGACAATTTCATAATGTCGCATTATTTTTCCTTTCGGTTAAGCCTTCCTTCTCTGTCTTAAAAAGAAGGTAAAGCAAGGAGGAGCGGTATGCCCCATTGAACCGCGCATTATAAAGACTTTTTAAGTTATTTGAAAATATTTTTGCTAAAAATAAAAATATATTCTTAACAAATATTAATGCCCACAAACTCTAAAGTATTATTTTTGATATCAAAAATTAAGTAGGGTGTTGCAAACAACCACTCATCTGAATAATAATGTAAAGCAACTTAACACGAACATTAACAGGTATATATAATGGTAAATTACGCCTTCGACCTAGCAATATGGACTGTCCTTTTCTTCATTACAGGCATGTACAAGCCCCAATGGCCATTATTTTTTATGAAGAAGCCAGATAGATTTTTAATTCTTATCATAAGCACTATTTTAGTAATGATTACTTTCACCTTATATGGCGAAGGCAATCGTCGCGCCAAACAGGAGTTGACTAAACAATCAGTCATCACCCAAGCAGCTGAAATGGCACCTGTCCCTGTCCCCGTGCCAGCACCTACTCCAGTACAAACCACAAAACCACATTAGGTCCAGTTAAGCCCAGCCACTTCAATGCTTAAATTAATGACTTTCATATTAATTTGAATAGCTAGAAATAGTTGGGCTGTTCTAATTCAAGTAAAGCTTTTATTGCCCTTCACATCACAATAATCAATAAAACTGTAAATTAAGGCTAACTTAAATAAATCAACTTTATACTTGAAAGCAAAATGTATTGATTACCTCCCGCAAATAAATAATTAATGAACAATTATAGGTAGTACTTAAGTTAATTATTTAAAGTCTCTAGCCCTATCTCCTTATAAAGAACTTGAAAAGTTTTTTGATCGTGGTATGTTTAGTTCCCGAGTATATGCTTGTTATAAAACACTTCCTATATTTCCAGAAGTAACTGATTAGCAAACCTAAGGCATCTACTTGATACCTAATAAAATTTGCCTGTTCGTTAAGCAATCATTCATTTAGAATAATAAATAAAATTACATTATCGTGAGGATGAGAAATGAGTAATGAAGAAAACGTACAACCAGAAGAAACTGTTCAACCACAACAAACTAATGCCAACAATGAATCTGCTACCGATAAAGCAAAAGAAACTGCTGGCAATGCACTTTCAACGTTTCTAAGTTTAAAAGAAACAAATCCAAAAGTTTTTTTTGGTGCAATCGGTGGCGTAGCCGTTCTGCTTGTTTTACTGATGTCATCAGGCGGCGGTGGTTCAAAACCAGCTCTTAATGGCCCTAAGCTTATTAATCTCGCGATAGGTCAGCGCTATTCATTAAAAAGCGCCAACGCCTATGACCCTGCAGCAACTGTTCGTTTAGTATCTACTCCTGGCGCTATAGCTGCCTATGATGATACGGAAGAAGCCGACAGAAATGGCGCTTGTCAACATATACCTCAGGGAACACAGGTTTCTGTCCTAGAGTTTGCTGATGCTTTTGGCAAACAAAACGCTTACGCCAAAGTCAGAGTTGAAGATGGAAGCTGTAAAGGAAATGAAGCTTGGGCTTTAGCAATCGACATTCAATAAATAAAGTTTGACAGTTTTAAAAATTTATCTATAATAGCTCAGATAAATTCAGTGCGGGAATAGCTCAGTGGTAGAGCACAACCTTGCCAAGGTTGGGGTCGCGAGTTCGAATCTCGTTTCCCGCTCCAATATTTAATAAAAAAGCCGCGATAATTCGCGGCTTTTTTATTTCTCTTATTACGGCTGCGTAGCAAAATGGTTATGCAGTGGCCTGCAAAGCCATCTACGGCGGTTCGATTCCGCCCGCAGCCTCCAAATAAAGATTTAATAAGATTCTAAGAAGTACATTAAACCCTCAGGTCATAAGGCTTAGAGGGTTTTTTTATGCCAGTAAGGTTCAATAAAGTGCATTGAAACCAAATATTATGGGGTATAAAACAGGGGTACATTCACTTTTCCAAAAAGAGATACCCCCAAATGGCAATTTCAGACACCACCATCAAAGCCGCAAAGCCGCTACCAAACAAGCCCTATAAACTATCTGATGAAAAGGGGCTGTATATCTTAATTAACCCCAACGGCAGTAAATACTTTAGGCTTAAATATCGGTTTGCAGGTAAAGAGAAGACTTTGTCATTTGGCGTTTATCCTGAAACCACCTTAAAGCAAGCTAGAGAAAAAAGAGATGTCGCCAGAAAACAAATAGCGGACGGTGGTATCGACCCAAGCGAAAATAAAAAGGCGGTTAAGAGATCAAGAGAGACAAGCGCAACTAATAGCTTTGAGATCGTCGCAAGAGAGTGGGGCATTAAAAAGGTTACTACTTGGGATGATAAAAATAATCGCTCTAAGCGGATGCTTGAAAGAGATATTTTTCCGTGGCTGGGCACTAAGCCCATAACCGATATTTTACCCATAGATATCTTAAACTGCGTTAGGCGTGTTGAAGATCGAGGCACTATTGAAACAGCTCGCAGGGTGTTACAGATTTGCGGACAGGTGTTTAGGTATGCAGTGCAGACTAGCCGAGTTGATCGAGATATAACCCCAGATTTACGAGGAGCTTTGTCAATCGCTAAAGGTGGTCACTTTGCCTCACTGACAGAGCCGAAAGACGCTGCACCATTATTGAGAGCGATTGATACTTATACTGGCTCTTTCGTTGTTAAATCAGCCCTACAGCTTGCGCCATTGGTTTTTGTACGCCCTAGTGAGCTAAGACAGGCAGAATGGGCGCATATCGATATAGAGGCTAGAGAATGGCGATATTTTGTTACGAAAACTGAAACAGATCACATAGTCCCTTTATCAACTCAAGCCATTGATATATTAATCAAGCTACAGCCGCTTACAGGCAGCGGTCGCTTTGTATTTCCAAGTGCTAGAACTCCAAACGGCTCAAGACCGATGAGCGATATGGCAATGTTAGCGGCTCTAAGACGCATGGGCTTTACTAAAGATGAAATGAGCGTTCACGGCTTTAGAGCTATGGCGCGAACTATATTAGATGAAGTACTAGGTTTCCGAGTTGATTTTATAGAACATCAACTTGCCCACGCTGTTCGAGACGCTAACGGACGCGCTTATAACAGAACCTCGCATTTACCTGAACGCCATAAAATGATGCAATCATGGAGTGATTATCTAGGCACGCTTAAGAATGGAGCACAGGTGATAGAGCTTAAAAAGATTAGCTGATTTAGTATTGTGGTGCTAGTTATTCAACCAAGTATAATAAGGCTTAATAAAGTGCATATAATCAACCATGAGGCTGTACACCATGACCACATTACAAATAAGTGACCAAGCTGCCAGTATTCTAAGCAATATGGCGAAACAACAGCATTTAAGCAGCAGTGAGCTTATAGAAAGACTTGTTGAGAAGTACCGCCATGACCATGAGTTACTGGAAGATTTAATGGAATCATTGCCTAGTCTGCCTACTTTCAAAGGTGCGCCAATGGATATACAGCGGTCTATGCGTGATGAATGGAGTTAAGTTTTTACTAGATACTAATGTGATTATAGGTATGTATCATAAATCCACAGAAGTTAAGGCTTTGCTCCATGATCGACAGGTCATTATTAATCAATGCGCTTATAGTGCCATAACTCGTATGGAGTTATTGGGTTTTCCAAGTATCACCGACATTGAGCAACAGGCTATAAAGACACTACTTAACAAGATGGTGAGTATCGCAATCACTGAGGATATTGAGGTCACTACGATTAAATTCAAACAACGCCACAGGGTAAAACTACCTGATGCCATTATTGTAGCAACGGCTATTACCTATAATCTGGAACTATTAACCCTAGACAAAGATTTAAGCAGTAAGCGATAAAGCTCCTGATATAATCAATTTAACCCAATAGGCTTAGCGGCTGACAAGCTGGACTCGTTCCCCAGCTTTGGGTTACTCCTTTTAAACTTATAAAATAAATTAAAATCAGCTTGTTACACAATATGAAGACCGACATATAGAAGTCTTGTAAATAATGTATGTTAATTTTTTTACTGAAATCCGCACTATTAAAAATTACGATTGTTTTATGGTTAGTTAGAGTCTACTCAGAAACAATAACTCATTGATAATATT
>QVQD01000184.1 GCA_003584875.1 Methylococcales bacterium
TGGCTATCGCCTAACCCGTTCCACATTGAGTTGGCTATCTAATTATAGTTATCTATATAAGTAAGCATTCCCGCAGGGTGCATTTATAGCCATTCGGTTTTTTTTTAGCGGCGAAAAATTCGCTACGTATCAGCAAAGAATTTAATGGGCGAATGAATTCGCCCCTACAGAAGTAGGTCGGGTTAGCGATAGCGTAACCCGACATTTGAAGTCCAGTGTTGGGTTAGAGCTAGGGCTAGCGCTAGCGCCTAACCCGACCTACATGAAGAGGGCGGTTTAATCGCCTTTTTCTAAGCTAGCTTTTCCAAATATTGCAAAATAAATTGCACACTACGTTGTCCCCTGTATTCATTGATCTCTAAGCTATAAGCAGCTTTGATTTGCCTAAGGCCTAACCATTGTTCAGGTTGATCCATAAAAAATGCGATAGCATCAATTAGCAAGTTTCCTTCTGGCTTTCGTAACACTAATTTAAGATGTCTTTGTCCGACTATTCGCGCCTGAATCACATCAAATAATCCGTCGAAAATAGGGCCAGGAAAACTTTGTCCCCAAGTAGATGCATTTTGTAATAAATCTGCAAATTCGAGTGTCATTTCCTGTTCCGATAATTCACCATCGGAGAGTATCTTTTGTTCTAAATCGACATCTGCTAAACGTTTACTAACCATTTCATCGAAAGCAAGAGCAAACACAGGGTAGTCGTGCATGCTAATACTTAAGCCAGCAGCCATAGCATGACCACCAAACTTGCTCAATAATTGCGGATGTAAGGCTGAAATGTCACTGAGTACATCTCTTATATGTACGCCCGGTATAGATCGTGCAGAGCCTTTAATTAAATCTTTACCCGCCGGTGCAAAGGCGATGACAGGTCTATGTAAACGATCTTTTATGCGTGAAGCCAAGATGCCAATAACACCTTGATGCCAAGAACTATCATACAAACACACGCCAGATAATAAATACTGTTTGTCTAAGGCATTCATTTCGTTTAATAAAGACATTGCTTCATGCTTCATAACACCTTCAACTTCTCTGCGATCGTTATTAAGCGCATCTAATTGAACAGCTATTTCTTTGGCAAGCACAGGATCATCAGTCAATAAACATTGTATGCCCAGAGACATATCATCCATACGGCCAGCGGCATTCAATCTAGGTGCTACAGCAAAACCTAAATCGGCTGAAACCAGAGACTGTGGATTTCTACCTGATACTTCTATGAGTGCGGTAATGCCAGGGTGGCAGCGATCTGAGCGAATGCGGGTTAAGCCTTGATAGACTAGAATACGATTAACTTGATCTAAGGCGACAACATCGGCTACCGTGCCTAAGGCGACATAATCGAGTAATTGACCAAGATTGGGTTCTTGGAGTTTATTATTACTAAACCAGTGCCTATCCCTTAAGCGACTTCTTAAAGCCAGCAATACATAAAATATAACGCCTACACCCGCAATAGCTTTGCTGGGGAATTTATCATCAGTTAAATTAGGATTAACAATAGCTTCGGCGCTGGGTAATTCAGCGCCTGGTAAATGATGGTCAGTAACTAAGACTTTAATGCCAGAGGCTTGTGCGGCTTTAACGCCATCAATGCTGGATATACCGTTATCTACGGTAATAATGACATCGGGTCGTTGAGTTTTAACCAAATCAACAATTTCTGGTGTAAGACCATAGCCGTATTCAAAACGATTGGGTACCACAAAATCCACATGTTTTGCACCCATTAATTGCAAGCCTTTGATAGCTACGGCACAACTCGTTGCACCATCTGCATCGAAGTCAGCAACGATAGAGATACGCTGTTGCTCTTGTATAGCAATGATTAAATGTTCGACCATGGCTTCCATGCCAGATAGTAGCCAAGGTGAGGGCAGTTTTGAAAGATCTCTCTCAAGCTCGGTATTGGTAGTAATACCCCTCGTTAAAAAGATGCGCTCAATGATGGGGTGTAAGCCATTTAATCGACTAGGTTTTTTATCGACAACGCGTGTTACGATGATTTTTTTGATGCCTTGATAATACATTAACTATTCCGTTGTTACCGACAGGATTCATTAGACCATAGTTAAAACTATTTTTTCTGCGAAAATAAAATCAATAATCGTAGGGTGCAATAGCTTAAGCGTGTTGCACCAAGATAACGTATAGCATTGGTGTAATACGTCACGCTATTAACGGCCTACAAATCACTGGCTTTAGAACTTTGATAAACGATGCGCTTAACATTGTTCAGCGCATCCTAACGCGGTGTTAGCCTTTGCCTCGGGTACGCGTTCTAGTGGGTGATTTATCTTTGGTTGTTTCCATCGTTTCAAAACGCTTTTCTATAAACTGAATGATCAGGTCAGCAATATCTTTTTCACTTGCTTTTTCTATGCCTTGTAAACCGGGAGATGAATTGACTTCCATGATGACAGGGCCATGATTGGAACGTAGCATGTCTACACCGCAAACATTGAGTCCCATGATTTTTGCCGCGCGAACTGCGGTGGAGCGTTCTTCAGGCGTTAAGCGTATTAAGGAGGCAGAGCCACCCCGATGTAAATTGGAGCGGAATTCTCCAGGATTGGCTTGACGCTTCATCGAGGCAACGACTTTATCTCCGATAACGAAGCAGCGGATATCACTGCCACCGGCTTCTTTAATAAATTCTTGTACCATGATGTTAGCGTTGAGCCCCATGAAGGCCTGAATAACGCTTTCAGCAGCATTGTGTGTTTCTGCTAAGACCACACCTATACCTTGCGTGCCCTCTAATAGTTTAATGACTAGCGGTGCGCCACCAACTTGAGAAATTAAATCTTGGATGTCGTCTGGATTATTGGCGAAGCCAGTAACAGGAAGGCCTATCCCTTTTCTAGCGAGTAATTGCACCGATCGTAATTTGTCACGAGAGCGTGAAATGGCTACCGATTCATTTAGTGGAAACACATTCATCATTTCAAATTGACGTAATACCGCAGTACCGTAAAAGGTCACTGATGCGCCTATTCTAGGAATAACGGCATCGAATCCAGTTAAGTCTTCACCACGATAATGTATGGAAGGATTATGTGAGGTGATATTCATATAACAACGTAATACGTCCAAGACCCGTACTTCATGCCCCCGTGCTTGAGCGGCTTCAACTAATCTGGCGGTTGAATACAATTTGGCATTACGGGATAAAATAGCAATTTTCATAGATTCTCAAATCAACACTTAGGACAGCGCATATTTTGTCATGAATAAATGTAACTAGCATTACAAAAACCTGTTGAGTGTTAAAAACCTAGTTTTTTTTGTATTTTCTATATACTTTCTAGTTGCTAATGCAGGTGAGGTGGTGATTGATTTTAGTGGGCTGTTAGTTTGTTGTTGATAGTTTATATGCATTTAGTAAGCTGATATTTTATGTTAATAATAAGAGGCTGATAAATTCAACTAGAATCATTAGCAATCTTATGATATTGTTGTCTTTAATTTATTAGCACTTCATAAATAAATCGCAACTTGTTCTTAGGAGCTCACAAATTAGTTGAGTGGCATTCACCTAGCCTTCAAATAGATGATGATATTTTTAATAATTTTCAGTGCTTGGCTGCTGATCTTGGCTGTAGTTTTTGCCTGGAAGTATCCTTTATTTAAAAAAACTTGGCTGGAGCTTTACTTTGCAGATACGCCTGTTCTTGTTGAAAGTGATGATTGGGGACCGGGTAATGAACTCCATACTCAGCGACTTTTACAATTATTCTCTTGTTTAGAGACTCATAAGGATACGGTTGGTCGTGCAGTCGTGTTAACTGCCAATATAGTGCTGAGTATGCCAGATATCGAAAAGATTATGGCTGATGCTACTGGTAGTTATCATCGAAAACTACTTAATGAAGTGTCACCAGAAATTTATCAAGCCATGCTGTTCGGTATAAAGCAGGGTGTTCTGGTGCCGCAACTACATGGTTTAGAGCATCTAAATGGTCAGGCCTTTGCTAGGTTATGTCAACTTAATGACAGTCGTATTGCCGATGCCTTAGTGAATTCGCAAAGCTGGGATTGGGAAGATTTAGCCTCAGCTTTGCAAGGCCATTATGTTGATGGTAGCGAACTTCCTACTCAGGCAATAAGTAGCGAGCAAGCTCGAGCTTTAATCGTTTTGGCTACACAGCGATTTACTGAGTTGTTTGGATTTACTAGTTTCAGTACAGTCGCTCCTTGTTATTTATGGAATAGCGACATTGAAAGGCTTTGGCAACAAGAGGGTGTGTCTGTGATACAAACAGCAGGCTATCGCTGTGATAGACGAGATAAGTCAGGACATTATCATCAAGATCGCAGCTTAATAAGAGCTGGTGATTTAAGTGAGTCTGCTCAAGTTTATTTAGTTAGAAATGTGATGTATGAGCCTGTTGATGGAAATAATAATGCCGATACAGCTTATCATGAAGCTCGAGTCGCTTATGCCCAAGCTTTGCCGATTAGTATCTCTACGCATCGTTATAATTACACCCGAACTGAAGGGGAGTTTAATAACTCATTAAAGGGTTTAGATCAGTTATTAAAAGCAATAAGTTCTAACATTGGTGGAATACGTTATTTATCTTCGCCTGAATTGGGTCAGCAATATTTGAGTGATCATAGTGAAATAGTTAATCACTTTAATAACTCTCAGTGGAAGCCACTCAAGCGACGCTCTGGACTTAGAAAGCTTGCTCCTTATTTATGGCGACTCTATTACCGTCATCCAAAGTTGGTGGTATTGGCCTATATCAGTGGTTTGATAATCCCAGCAAGCTTAATTTGTCGATATTCAAGATAGTTAAGGTTTAATGATGATGAGAATTTCTGCTGTTATTCCCGCTTATAATAGTGCCGCATATATTGCTGAGGCGATTATAAGTATAGTCAAGCAAAGTTACATAGTAGATGAAATTATAGTGATAGATGACGGCTCTAGCGATAACACTTTAGCTGTAATACAGGGTCTGTCAGGAAATATTCGTTATCATAAACAAGAAAATCGTGGTCCTGCGGCGGCAAGAAATCAGGGAATTAAAATGGCTCAGGGTGATTGGATTGCTTTTTTAGATGCTGATGATCAATGGACAACCGATAAAATAAAAAAGCAATTGGCTGGCTTAACTCGTTACCCAGAGTTGCATTTAATAGCAGGAGATATGACAGAGATTGATGAGGACAATAGTGTTTTGACGCCTTCTGTACTCGCTAAGCATCAGTTATTAACTGGCTTTATTAAAGATCAAGGACGTCCAATAACTGATGCACTGAGTAAATTACTGCATAAGAATTTTATACCTACGGGTACAGTATTAGTAAGGCGAGATACGTTGTTGGCGGTGGGTATGTTCAATGAAAGCATTCATTATGGCGAAGATTTGGAATTGTGGGCAAAAATAGCCGCTTACTATCCTATTAGTTGTTTACCAGAAATACTGATGTTACGACGACTCCATAATAATAATGCCACTAAGGCTTCGGCTGCTATGTTGATCGATAGTATCGAAGTAATGCAATCCCTTAGACAAACTATTTCTTTGCCATTGATACAACAAGGTTTAAAACCAGATCGATTAGTAGCCGATGCTTATACCGCTCTTGCTTATTGGTATTTTAATTTGAAAGATTACCAGAGGGCTAGGCAAGCCGCTGTAGCCAGTTTGTATGAGGCGTTGACGTGGCGGGCTTTAATTTATGGTCTTTCCGCTTGCTTACCCGCTAAATGCTTAATGATATTAAAAAAATTAAAAACTCTGTTTTAGGGATTTAGTTCCTACCTATTTAAAAAAAGCGGTTAGGAGAGATTTTATGTAGTTATTAAGTAATGATTTTTTGTAGGTCGGGTTAGCGATAGCGTAACCCGACATTTCGTAGTTCATAGTGTCCGGTTGCGTTATCGCTAACTCAACCTACATGCATAATTGTTGGAGTATATGGGTTGTGAGGATTGCTAAGATAAAAAATATACTTTATGTTGAAAATGGCATTGGTTATGGCGGTGCTATTATTTGTTTACGCCATTTAGTAAGACAGTTAGATAGGCAGCAATTTAATCCTTTGGTAATCACAGGGCGTAAAGATTTACCTTATCAAGATATTCCTAAAGAGGCGCAGTGGCTGCCAATTATTGATCGACATATTGATATAGTGGGCATACGAGCTCAATTATTAAACAACAAAACACTCAGTTCTATACCGTGTGTCCTGTGGCTATTAAATCAAATTTTAGCTCGCCTAGATGATGTGCTTAACTTTCTACCTTTTTTTGTGCAACTGTTGTGGACTGCTTGGCGATTTAACGCTGATTTAGTTCATGCTAATAATGAACCGCTTTGTAATCGTGCTGCTTTATTGGTAGGTAAGTGTTTACACATTCCGATTGTTAGTCATGTTCGAGGTGAGCAAAAGGGTTCAAGGATGATGGCTTGGGCATATAGATTGCCAAGTCATTTTATCTCGGTATCTCAGTGGATAGCTAAAAGTATACAAGAGACCCTGCATGTCCCCGCTGAAAAAATCAGTGTTATTTATGATGGTATTGCTTTGGATCTTCTAAATTTGGAAGCTGATGGTTTAGCTTTTAGACGGCTCAATGCTATTCCTGTTGATGCTTTTGCTGTTGGTTTGATTGGTTTGTTAATCCCTTGGAAAGGTCAGGAGTTATTTATTGATGCTGCTATCACTTTACGCGACAAGATTCCAAATTTGAAAATGCTAATTGTTGGTGGTACGCCTGATGAGTGTGTGGCTTATGAAGTTATGTTACGTAAGCGTGTTAATGAAGAACATTTAGACGATCTGATTGTTTTTACAGGCCATGTGACAGCGATGGAGCAAGTTTACAATGGTTTAGATGTTGTGGTATCTGCGTCTACTAGTCCTGAGCCTTTAGGTACGGTGGTTATCGAGGCGATGGCAATGGCAAGACCTCTAATAGGACCACGTCATGGCGGAGCTGCGGAAATGATTGAGCATCTTAAAACAGGGTTGTTGTTTACGCCTAATGATGCGATGGCTTTGGTGGGAGAGATAGATCGTCTGTATAACGATCCCAAGCTTGCTTTACAACTTGGGTATGATGCACGTGAATATGCATTAAAGACATTTGCTGTTGCTCAACATACTGAGCAAATACAAAGGCTCTATCATCAACTATTGCAATAGGCGACCAAGGCTTTTATGACACCTTTCTTATCACGAAAACTCATTTATCCACTTCAAGAATCCTTGTTGAAAAGGCCTACTTTTTCTTATTTGCAAGCCTTGGAAGATTCACAATGGCTGACCAGAGCAGAGCTTGAAGACTTGCAATTACAAAAATTACAAAACTTATTATTGTCTGCCCGTCAACATAGTCCTTGGCACGCAGAACGGTTTGCAAGCTCGGATATTGATCTTGATGGCATCTCAATGGCTGAATTAAGAAAGCTACCGACGATGAATAAAACCGATGCACAGCTACACGGTCAAGCTATGGCTTGGAAAGAAGTGCCGGGTGGCTGTTTTCGTTATACCACGGGTGGTTCTAGTGGTGCTCCCTTGATTTTTAGTTATGGGCGAACTAGACAGGCTTCTGATGCAGCTGGTCGTATCCGCGCTAGACGTTGGTGGCAAGTTAATGTGGGTGATCGGGAAGTCTATTTATGGGGTGCACCTGTAGAACTGAATAAAACCGATAAAATTAAAACGATACGTGATCGCTTTATCAATCAACTGGTTTTAAACGCTTTTGCTATGTCGGCTAGTACGATGAATTCATATTTGACGATGATACAGCGCTTTAATCCTAGCTGTATTTATGGCTATGCGAGTAGCGTTGCTTTACTGGCTGAATACGCTAACAAAAACCAGCGTAACCTGCATTTGCCTGCATTGAAAGTGGTTTGTACAACCGGTGAGCCTTTATATTCCGAACAACGCCAATTAATTACCGAGGTTTTTAAGGTGCCTGTTGCCAATGAATACGGTAGTCGAGATATAGGTTTTACAGCCCATGAAAATAGTAATCAGCAATTGCTGTTAATGAGTGAAAGCATATTACTAGAAGTATTAGATGAAAGTGGTTTGCCAGTCAAAGCGGGAGAAATTGGGGAGGCGGTTATGACAGGACTTTGTTCAGAAGCTCAAGCTTTTATACGTTATCGCACTGGAGATAAAGTTAGATTGTCGTCGAGTTTTGATAAGGAGGGCAGAGGTTTGCATGTGTTAGATGAGGTTCTTGGTCGTGATACTGATTTTTTAATACATTCAGATGGTTCAATTATTCATGCTTTAGCGGCTATCTATGTGTTACGCGAAACACCGGGTATAGAGCAATTTAAGATTACCCAGCAGTCGCTTTATGAGTTTGAGATTTTAGTGGTCTGCAATGAACATTGGAGTAGTGATGCTTTAGCGGTTATCGCTAACAAGTTTAAAGCTCGCTTTGGTAGTGCTTGTATCATCCATATTCAGCTTGTTAATGAGATTAAGCCTGAAGCCTCAGGCAAAATGCGCCAAGTTGCGTCAAAGGTGACTATGCCAATTTAACATTAATTTTTTAACTAATCTTATACAAACCATTCAGCGGTTTGAAAACAAATAATGAGATCGCTATCGCGACATTTATTGAATCGGGTTATCGCACCCGAAGGCGAGATACTTTTTTGCGCAGCTTTTAGAAAGTATCCAAAGAAAAGGCGGCTCGATTGTCGCTTCTCCTTGCGCTCCTAGGCGCGGCAAATGAGTGCAAAACAATGTTACTGTGTAACGAGCGTTATTAACTTTATACCTAGCTTAAATATTCCTATGTTATTAACCCGATTAATTAAATTACCTTTACGATATAAACCTTGGCGACCTGCACATCTGGCATTGATATTAGATGATGTCATCGGTTTGTCCACACAACCCATATTACCTGATGAAGATCATCTTAAAGCTGTTATAGCATGGATAGGTCATGCTCAAGATCAGCGTCTTGGCTATGCTGATGAAGGCGGGGTATCTGCAGGCTGGAGTTTTGAAGATGGTTGGCTGCCTAGTTATCCTGAAACCAGTGGTTATATTATTGAAACCTTGCTGGCTGCTGCAAAAGTGTTGGCTGATCCAACTTTAATAGTAAGAGCTGAGCGTATTGTCGACTGGGAATTATCTATACAAAATTCTACAGGTTCTTTTCCTGGTCATTTTGGTGAGGTTGGCAGTAAACCGGTTATTTTTAATACAGGGCAAATTATGCACGGAATGATTGCGGGCTATTCAGCTTTTGATCGGATTGAGTGTCTTGAGGCAGCCGTTAGGGCAGGGCACTGGATGTTGTCGCAGCAAGATGATGATGGTTGCTGGAGACGTTCGGAACATAACGATACGCCGCATACCTATAATGCCCGTTCAGCTTGGGCTTTATTGCGGACGGGGCTAATCGCTAATGAAAAGCTTTTGGTGGAGTCGGCTATCAAGAATATCCATTGGGCTTTGACTCAACAGACAGTCTCGGCTTGGTTTAAAACTAATGCTTTTACAGAAAAGGGTCTACCTTTTACTCACAATATTGCTTATGCCATTCGTGGGATATTAGAGAGTGGTCTATTACTTGATAATGAGGAAATGATTAATGCGGCCATTAAAGCTGCTAAGGAGATAGCTAGACAGCAACGTATTGATGGTTGGTTAGCGGGAACTTATGACGATAACTGGGTGCCTATGGCTAATTATTGTTGCCTGACAGGATTAGCTCAAATGACTATTATCTGGCAGCGACTTATCCATACTCAAGGTATTGATGAGTTAAAGATGCCTGTTGAGCGTGGAATAGACTTTATAAAGACTAATCATCATCTGAGTTCAAAATATGATTACCAAAGAGGTGCGATTGCGGGTTCGGCGCCTATTTGGGGACGATATTCGATGTTTGAATATCCCAATTGGGCCGCAAAGTTCTTTGCAGATGCGCTAATGCTTAAGTTAGCGCGTATTAATATTCCTGAATAATCTACTATCTATTTATGTCAAAACTTTCTGTTATTATTCTTTGTGGGCAATCGCCTAGACATTTATATTTTGCAAATCAAGTCGCTAAAGCCTGTAGACCTTTAGCTATAATTCAAGAAAGTGGTCATGACGATCCCTTTAAAAAATTAATAAAGCTATTAATAAAGCCGGCAAGTTTATGGGGCAAACTAAGTCGTTGGCTGCGTGATCGTAAGCGCTATAGTGGGCATAAAGAAGCTGAATTCTTTTTTTATAAAGAAGTTCCATATTTAACGCATCCAGAGCTTAGAGTAGAGGTGCCACATATTAATCACCCCGAGGTTGTTGAACTGATAGACCGATATCAAGCTGATTTAATTGTGGTGTTTGGCACTTCATTGCTTAAAGGCACTTTATTGGAAAAAGGTCGTTTAGGTATTATCAATTTACATGGCGGTTTATCTCCTGAATATAGAGGCGCTGATTGTACTTTTTGGGCGCTCTATAATCAGGAACCTGAAAAAGTGGGCTGTACTGTGCATTATATTAATGCGGGTATAGACACTGGAAATATCATCGCGTATGTTTCACCTGAAATTAAAGCGACTGATGATGAGTTAACATTATTTTGGCGTGCCGTACAAAGCAGTGCGGATGTGTTTTCAGTGTTGCTAAATCGACTAGAGCAGGGCGAAACTTTTGGGCAAACACAAACGCACAAGGGTCACTTGTATCAAGTTAAAGATCGCGGATTGAGGCATGAAAAAGCAGTGGATGCCCTATTGCAATCAGGTTTATTAACTAATCTCAATTTGGGTAAACGCGTAACATGGTTTAAGCTTTAGTATTAGCTAACCATTAAAAGATAATTAGGATGAAACGTGTCTAACGTAAGCTGCGAAAATAATTTTGATAGCGCGGCCTTTTTAAAAAGCTTAACGACACGTCCCGGTATCTACACCATGTTTAACACTCAGGGTGAGATTATTTATATCGGTAAGGCGAAGAACCTTAAAAATCGCGTTTCTAGTTATTTTAAAAATCAAACAGCATCGACCAAGCAACAAGTCATGGTCACAAAAGTGGCTGCCATTGAAGTAACTGTCACTCACACCGAAGGTGAAGCGCTATTGCTAGAGTGTCAGCAAATTAAGCGCCATAAACCCCGCTATAATATTTGTTTACGTGATGATCGCTCATTTCCTTATGTTTATTTGTCTAGTGAGCACGAATTTCCTCAGATCAGTTTGCATCGAGGTGCAAAGAACAAGAAAGGCCGTTATTTTGGGCCATATCCTAGTACTGGAGCTGTAAAAGAAAGCTTGAAGCTATTACAAAGGCTGTTTCCTATTCGTCAATGTGATGATACGATTTATAGCAATCGAACTCGCCCTTGTCTGCAGTACCAAATTGAACGGTGTAGTGGTCCATGCGTAGGTCTTATTGATAAACAACGATATGCTCAAGATGTAGCGAGTACTATCATGTTTTTAGAGGGTAAGGGCAGTCTACTGATTGATCAATTAATTACAAATATGGAGCAAGCAGCACATGCGCTCGATTTTGAATTAGCCGCTACTTACCGAGATCAAATTGCAAGTTTACGCTCAGTATTACAAAAACACTTTGTAAGTGGCGAAAAAGGCGATGTAGATATTATTGCTTGCTCTACTAAGGCTAATATTGCTTGTGTACAAGTATTCTTTATTCGCAACGGCCAGCATTTGGGCAATAAAGCTTACTTTCCAAAAATGACGGATACTCATGATCCTGCTTCGGTGATGCTAGCCTTTATTCCTCAATATTATCTGGAAAAACCGGTGCCTTATGAACTAATCGTTAGTCATGAATTGGAAGAATCGGCATTATTATGTGAAGTCTTATCTGCAAAAGCTCAGCATTCGGTGAATATTTCTGCCAAGGTTAGAGGTGAGCGTTTAAAATGGTTAGAAATGGCTATGACTAATGCTGAAAATTCTTTATTAGCTAAGCTCGCTGATAAACAGGGCTGTTACGCAAGATTTATGAGTTTACAGGAAGAATTGGCTTGTAAAGATTTGCCTAAGCGTTTGGAGTGTTTTGATATTAGTCATACCCAAGGTGAGCAAACGGTGGCTTCATGCGTTGTTTTTGATAGAGAGGGGCCGGTAAAGTCCGCATATCGTCGATTTAACATTACGGGTATTACCGGTGGTGATGATTATGCGGCAATTCATCAAGCCGTATTTAGACGATTTAAACGTTTAAAGCAAGGTGAACACGAAGCGCCAGATATACTATTTATTGACGGTGGAAAAGGTCAGGTAGCAGAAGCGCAAAAGGCATTAGCAGAATTAGACATAAATAATGTTATGATAGTCGGCGTTTCAAAGGGGCCTGATAGGAAGCCTGGTATGGAGAAGTTGATTCTGGTTGACCAAGATCAGCCGATTAACATAAATACTGGTGCTAGCGGATTATTATTAATCCAGCATATCCGTGATGAAGCACATCGATTTGCAATTACGGGGCATCGTCAGCGTCGTGGCAAGGTAGCTAAGGAATCGGTGCTGGAGTCAGTGGTAGGATTAGGTGCTAAAAGGCGACAGCTTTTATTAAAACAGTTTGGGGGGTTGCAAAGTATTTCATGCGCAGGTGTGGATGCGCTTTGCAGTGTGGACGGCATTAGCCGACAGTTGGCACAACGAATTTACGAGCTATTTCATCATCAAGATGACGATTCAATTTAATTTACCGACTAATCTTACTTTGTTAAGAATTGCGCTAATTCCGCTCTTAGCAGTCGTTTTCTATTTGCCTTGGCAATACTCCAATATAGTCTGTACGCTGATTTTTTTGTTGGCTGGATTTACTGATTGGTTAGACGGCTATCTTGCTAGAAAAATGCAATTAGAAACTCCTTTTGGAGCATTTTTAGACCCTGTTGCCGATAAATTGATGGTAGCTATAGTTTTGGTTTTTATTGTTCAGCAACAGGCATCGCCATTTTTAGCCATTCCAGCAGCTATTATTATTGGTAGAGAATTAACTATAGCTTCATTGCGGGAATGGATGGCCGAAATTGGTCAGCGAACTAAAGTAAAGGTATCAAAGTTAGGTAAATGGAAAACTTCTGCGCAAATGCTAGCCATTGGCTTTTTGTTATACCGCGAAGATATATGGGGTATTCCAATTAATTTGATTGGTTACGGCTTGCTATATGTTGCTGCCGTATTAACCTTATGGTCGATGACTCACTATCTTAGAGCAGCATTAACTGCTACAGACTAAATTATTGATATTACAAATATCAAGTTAATAAGCCAACTTTGTTGATTTTTATTCATAGCTTGATTTTTTTTTAACACCCAGATAAGCAGCAGATTGACCCGCTGCAATACAAAAAATATGGATCAAGAAATAGAAATTCTTAATATAACACCACAAACCACTACATCTAGTGAGATATCAATAGCAGCTCTTAAGTTGTTTGCAACAAAAGGTTATTTTAATACCTCGTTAACAGATATTGCCAAAATGGCCAATATTAAAAATACTAGTGAAATCTATCAGCACTTCACTAACAAACAAGTCATCGCTGCACAATTGTATGTTGATATATTCGCTAATCTTAACGAATCCATAGACGAAATATGGCTTAAAAATGATAAGCCTTCTGAACAACTAAGGGGTACAGTTGATTTATTGTTTAAGTTAACTGAAGATGCGCCCGATGTAATGCGCTTCTTATTGAACATGAAGTTTAATGAGTTTTTACCAGATGAGAAGCCACTACAAGAAACTCCAGCTTTCTGCAAGATTTACAAAATCATACAAGCGGGTATTACTAATGGAGAAATTCGTAACATCGATCCTATGATGGCTTATATTCAATTCTTCGGTATTGTTAATACAACGATACAAGGTATTTTGGCAGGTGTTTTAGATAAGAAAGCCGATACTTATTTACTGCAAACTTGGCTTGCAGCTTGGAATGGTATTGTTAAAAAATAAAACAGCCTTTTATTTTCATAATTTAACCGTGCAATAATAAATCATGGGAGAAGTCGTTCAGTTTAAAAGACCGTCCGTTGCTGAGCGGCATAAAGGCAATACACTCTGTCGTAGTGGTTTTCATAAATGGAAAGTTGTTAACGACAAGAAGTTTGATGTAAAACTGGGGAAGTTAATTACAGTATTTCAATGTACTCGTTGCGCTAAAATAAAGACTAAGGCTTTGTAGATGGTGCAGGTAAAGCGAAAGGCTAAAGGCGAAAAGGAAAGTTTGCTCCGTCTTGACATAAGTTCTTAGTCTTCTAATATGGCCTTAGGTATCTAGGTAAGTATAGGTATTGAATCAACAGAGTTAGGGTATAGGGATGTTTTTAGCATCCCACACACGCCGATTGTGATGTAGGGACAGGTTGAGACCTCTCCCTACGGTTTGATATGTTACGATAATGCGATTTAAATAACCTAGCTTATTTTTTAGGTGTTACAGCAATCATAGGGTTAGCTGCAGAAACAGTAACGGTTGCAGTAGATTCTAAAAGCTCTAGTTCTAGTGCTTTAACAGTACCATTAAAAGAATTCTGGCTATCTGGTTCAATTTCTAAGATTTCTGTCGGTAGACCGATTCTGTCTAAGATTGCAATAAACGGTTCAGGATCAAGTTCTTCGACATTCACCATTGTTTTAGCATCCCATTCTCCTGTTGCAACTAACATCGCTGCAGCAACGGGTGGAACTCCGGCAGTGTAACTAATGCCTTGTGACTCGACTTCTTCATAACATTTCTTATGATCTGATACTTGATAGATCAGAACTTCACGTTTCTCACCATCTTTCCATCCTTTAATGAAATTACCAATACAAGTATTTCCAGTATAGTTGGGCGCAAGTGTCATAGGATCTGGAAGCAATGCTTTCACTAATTTAAGTGGCACAACTTCTTGGCCCGTAGTCAATGTTACTGGGAGATGTGAAAGGAAACCTAGTGTACGGAGTACAGTAAAGACATTAATGTAATGATCGCCAAAGCCCATCCAAAAACGAATGCTGTTAGCATCGATATTTTTTGATAAAGAATGTAGCTCATCATGGCCATTTAAATAAATAGGTTGTTTGCCTACGACAGGGAACTCATATTCTCTTTTAACAGAGTGAGTTGGGAATTCAGCCCATTGTCGATCTATCCAAGTCCAAACTTTTACGAACTCACGAAAATTAATTTCAGGGTCAAAGTTAGTTGAAAAATATCGACCATGACTACCTGCATTTACATCTAGGATATCAATAGTATCAATTTTGTCGAAATAACGTTTAACAGCTAGAGCGCAATAAGCGTTAACAACTCCTGGATCAAAACCTGCTCCTAAGATTGCAGTGATGCCTTTTTCAGCGCAACGGTCTTTACGTTTCCACTCGTAATTAGCATACCAAGGTGGCTGTTCACACACTTTGTCTGGATCTTCGTGTATGGCTGTGTCGATATAAGCAACATCCGCTTCTATACATGCTTCCAATATGGACATATTAAGAAAAGCAGAACCCAAATTGATGACAATTTCTGAGCCTGTTTCTTTAATGAGCTTAATAGTTGCAGGAATATCTAAGGCGTCTAGTTGGGCTGAATATAGCTTTGCTTCGGTATTTTTTAAATGGCCTTTTCTATGAATGCTTTCAATAATAGCGTCGCATTTGTCTTGAGTTCGTGAGGCAATACAGATATCCCCCAAAACATCATTATTCATAGCTGCTTTATGAGCAGCGACATGTGCCACGCCTCCAGCACCAATAATCATTACATTTTTTTTCATCTGCTGAATCCTCTTATGATAAGCAATTTAAATAATCGGTATAGTCAAAACTGCGAGCAAGCTCGACATTACCATTAAGTCTTTTTACCACGATTGATGGCATGGCAACGCCATTAAACCAGTTTTTCTTCACCATCGTATAACCAGCTGCATCAGCAAAGTTAATTTTGTCGCCAATTTTTAATGGAGCGTCTAGTTCGTATTGTCCGAATAAGTCGCCAGCTAGGCAAGTTCTGCCAGCAACTAGAATAGGGTGTTCGCCAGATTTGTGAGATGAAATCTGGGGGTTAGTATGGTAGATCAAATGATCTAGCATATGAGCTTCGATCGAGGCATCAACAATGGCGATGTCTATTTCATTTTGAACGATATCTAGCACGGTAGTTACTAATTCAGCGCAGCCTGTGATAGCTGCTTCTCCAGGCTCAAGATAAACTTGTACACCATAGGTTTCTGAAAAATCTTTTAAAACTTGGCAGAATTTTTCTATAGGGTAGTTATCTTTAGTGAAGTAAATGCCGCCTCCAAAACTGACCCATTGCATTTTTTTTAAAATATTGCTGTATTTACTGCCAATATGATTGATAGCTTTAGTGATATTTTCAATATCGTCATTTTCACAATTAAAGTGAAACATGATACCGCTAAGTTGGTCAGAAACTGCTTCAAGTACTTGTGGGTCGATTACACCTAGCCTTGAATATTTTCTCGCTGGATCAGCAAGATCAAAGTGGGAATAACTAATGCCTGGGTTTACTCGCAACCCAACTTTTAGATGACTCACAGACTCATGGAATAACTCAAATTGAGAAATTGAGTTGAAAATTACCTTGTCTGCAAATTTAGCGACCTCATTAATCTCATCTTCAGAGTAAGCAACACTGTATGCATGAGTTTCTTTGCCAAACTTTTCGTGACCGAGTTTTGCTTCATAAAGTGAGCTGCTAGTCGTGCCATCCATATATTGACTCATAAGGTCGAACACACTCCAGGTTGAAAAACATTTGAGTGCTAAGACTGACTTAGCTCCAGATTGTTCTCGGATATACTTAATGACTTCTAAGTTCTTTAGCAGTTTAGTTTCATCGATAAGGTAATAAGGGGTGCGCAGATCTGGCATTTTTAGTTCTCGTAGATTAGCGAAATAACATACAGAGATAAAGTTGGTGCATGTTATTAATCAAGGTCGAAGTAGATACAAAATCAGATTTTTAAGTATTAAGGAATAAGTTGCCGGTTTTGATAACTTACCTAGACTGTAAACTGTTTGCTCGCATAGTTGAGTGTGATTGAAAACCACCCTGATGTATTGGCAGTTTGCAATATATCAGGGCTACATGACTATTTAACTACACGTAAGGTAGGTCTTGTTGGTGGTTTGTTTTCAGGTGGAGTGTTTTCTGGTTCTTCATCTTCCTGATCAAAGATCATGCCTTTACCATTTTCTTTAGCATAAATTGCCATGATAGCTGAAATCGGAACCACTATGTTCATGGGTTTACCACTAAATCTAGCGCTAAATTGTATTTCATTATTGCCTAGACTAAGTCCTTGGACAGCCTGGGGTCGAATGTTTAGGACTATTTTTCCATCTTCAATAAATTGCTGTGGTAAAACAGCATGACTGTTCTCAGCATCAACCAGTAAGTGAGGAGTTAAATCATTGTCAATAATCCATTCATAAATTGAACGAATCAAATAAGGTTTTAGAGAAGTCATTATTTTATAGGCTCTGACATTTCTTTTTCAGCTTCGCTGAGGCTTAGTTTAAATGCAGGTCTTTTGAAAAGACGTTGTGCATAATTAGTGATGGTATCATTCGGCGTTGATATATCAATGCCTATGCTGGGTAAGCGCCATAATAGAGGAGCTGTTACGCAATCAATGAGTGAAAATTCATCATTCATGAAATAGGGTCGTGCCGCGAAAATGGGTTCGTTAGAAAGTATGCTCTCTCTAAGTAACTTTTTTGCTCGAGCAGATTTTTTTTCTCCAGAGAATAATATTTCATCTAAAAGTTGATACCATTCCTGATCTATGCGCTTAATCAGCATTCTTGCATTGGCCCGAGAAACCGGATCCATTTGGTGCAAGGGTGGATGAGGGAACCGCTCATCTAAATATTCCATAATAATTCGTGAATCATAGAGAACTAAGTCACGTTCAATCAATGTGGGAGATGTACCATTTGGGTTAAGCTCAAGTAAATCCTCTGGAGGATTGCTTGGGTCATAATATTCTATGTCTGCGGTAATGCCTTTTTCGTGTAAAACTAGTCGAGCACAATGACTCATGGCGCATGTGGGCGATGAAAAAAGCGTCATTACAGATTTACGGGTAATAATATTTGCCACGAATAACAACCTCTTGGGACATGTAGGGCGGTAAAAAAATACTATTGTAGCATAAATAAGGTTATATTTTTGGTTTGGTATCTATAAGTATTTTTGATCTTTCTATTAAGAAAATATCCTTATTTTATTATTTTACGTTATGCATTATGGATGCCGAGGGTCGCTAGGTGAGCAGGTAGCCCTTTCTGCCTCCCCCCGACAAAACCTAAGATCGAGGGAGAAGCGAAAACAGAGACGCACTCGCTTGGTTTAACCGACTAACGCATCATTGGGATAGTGCCCTAGTTTTTTTCAAAACGCTGAATGGCAACTTAACATCAGTTCTTAATATATTAATTAATGAATGTCTTGCCAATATTCTTTCTTGAGTAGATAAGCGATGACTAAAAATACCAATAAGAAAAAGATCACGTATTTTCCGAGTCTTTGTCTTTCTAATTGTACAGGTTCACCTACATAAACTAAAAAATTAACCAAATCATTTACAAAAAGATCAAATTCATTTTCTGTCAGAGTGCCTGGCTTATTAATAACTAGTTTTGTATATTCACCATAAATGGTTTTTCTTTGTTCTGCATGTTGCTCACCTTGAAGTTGCCAAAGTGGGTTAGGCATTGCGGTATCTTTGAAAACCAAATTATTAACGCCTAAGGGTTTAGTCGTATCTACATAATAGCTTTTTAAATAGCTATATAACCAATCTGCGCCCCGTGATCTAGCGACTAATGATAAATCAGGCGGTTGTGTACCAAACCATTTTTCTGCGTCGTGCTTGTTCATTGCACTGTGCAGTTGATCATAAATACTCGCGCCTTCAGGAGCTATATCGCTAAGTACTTTTTGAGGATCTGCATTCACATCGATGGCTATACGTAAATAACGAATATGCTTGGCTGAGTGACAACCCAAGCAATAGGTTACAAAGTGTTTTGCTCCACGTTGAATTGAATCCTTATCAGAATTATTAATTTTTGCAGATTGTAATTCTATTTCTTCATTCGCAATTGCCCCGAATGATAGGGTTAATAACACAATAATTATTAATTTTTTCATATCAATCTAAGCTCTCTTTTAGTTTTTTTGCTAAGCGAGTGGCTACATTGCGAATACCATCTGGATTTGGTCGCCTGTTAAAAAATGAGCTTTTAAATGCAGGGTGGCCAATTTCAGTAGTTACAGGTTTTAGCTCTGTAATTTCTTTTATAAGTGCGGGCAGTTGCTCTTCAATAGCATGTAATTGCTCTTCAAGGCTATGAGCTCTAGTTAAGTTTTTAGGAACAGGTTTGGTTTTTTCCCAACGGGTATAAATTGGCATTAATAAGAAAAAGCCAAAGTAAATGGTAGTAAAAAGTCTTGCAAGAATGGTCGCTATTGGGGTAACGGGTTGTGTTCCTAAATAACCAAGTGCTAAAAAACTGACGACAAATAAAAATAAAGCTTTTTTGAAAATACCACCACGATAACGGATAGATTTAACAGGACAACGATCCAGCCAAGGTAATAGAAATAAAACCACAATAGAGCCACCCATCGCAATAACTCCAGCAAATTTATCTGGAATAGCTCTTAATACTGAATAAAAAGGAGTGAAATACCAAACAGGTGCGATATGTTCGGGTGTTTTCATTGGGTCAGCAGGAATGAAGTTTGCATGTTCAAGGAAATAACCGCCCATTTCTGGCATATAAAATATTACGGTAGCAAAGAACAGTAGAAAAACTGCAACACCTACGATGTCTTTTACGGTGTAGTAAGGATGAAATGGAATGCCATCTACAGGATGTCCCCAAGGATCTTTTGATTCTTTAATTTCAATGCCATCAGGGTTATTTGAGCCCACTTCATGTAAAGCGACTATGTGCATGAAAACTAGCATGACTAATACTAAGGGTACTGCAATAACATGGAACGCAAAAAATCTATTTAAAGTAGCGTCAGCGATAACATAATCGCCTCGAATCCATAGTGATAAGTCATCACCTATAATAGGAATAGCACTAAATAAAGAAATAATAACTTGTGCGCCCCAATAAGACATTTGTCCCCAAGGTAATAGATAGCCCATAAAGGCTTCAGCCATTAAAGCTACAAAAAGCAGCATACCAAAAATCCAGATTAATTCTCTGGGATGCTTAAATGATCCATACATGATGCCTCTGAACATATGTAGGTATATGACTATAAAGAAAGCTGACGCTCCAGTTGAGTGCATATAGCGGACTAACCAGCCCCAAGGCACATCACGCATGATGTATTCTATAGAGTCGAAAGCCAATTTCGCATCTGGCTTATAATTCATAGTTAGTAAAATTCCAGTAATAATTTGATTGACTAGAACCAGCAGCGCTAACGAGCCAAAAAAATACCAGAAATTAAAGTTTTTTGGCGCGTAATAGTGCGCCATATGTTCATTCCAGAATTTGGTAACAGGAAAACGATCTAAAACCCAGTTGCCACAATTGCTTAAACGGGATGGTTTCATGCTTTTTTCTCCTCTGAAGATTCGCCTACGATAATTCGTGTATCGGTTACATAGCGATAGGGCGGGATTTCCAGATTGCTTGGAGCAGGAACGCCACGGTAAACACGACCAGCAAGATCAAACCATGATCCATGGCAGGGACAGAAAAAACCACCTTTCCATTGTTCACCTAAGTCGTTAGGCGCTATTTCAGGGCGAAAGGTCGGCGAGCAGCCTAAATGCGTACATAAACCAACTGCAACAAAAATTTCAGGCTTAATGGAGCGTCCTGGATTTTTGCTAGAAGGTGGTTGATTAGATTCATTAGAGAGTGGATCTCTGAGTTCATTATCTAATGACTTTAATGTAGTCAGTACTTCAGGAGTTCTATTTAAAATCCAAACAGGCTTTCCTCTCCAAGCGATCCTAATAAGTTGTCCAGTTTCAATTTTACTGATATCTACTTCAACAGGTGCTCCAGCTGCCATGGCTTTTACGCTAGGCTGCATTTGAGCAAGAAAAGGAATAGCTAAATAGCCTGAGCCGACAGCGCCAACAACGGTCAATGCCGTGGTTAGAAACTGGCGTTTAGACTTATCGACGCCTTTATTATTCATTATAAATCTCTCCTGATTATATCGCGGCTTAGCAGCGCTTTTTTTATTAGCTGGCCAATATACCATTAGACGCTACTGAATTTGAAGCGCTTATGGTGAATTGTTTGCCTAATAGTAATTTATATAACTATTTTTCTACAAGTAATTAACGAATGGGCACTCTAAATTAGCTAGCATTCAATTTAAATTAAGATAGCTTGGCTTTTGACGCTATCTGAAAATTATGTACTGAAGCAGTGTTTCTTAAAGGCAAGATACGAGTGCTTTTATAAAAGCTTTGTTTTCTTTTGGTTTGCCAATTGTTACGCGCAAACAATCCGACAATAAGCCTCCTTGTGGGCTCATGTCTTTAATTAAAATACCTTGTTCTTTGATAGCTAAGAAAATTCGAGTAGCTTGATTTTTAGGTGTCTTAAATAAAATAAAATTAGCGGCACTAGGGTAAGCCGTTATACCTGTTAGTGCATTTAATTGATCAAACATTAGCGATCTTTCTTGGCAAATTTTTTGGGTTTGTAGGTCAAAGATCTCGTGGTTAGACAAGGCGAACTCAGCACTTAACTGAGTAAGGCTATTGATATTATAAGGCAGGCGGATTTTATTAAGTTGTTCAATAATCGCAGGTCTACCGATAACATAACCTAAGCGTAAACCAGCTAAGCCAAGCTTAGAAACAGTGCGCATCACTAATAAATTATCATAGTCTGTTAAAGTTGCTAGGAAACTGGCGTCAGCAAAGGGTGCGTAAGCTTCATCAATTACAACTAGGCCTTCAGCAGCAGTAATAATTTCAAGCATTGCTGTTTGACTGAATAAATTGCCAGTAGGATTATTAGGGTAAGCTAGAAAAATAACAGAAGGTTGATGCAACTTGATCGTTTCCAACATGACGGGCAAATCTAAATCAAAGTTATCAGCTCGCAAAGGAATGCTAAGATAATTTAGACCTAAACAGTCACTCAACTGTTTGTACATAACAAAACCAGGAGCGGGTGCTAAAACACTCGCATCACTAGGAAGCGCCATTAATAATAATTGGATAATTTCGTCAGAGCCATTACCTAGCATTACCTCAAATTGAGGGTCTATTTGGTAGGTGCTTTTGATTGTTGCAGTTAATTCTTGGGCTGCTGGATCAGGGTAGCGGTTTAACGGGCAATCTTTTAGTGTCGCTAGCCAAGCTGATTTAAGTTCTTTAGGCCATTTGTAAGGATTTTCCATAGCATCCAGTTTAATTAAACCACTGGCATTGGCTACCTTATAGGCAGACATGGCTAATACTTCTTTACGGAAAATAGTCTCTACATCAAAAGGGCGTGATTTAAGATTCAAGATTTAATCCTGTATTCTGCAGAACGAGCATGAGCGGTTAAGCTTTCACCTCTTGCCAGTATAGAAGCGACCTTTCCTAAATTATCAGCTCCACTTTCAGAGCAATAAATAATACTAGAGCGTTTTTGGAAGTCATAAACACCTAGTGGAGATGAAAAGCGTGCTGTACTCGATGTTGGTAAAACATGATTGGGTCCAGCGCAATAATCACCTAAGGCTTCTGCAGTATATCGGCCCATAAAAATAGCACCGGCATGACGAATACTTTTGCTTAAAGTCATAGGATCTTCAACTGAAAGCTCTAAATGTTCAGGTGCAATAATATTAGCAACGGAGGCAGCCTGTGTTAAATCATGTACTTTAATAAATGCTCCACGCGCTGACAACGATGCCTTGATGATTTCAGCGCGTTCCATAGTAGGCAGTAATGTATCAATACTGAGTTGAACGGCTGCTAGAAAGTCATCATCGTCACTGATTAAAATGGCTTGGGCATTTTCATCGTGCTCTGCTTGAGAAAATAGATCCATGGCTATCCAATCTGGATTAGTTTTGCCATCACAGATAATTAATATTTCAGACGGGCCTGCAATCATGTCTATACCAACAACGCCATAGACCAGCTTTTTAGCAGTAGCGACATAGATATTACCAGGGCCAACTATTTTAGCAACGGCAGGTACCGTTTCTGTACCGTAAGCTAAGGCCGCAATAGCTTGCGCTCCCCCAATGGTGAAAATTCGATCTACACCTGCTAAATACGCAGCTGCCATAACCAATTCATTGATTTCACCTTGCGGAGCGGGTACGACCATAATCAATTCATTTACACCAGCCACTTTTGCTGGAATGGCATTCATTAATACCGACGAAGGGTAAGCGGCCTTTCCGCCTGGAACATAAAGCCCAACTCTGTCTAATGGCGTAACTCTTTGACCTAATAGCGTGCCATCAGCTTCCGTATATTGCCATGAAGTTAGTTTTTGATGTTCAGCATAAGCCCGAATGCGATCAGCCGCAGCTTGCAGTGCTTGACCTTGTTCAACTGGAATGTTTTCCCAAGCTGATTTCAATACATCTTTAGATAACTCTAGTTCATTAGCGGAGCTTATAGTGCGATGGTCAAATTGGTTGGTATAAGACATCAAGGCTTGGTCACCGTTTTGTCGTACATCTGCAATTATGTCCAATACGCGGTGTTGAATATCTAGATCATCTGATTCATTCCACGCTAACAAAGCTTTTAATTGCTGATCAAAGTCAGGGGCGTTGGCATCTAGTTTTTGTAGGCTTAGCTCAGGCATATTATTAAAGGTTAAACAAGTTTGTGTAGTGTAATTATGCGTGCTATTTACTGAAAAGAAAGTTCAATTCAACAATGTATAGCAAGAATTTAATTACGTTGTGCCAAAGTCCGTTCAAATTGCCCTAATAAGTCAACAATTGCAGCATTTTTCATTTTCATGGCGGCTTTATTAACGACTAAGCGCGAACTAATGTTCATGATTAAATCGCGAGGCTCCATGTCGTTGGCTTTTAGAGTGTTGCCAGTATCGACTAAGTCAACAATACAATCAGCTAAACCGACTAAAGGTGCCAGTTCCATAGAACCATACAGCTTAATGATTTCAGCTTGAATACCTAAATTAGCGAAGTATCGCTCAGTAATTTTGACAAACTTGGTGGCAACGCGAACGCGTCCACTTATTGGTGGCGCATTTTTACGAGTTGCCGTCATAAGACGGCAACAAGCAATACCTAGGTCTAGGGGTTCATAGAGGCTTTCTGCACCATGTTCTATTAAGACATCTTTGCCTGCGATACCTAAATCGGCAGCACCGTATTCCACAAAAGTAGGTACATCTGTTGCACGGATGATGACAAGTTGCACATCTTCACGCGTGGTTTGTAAGATGAGCTTACGGCAAGTATTTGGATCGTCAGTTGGTACGATGCCTGCTTCAGCCAAAAGGGGCAGGGCTTCTTCATAAATTCGGCCTTTTGATACCGCTATCGTTAACATAATGAGGCCTTAGTTAGGAACGCGGCGAATAGTTGCGCCTAATTGTGACAGTTTTTCTTCAATGTGATCGTAACCACGATCAATATGATAAATGCGATCAACCAGTGTATCGCCTTCTGCCGCCAATGCTGCAACTACAAGACTCGCCGAAGCTCTCAAGTCGGTAGCCATTACAGGAGCGCCGGTTAATTTTTTAGCGCCAGTACAAATAGCGGTATTTGATTCAAGTTTAATATCTGCACCCATGCGCTGTAACTCTTGAACGTGCATGAATCGATTTTCAAAAATCGTTTCAGTGACGATACCAACACCCTCAGCAATACAGTTAAGGGCGATGAACTGAGCTTGCATGTCGGTTGGAAATGCAGGGTAAGGTGCAGTCCGTAGAGAAACAGCTTTTGGTTTTTTGCCGTGCATATCTAGAGCAATCCAATCTTCACCGCTAGTAATTTCAGCGCCTGCTTCAACAAGTTTTTCTAAAACGGCATCCAAAATATCAGGGCGAGTGTTTTTGAGCTTAACTTTTCCACCAGTAATGGCTGCAGCAATCAAATAAGTACCTGTTTCGATACGATCTGGAAGTATGTCATAGTGCAGGTCATCAACACCCAAGCTTTCTACGCCTTCAATGACTAAAACATCAGTGCCAATGCCAGTGATCTTAGCGCCCATAGCATTTAGGAATAAAGCTAAGTCAGTTACTTCAGGTTCTTTAGCAGCATTTTCAATAATAGTAGTGCCTTCTGCTAAGGTGGCTGCCATTAATAAGTTTTCAGTGCCGGTTACTGTGATTTGTTCAAGCACTAAGCGACAGCCTTTTAAGCGAGTTGCTTTGGCGTGTATAAATCCGCCTTCAAGGTTAATATCAGCACCCATCTTAATTAAGCCATTGAGATGTATGTCAACAGGTCGAGTTCCAATAGCGCAACCACCTGGTAAAGAGACATGAGCTTCACCAAAGCGAGCTAATAAAGGTCCCAGTACTAAAATAGACGCGCGCATAGTTCTTACTAATTCGTAAGGTGCAACATAACTATTGATAGTGCTGCTATCGACTTCAATATTCATTTTCTCATCGACCACTAAATGAACGCCCATGCGTCCTAAGAGCTCCATAGTCGTGGTGATGTCGTGAAGATGAGGAATGTTACCTACGCTGACAGGCTTATTTGAAAGCAAGGTGGCCGCTAATATGGGTAAGGCCGCGTTTTTAGCGCCTGAAATGCGTATTTCACCGGAAAGGCAAGAGCCGCCAGTTATGATTAGTTTATCCATGAGATATTTTTAGATTGTCTATTAAATAGAAAGGGGAACAATGTTATCCCCTTTTTCAGTTTGCGTAGCAAAATGGCCGGTTTTGTCAAAGCCGCTAAGTTTAGCCAGATTAAGCAATTGATCCGGAATGTTTTTGAATACGATTTGGGTTCTATGTTGTCTAGTATATCTTATCCATTCAATCATAAGTGCCAAACCAGCACTGTCCGTGCTTATAACTCGAGCTAAATCAATGGTGATATGCTTAGCAGTCGTTAAAAAGGCAACGGATTTGATGGTTTTCTGATCGATGGTAGAGAATGTTAATTCTCCTTCAATCATGAACTCTCCAGCGCCTTTACTGATAATATTCAGGGCTGTCACTTTTTATCTTCCGCAGCAGACTTGAATAGAAATTGTCCTAAGGCTTTTTCCAAAATAATTGCAGATTGGGTAATTTCAATCTTGCCGTTATTTTTAAGCGGTGTATCTGAGCCACCGGCATCCAAATTAACATATTGTTCACCTAATAAACCGGCTGTAAAGATACTGGCCGTTGTGTCGTCTGGTATCGTGTTGTATTTAGAGTTAATACTCATTTTTACCACAGATTCATAGGTTTTTGGATCAAAGCTAATTGCAGTTACGCGGCCGATTTTAACGCCTGCCGCAGAAACCGGTGATTTAACTTTTAAGCCACCAGAGTTTTCAAAGCGCGCGGTAATCGTATAACTATCTTCGTTTACAAAAGAGCTTAAGTTACTGACTTGCATAGCAAGAAAAAACAAGCCGAGGATACCTGAGGCGACAAAAAGGCCAACTAAAGTGTCTTGAGTGCTAGTGTGCTGCATTAATGTTCTCCAAACATAAGTGCGGTCAAGATAAAATCTAGACCTAATATACTAAAAGCCGAATTTACTACGGTACGGGTAGTCGCACGACTAACACCTTCCGAGGTTGGAATAGCGTCATAACCTTCAAATAGCGCTATCCAAGAACTAACAAAGCCAAATACTAAGCTTTTTATGACACCATTGATAATGTCATCTCTAAAATCGATGCCCGCTTGCATTTGTGACCAAAAGGCGCCCTCATCAACACCTAACAAGCCACAGCCGACCATTTGGCCGCCGATGATACCTACGGCACTAAATAAGGCTGCCAACAAGGGCATGGAAATTAATCCGGCTAAAAAGCGGGGGGTAATGATCCGTCTGATAGGGTCAACGGCCATCATTTCCATGCCCGAAAGTTGTTCGGTGGCTTTCATTAAGCCAATTTCTGCTGTTAATGCCGAACCCGCACGCCCCGCGAAAAGTAGGCCTGAAACGACGGGTCCTAATTCTCTGACTAATGAAGCAGCGACCATGACACCTAAAGTTTCTTCAGCGCCAAAGTCAGAAAGTGTGTAATAACCTTGCAGACTTAAAACCATGCCGACAAAGAGTCCAGAAATGGTAATAATTAAAAAAGATAATACACCTACAGAATAAAGCTGTTTTAGTAACAAACGGGGGCGAGTTATTAAACTTAATAGGCCCGCTAAAATTTGCACTAAAAAGTAACTGGCTCGTCCTAATTTGGTAAAGCTAATGCGTGTACTCTGACCTAAATATTCTAAGAATGATGTCATGTTGTTAGTTTATTTAACTTAAATGTCGAATTTATCAGGTTATCAATGCGTCATTAATAACGTTTTCCTGATGATAATAGATCATCAATATAATCTTTGGCTGGATAATGAAAATGAACAGGTCCATCTGCTGCGCCAGTCATAAATTGTTGTACCCATTCAGACTCTGATTGCTGAATTTCTTTAGGTGTACCTTGTCCGACAATTTTTCCGCCTGATAATACATAGATATAGTCAGCAATGGCAGAGGTGTCATGCACATCATGCGATACGATAATACTGGTTAGGCCTAAAGTGGTATTGAGCGACTTAATTAAATGCACTAAGACACCCATAGAAATAGGGTCTTGGCCAGTAAAAGGCTCATCATACAAAATCATCATCGGATCGAGTGCAATAGCTCTAGCAAGTGCTATACGTCTAGCCATGCCGCCTGATAATTCATTTGGCATGAGGTTACGAGCACCTCTTAAACCGACAGCCTGTAGTTTCATGAGTACCAAGCTTCGTATCATGGACTCCGGTAGATGAGTATGTTCACGTAACGGAAAGGCTACGTTATCATAAACATTCATATCAGTTAATAGTGCACCACTTTGAAAAAGCATACCTAAACGTTTACGAAGATCGTAAAGTTCAGCACGTTTTAATTGATGAACATTTTTGCCATCAACCGTAATGGTGCCTTGGTCTGGAAAAAGTTGACCGCCTATGAGTTTAAGTAAGGTCGTTTTGCCGGTTCCGCTAGGCCCCATAATTGCAGTAATTTTACCGCGTTCGAAATCGAGTGAAATATTGTCAAATATTTTAGTAGTGCCGCGAGAAAATGACAAATTACGAACGGACACTAAGCTATTTTGAGTGGTGACACGGTTATCCATACTTGCTTAGGCTATTATTGGGCTAAAATGACTGGTATTTTCTACGAGGATGGCCTATTTAGTCAATCAATAGTCGATATTCCTTGGTTATAGATGTCGCAGGTAGGTCGGTTTAGCGATAGATGTCGCATGTAGGTCGGGTTACGCTACCGCAAACCCCAACGCAACACGCGACCTGTTGGGGTTCGCGTTGCTTCACCCCAACCTACCTTATTATTTGTGTATTTAAACCACCAACTGACTGTATTCAACTAATCATAATGCACGGATTCATAAGGTAAGCTGGGTTCTCTACCTGCGATTAAATCATTTAAAAAAGTCCAGAATACTTCGGCTGACGGTGGGCAGCCGGGTAAGAAATAATCTATTTTTACTACTTCGTGTAGCGGGCGTACTTTATCTAATAATAAAGGTAATTCTGGGTCGTTGGGGATTTGTGCATTTTCTACGCCTATCCCATGAATATAAGCCTCAGCGAGACATTCTTCCAAGGGAATGAAATTTCGCATAGCTGGAAGCCCTCCAGTAATGGCACAGGCCCCTACTGCAACTAGAATTTTGCAGTTTTTACGGAACTCTCGTAACACATGTACGTTTTCAGAATTACACACCCCGCCTTCAATTAAACCGATGTCACAGTTTGTACAATGTTCGATATCGGTTATGGGTGATCGATCAAATTCTACGAGATCAGCAAGTGGTACTAAGCGTTCATCCAAATCTAGTAACGACATGTGACAGCCGAAACAACCGGCCAATGAGGTTGTAGCGATTCTTATTTTTGTGGTCATTTATTTTGCTCCGCCGCTAAGCTGACTTGATCAATATGTTGATGATCATATATACGTTCACCGATAGGCACTTGATAGCCGGTATGTTTAATGAGTATGGCGCCAGTGGGACAAATGTGAGCTGCTTTATCAGTTGCTTCTAAGTCCGTGTCTTTTAGTAAGCCGCTTTCGGCGTTAACGATGAGATGTTTGTTGATACCACGACCTGCGATAGCAAATACCTCTTTGCCGTCATGTTCTTGGCTGGCTCTTACACATAAAGTGCAAAAAATACAGCGATTATGATCGATCAACACCTCAGCATGACTAGCATCTAATTCTCTATGTGCATAAAAATGAGGGAAATGACTGTCTAGCATATTCAAATGATAAGCCACAGCTTGTAACTGGCAGTTGCCGGTTTTTTCACAAGATGGGCAAAAATGATTGCCTTCCACAAAGAGCATCTGAGTTATTTTTTGCCGATCTGCTTGCAGTTCTTGAGAATTATTAAGCACTTCTTGACCTTCCATGGCAGGAAACGTGCAAGCAGAGCAATTGCGACCATTAACATTCACCGTACATAATTTACAACTACCATGGGGTGTAAATTCAGGGTGATGACATAAGTGTGGAATATAAATGCCGGCAGCTGTCGCTGCTTCGATAATAGTTTGTCCTTCTTCAAAAGGCACGGTATTGCCATCAATGCGGATAGTTTTAGTCATTAGTCTTGCTCCACTTGCGTTAAATGCGCGGCGGCATCATTACGGTTAGCCAGTTGTCTTGCAGTTTCTAAGGCAGCATCCAGATCAAAGCCGGGCTCATAACTAATTTTTTTCAAGCGACTTTGATAGAGTTCAGGAAAACGTGCCAAGGTGCTGATAATAGGGTTAGCGGCTGTTTGCCCCAGGCCACAATGGCTATAATTTTTAACTAAAGCACAGAGTTCTTCTAGTGCCACCACATCACCGGCAGAACCATGACCATCAACAATTTTATCGAGTTGATTTTTCAATAAAGAGGTGCCGACTCGGCAAGGTGTGCAAAAGCCACAGCTTTCATGAGCAAAGAAATGACTAAAGTTTTTAACAATATCCAGCAAGTTGCGCTGTTTATTAAAGATAATAAATGAACCGCCAGTGGCTAAATCTTCAAAAGCCAGTTTGCGTTGAAGCTCTGAGTCAGAAATAAACAATCCAGAAGGGCCGCCGATTTGTAATCCTAATAATTCTTCTGCACCACAATCATTTAAGATGGTTGCTATAGAGGTTCCAAAGGCATATTCATAAATGCCAGGTTTAGCACAATCACCGCTAATGCTGAGTATTTTAGTACCTTTGGATTTATCGGTGCCAATATTAGCAAACCAGTCGCCGCCACGATGGGCAATTGCAGCAGCAGCAAAAAAAGTTTCTACATTATTAACGACGGTAGGTTTACCTAAATAGCCGTGGGTCACAGGGTAGGGTGGACGATTACGAGGTATGCCCATTTTTCCCTCTAGTGATTCGATTAAAGCTGATTCTTCTCCGCATATATAAGCGCCAGCACCTAAGCAGATGTCGATATCAAAGTTTACGCCGCTGTTAAGGATGTTATTGCCCAATAAATCAAGTTTTCTACGTTCAGCTAGTATTGCTTGTAGCTTATCGTACAAAAACAAATATTCACCGCGTAAGTATAAAAAGCCTTGCTGCGCACCGATAAGGGCAGCACAAACAGTCATGCCTTCAAAGACTTGCTGAGCATAGCTATTTAAGAGTACGCGATCTTTGAAGGTGCCGGGCTCTCCTTCATCGGCATTACAAACCACGTAGCGTTGGCTTTCAGCTTCATCGCGGCAATATTGCCATTTACTAGCTGTTTTGAAGCCTGCACCACCCCGACCACGTAAGCCTGAAGCGTCAATTTCAGCTAATGTAGCGCTTAAGCCGCGTTTAAAAGTGGCTTGTAAAGCATCACCAGCGGTTAGCCGATCGTTCAATAATAAGCCAGATTTGATAATATTGTCATCGATCTCAAATAGTTCGCTAGGCCATTGTTCTAATGGTATCTCTTGATTAATGAGCAGGCTGATTTGATCAATACGAGCATGATCAAGTTGGGGCAGGGCATGACCATTAATTAAGCCAGCAGGGCCTTGGTCACAAAGTCCTGTACAAGAAGTATTATCTAAGCTGACTACGCCATCAGCTCGAACCTCACCGATGGTAACTTGTAATTTCTTTGATAAATAATCGGTGATCTCGTGTTTGCCAAGTAGATGGTCAGTAATTGAATCACTGATTAATAATTCGTAACGCCCGCGTGGCGTTAGATGAAAGAAACTATAAAACTCAATAACTCCAATAATTTGGGTACGAGCTATGTTTAACAATAAGGCAAGTTGCTCGATAGCGGCTTCAGGAATGTAATGATAGCGAGCTTGAATAGCATGCAGTATTCGTAATAAGTGAGTCGGTTGGTGATGATTTTCTTCTGCGATATTTTTAACAAAGGCTTGCATATTAGCTCCTAGACATAAAAATAATGGACGGATGTTAAGTATTTGTCGCTCCTACAGGATATCT
>QVQD01000125.1 GCA_003584875.1 Methylococcales bacterium
CTAAAAACAAAACATTTAATGTTGACTCTCAAGACTATATTAGCGGTGTTCTAAACAAAGCTTTAGGTGACGACAAAGCCAGTAACTTATTAAATCGAATTTTAACCAAAAGCGATTCAACTGGCATAGACAACCTTAAATGGATGGATGCCAAGGCTGTTGCAAATTTAATTTACAATGAACACCCTCAAATTATCGCAACTATATTACTGCACCTACCTGCGCTTCAAGCGAGTGAAATCTTAACTGAATTCACCGAGAGAACGCGCATAGACGTGTTATTAAGAATTACCACTTTAGACGGTATCCAACCTCTTATACTGAATGACCTTAACGAAGTATTAACAAATCTTTTAACAGGTAACGATAGCTTAAGAAAGAAACCACTAGGTGGAATCAAGGCTGCTGCCTCAATCATGAACTTCTTGAATACAGATATCGAATCTGTAGCCATGAGTAAAATAAAAGACTTTGACGAAAGTATCGCAGAACAAATTAATGAAGAAATGTTTGTCTTTGATAACATTGTTGACATAGCCGACCGTGACATTCAAGCCATACTCTTGGAAATTCCTTCTGAAGGCTTAATTATTGCTTTAAAAGGTGCAAAAGAAGAGATTAAAAATAAAATACTTAAAAACATGTCGGGGCGCGCTGCAGAAATGATGCTCGAAGACTTAAACTCCAAAGGACCTGTCCGTCTATCAGAAGTTGAAAAACAACAAAAAGAAATATTAATCATTATTCGTCGCTTAGCGGATGAAGGCCAAATAACAATTTCATCTGGAGGCGATGATGACTTCGTCTAATCCAGAAATAGAAACTGCTTATGAACGCTGGGAAATTGGCGCTTTAAGTAAGGATTTTAAAACTAAAAGCGAAGCCTCATCCTATAAATCTAAATTGCATCAAGAAATGATGCAAGCTCGAGAAGAAGGTTATCAAGCAGGCTTAGAGGAAGGTCGCGCAGCGGGTATATCTGAAGGCTTAGAAATTGGTTCAGCTAAAGGTCTCATTGAAGGACGTGAACAAAACATTTTAATAAGCCAACAATTTACTGACTTAATCAATAACTTCGAAATTGAATTACAACAAGCAAAGGAAAATACTGCCCAGCAAATCCTTGAGCTTTGCTTAGAGATGAGTCAAGCCATGCTAAAAACAGCTCTTGATGTTCGCCCTGAATTATTAATACCCATTATTACTCAGTCCTTAGAAGACCTACCTGGCGTCCAATTTCCTGCAACTTTACATTTAAATCCATCAGATATTGAGCTAGTAAAACTAGCCTTGGGTGAAGATTTAAAAAAAGATGGCTGGCGCATAATCAGTGACAGACACATCGAAGCCGGAGGTTGCCGCCTTGATACAGCAACCAATAAAATTGATGCAACCCTCCACTCTCGCTGGCAACAGCTATTAGACGCATTAGGAAAAACTGGCGAATGGTTAACTTAGTAACGTCTCATGCTTGAAAATACTAAAACCAATCATTGGCATGATTTTTTATCAGAGTGCCAGCATAAAGTTAGTGCTACAAACACTTTACCCATCTATGGCCGTGTTACTCGCGTAGCTGGATTAGTCATGGAGGCGGCCGGACTTAATTTGCCAATAGGTTGTCCTTGTTATGTTCCCTTACCTAGCGGTCATCGACTTGATGTCGAAATAGTAGGCTTTGGCAATGAGCGTTTATTTTTAATGCCTTTAGGGGATGTTGAAGGTGTTCAGCCAGGAGCCTCGGTTATTCCCTCTGTGGAAGAAAAAACCCCACCTCTATTAATGCATCGAGTCGCCAAATCATCTCATGCCATCCATCATGGCAGAAGGCTACCGGTCGGCGATGCTTTATTAGGTCGAGTGCTAGACGCAACCGGCCAGCCCCTTGATACACTAGGCCCATTGAAAGATTATGAAACTGCGGCTTTATATGTTCAGGCAGCTAATCCTTTATTAAGAGAACCTATTTCCACAGTATTAGATGTAGGCATTCGCCCTATCAATAGCATATTAACAGTAGGCAAAGGCCAGCGTATGGGCTTATTTGCAGGCTCAGGTGTAGGTAAATCAGTATTATTAGGCATGATGGCTCGCTTTACCGAAGCCGATGTAATTGTCGTCGGCTTAATTGGTGAGCGTGGACGAGAAGTTAAAGAGTTTATTGAACAAATTTTAGGGGAAGATGGTTTAGCGCGTTCGGTAGTCGTGGCTGCACCAGCTGATTTACCGCCATTATTACGTTTACAAGGCGCTGCTTATACAACATTGATAGCTGAACACTTTCGAGATCAAGGTAAAAGTGTCTTATTAATTATGGACTCACTTACTCGCTACGCAATGGCACAACGTGAAATCGCCCTAGCAATTGGTGAGCCACCCGCCACAAAAGGTTATCCACCTTCTGTATTTGCCAAACTGCCTGCTTTAGTTGAGCGGGCTGGAAATGGAGAAGAAGGTGGAGGCTCTATTACTGCCTTTTATACCGTCTTAACAGAAGGTGATGACCAACAAGACCCCATTGCTGACTCAGCCAGAGCTATTCTTGACGGCCATATCGTATTAAATCGTATCTTGGCAGAAGCGGGACATTATCCCGCCATCGATATAGAACAATCTATAAGCCGCGCTATGCATAACATTACTACCAGCGAACATCAAAAAACTGCAAGACGCTTAAAACAATTAATGTCTAGCTATCAACGTAATAAAGATTTAATTAATGTAGGTGCTTACAACTCAGGAAGTGATCCATTATTAGATGAAGCCATCATGAAACATCATGAAATTGAACGGTTTTTACAACAAACCATACATGAAAGAATAAGCATTGAGCAGAGCTTAGGGGAACTTTCCTCTCTATTCAACTAATTAGCTTTGCTTGCCATGAGTAATAATTAACCATGGCTACTATAAATGCAATCCAAACTCTTATCGACTTAAGCACTCAGCAATCAGAGCTTGAAGCAACGCGCCTAGGGCTTGCCAATAAAGCTAGAACTGAAGCGCAAGAAAAACTGTCAATGCTTGAAGAATATCGTAATGAATACGCAGAACGATTACAACAACAGCTAGCTCAAGGACTCAGTTCTGGTAGCTACATCAATTTCAAGCAGTTCATAGCAACATTAGACCAAACAATAATCCAACAACAACAAATAGTTCAAAATAGTCATCATCGAGTAGAAAAACATCGCGCTGACTGGCAAGAGTCTGAACGTAAGCGCCTTTCATATAGCACTTTAACTAAAAGAGCCGAAATTGCTCTTCGTCACAAAGAAAACAAACGTGACCAAAAGCAAACCGACGAACATGCCTCACGTGTAAAAATGAGACAATTATGAGCGCCATACTCTCTACATCATCACTGCTAGCCAATTCGAATATTAATAAATCTACCTCGAACAATAACAGTAATGGCGACGGCGCGTCATTTGATTCAACTTTACAATCGCAAACAAAAGCTCTAAACCAAAATAATGGCGAGCAGAACGCCCACGCACCAAAGACAGTAAAATCAAATGAATTGTTAAGCACGATCTGGTCTAAGCAGGGCAATCAAAACCTAAGCAGCCAAGTAACACCTATATCGTCCAGAATAAAATACTCAAGTTCGTCAGTTTCTGCCGAAACATCTGATCCGGCTATAACAATCGATACTAGCGCTGAATTACCAACAATTCCTTCTCAAGATTTGCTAGCTATGATCTGGGCTATGCAGACTAATACGAGTGCACCCCCAGCAACCTATATTCCGACAGCTCCAGACATTATCGATGCTACTAGTACTGCTGCTGTAACTAATGATGCAAATGCGGCTGACAACGCCGCTTTATTATTAGCCAGTAGCGAGCTAAGCCAAGCAATGATTACGGACACACCTGAGCCAAATTTAACGTCATCACAAGCATCCTCTATTAATAGCCCTACCCCAATGTCAGCAACAGTTCCAAGTTATTCCATTGCACCATCCGTAAGTCAATCAGGTTGGGATGCTGCATTAAGTCAACGCGTAGTTTGGATGGCTAGTCAAAACATACAATCTGCAACCTTAAACATTAATCCTGAACATTTAGGACCACTACAAATTCAAATACAGTTAGATAACAATCAACAAGCTAATGTGCAATTTTTTAGTGCACAACCTGAAGTTAGATTAGCTCTGCAAAACTCAATACCCATGTTGAGTCAAATGCTTGAGCAAACAGGCATACAATTAGGGCAAAGTGATGTTAGCTCCCAAAGCTCCGGCTCAAATCCACAACAGCAAAAAAGCAATTTTAATACTTTAGTTAATGAGCAAATTAAGCTAGACTCCACAAGCACAACAGTTACCAGCACAACACCCATTAATAATGGCAATGGCTTACTTAATATTTACGCATAACCCCGCCTTTTTATTTTAACCCATTAAATTTTTACCATGTCTGAAAAACCAAAAGCAGAAACTGAACCTACCGAAAAAAAATCTAACAGTTCGTTAATAATAATTATTTTATTAACACTGATCCTCTTAGGAGGCGCAGGAGCGGCTTATTTCTTTTTTACTAAGCCAGCAGCACCAGCTACGGCAGCTCATACCGGCGAGGCGGCACCAGAAGCTGAAGCCGAAGCTGAAGAAAAACATGAAGAAGGCGCCCCCCCTGTATTCATAGATATGGAACCTTATACTGTCAATTTGCAGCCTGAAGGCCAATTTCTTCAAGCTTCATTCAATTTGCAAGTGAAAGACGAAAAAGTTGCTGAAGAAATAAAATTGTACATGCCTCAAATTCGTAGTCGCCTATTATTACTGTTATCAGCTAAAACAGCGGAAGAACTTTCCAAACAAGAAGGTAAAACTGCCTTAATCACCGAAATGGAAGAAGCCATTGAAAAGCCTTTTTCTAAAGGAGCTAAACCAGTAAAAATTGATAACGTCTTTATTACGTCGTTCGTTATTCAATAAACTAAAATTATGGATGATAAATTCCTTTCACAGGATGAAATTAACGCACTACTACAAGGTGTAACAGGCGAAACACAAGACAGTAAGCCTGCAATTGATTCATCAGAAGTCGTCGTTTATAACCTAGCGACTCAAGAGCGCATAGTTCGTGGGCGCATGCCTTCTCTTGAATTAATTAATGAGCGATTTGCTCGTCTGTTACGCATTGGCTTGTACAATTTATTAAGACGCAACCCTGAAATTTCGATCAACCCTATTCGAAATACAAAATACAGTGAGTTTTTGCGGCATTTAGTCGTACCTACTAACCTTAATTTAGTAAAAGTTCCACCACTAAAAGGTTCAGGTATGATCGTAATAGATCCTCACTTGGTATTTTTATTGGTTGATAATTTATTTGGTGGAGATGGTCGTTTTCAAACGCGTGTTGAAGGTAGAGATTTTTCTAGTATTGAACAACGAATCATTCAAAGAGCCTTGGCTATTATTTTTGAATGCTTAGATAAGGCTTGGGAGTTGATATATCCGGTTAATTTTGAATTTATCCGCTCGGAGATGAATACTCAATTTGCTAACATTGCTACACCCAATGAAGTCGTAGTAACGACAACCTTTCGAATTGATCTCGGCAGTATAGGTGGCGATCTGCATATCTGCTTACCTTATAGTATGATAGAGCCCATCAAAGACATACTTCGTAGTAGTTTACATAGCGAATCTATTAGTCATGATCAGCGCTGGGCACAATTACTTAAACACCAAATTCAAGATGCTGAAGTCGATGCAGTCGCAGATTTATGTAAAATAGAAACGACTCTACGTAAAGTACTTAACATGAAAGCTGGAGATATTATTCCATTTGACATGCCGGAAACTATCGATGTCAATGTTGATTACTTACCCATATTGAACTGTAGCTACGGCAAATTAAATGGCCAATATGCTTTGCAGGTTGAAAATATAATCAATTTAACCGCAGAAATACCTACCTGGGAATGAAACCTAATCAGTCAATGAGCTCTTAAAGTACATAAAATATCACACCCTACCTAACCCAACATAAAAGCAAAACAATTTAATAACACTAGGAATAAAGCATGAGTGAACTAGATTTAGGTGAAGATGATTGGGCTGCTGCATTATCTGAACAAGCCGAGGCAGAAGGCACAACAACTAATGAGTCTATCAATACAGATAATTTCGATGTAAAAAATACTGATGTATTTAAAGATTTAAGCAAAAACCATAATGAAAATGCCACTAATACAGACATTGAATTTATCCTAGATATTCCCGTTCAACTCACCGTTGAATTAGGACGAACTAAAATCACTATTAAAAACTTGGTTCAGCTTACCCAAGGTTCCGTAATTGAACTCAATGGCTTAGCGGGTGAACCTCTGGATGTATTAGTCAATGGCTGCTTAATTGCACATGGTGAAGTTGTTGTGGTAAACGACAAATTCGGCATACGACTGATCGATATTGCAAATCCAGCAGAAAGACTACAACGGATCAATAAATGACGCTTGAGTTTATACAAACCCTTGCACCATTGGCCTTAGTCTTATCTTTAATAGCCGGTGCTGCTTGGTTACTTAAGCGCTTAAACCAACCTAGATCAGACAAAGCTTCTCTCATGACGGTACTTGCTTCGCTTTCAGTTGGACCTAGAGAGCGCGTGGTACTTCTCGAAGTAGCTGGTCAATGGCTAGTTCTAGGTGTTACCTCGGGACAAATAAATAGCTTATTAAATCTGCCGGCTCAAACTTTAGCAAAACCTGACAAACCTAATTTGGACAAAACAAATTTTGCGCAATCTTGGTTAGAGCGTTATCGGCAGACTAGTTCATGATAATTTCTAAAACAACCCTTAGACAATGCTGGCGCGCTAGTTTTCTTGCAGCCATAGGCTTATTAATCCCATTAGGCGTTGAAGCTGCATTACCGGCTTTTGTAAATGCCACACCTGCAGCAGATGGCGGACAGGCTTACAGTCTTAATTTAGAACTGCTCATACTTTTAACGTCGCTAACTTTTTTACCAGCGGTGGTACTCATGATGACCAGTTTTACACGCATCATTATCGTATTGTCTCTATTTAGAATGGCTATAGGTACTCAAAGCACACCACCCAATCAAGTCTTAGTAGGCTTAGCTTTATTTTTAACCCTATTCGTTATGGGGCCAGTACTCGATCAAATTTATACCGAAGCCTATCTACCCCTATCAGAAAATAAAATAACTATGATGGTTGCCATGGATAAAGGCAGCGAGCCTCTCAAAGCTTTTATGCTCAGACAAACTCGTCAAGCTGATTTAGCTATGTTTGTAAAAATGTCTAATACCGCACCCTTACAAACCAAAGAAGATGTGCCTTTTAGAGTATTAGTACCCGCTTTTGTAACCAGTGAACTTAAAACGGCTTTTCAAATTGGCTTCGCCATTTTTATTCCCTTTATTATTATCGACATGGTGGTTGCAAGTGTACTGATGGCAATGGGTATGATGATGGTATCTCCAGCCATTGTTTCTTTGCCTTTTAAAATTATGTTATTCGTCCTAGTTGATGGCTGGCAACTATTATTAGGTTCACTAGGTAGTAGTTTTGGATAAGCCGTTATGACCCCAGAATCTATAATGAGCATGGGGCATCAAGCCATAATGGTCACCTTAATGGTTGCTGCTCCCATGCTTTTAGTCGCCTTAGTGATTGGTTTAGTAGTGAGTATTTTTCAAGCAGCCACCCAAATCAACGAAGCCACCTTATCTTTTATACCTAAATTAATTGGTATTTTTGCTACTTTGGTGCTTGCAGGGCCTTGGATGTTAACAGTATTAACAGACTACCTGCGCTCGGTACTAACCAATATACCGAACCTTGTTGGTTAAATGGCTGAATTCACCACGGCACAATTATTTTCTTTAGTTAGCGCATTTTTTTGGCCGCTGGTTCGAGTCTTAGGTTTATTTAGCAGCGGTCCATTTTTCAGCCATCGCAGTATTCCAATACGTATTCGAGTAGGCTTAGGCGTTGCCATCACTCTTTTAATAGCCCCTACCCTTGCGCCTTTCCCAATAACAGATCCAATATCTTGGATGGGCTTGCTTGTTTTGACCCAACAATTTCTCATCGGCATTGCCATTGGTTTTATCATGCGCCTTATTTTTTCTGGCGTTGAATTATCAGGAGAACTGATCGGCATGACCATGGGCTTTGGTTTTGCTTCATTTTTTAACCCACAATCTGGTGGTCAATCTTCTGCTATTAATCAGCTATTATCTCTATTGACCATGTTAATTTTCATCGCAACCGATTTGCATTTACAGTTACTTGAATCATTGGTGGAAAGTTTTAACAGTTTACCCATAGGAATGAATACTCTAGGTAAAAACAGCTTTCAACAACTCGCGTTTTTAGGGAAAAACATTTTCAGCATCAGCATTCAATTATCATTACCCATCATTGCAGCTTTATTAATGACTAATATGGCCTTGGGCGTTCTGACTAAAGCCGCCCCTCAACTTAACCTATTTGGCATAGGTTTTCCTATTACCATGTTGGTTGGTTTTTTAATGATAGATTTATTACTGCCTTATTGGTCGATGCCTTTATATCAAAACCTACAACAAGGCATCAACATGATCAGAACACTTCTGCAAGCGACGATTTAATTAACAGTAACTAGTCTCTCAAAGCCACCCATTAACCTTTCAGCATAATTTAATAAACCAGCCACATTTAAGCTTACTAGGGAAGACAGATGCACCCGTATCCTGAAACTTCGGATTACTGGGCGAATCTATCGCCCCTAAAGTATGATTTCCTTAATTTATGGCTACTCATACATTATGTACTGTCCGATGAGGACGCTATAACATAATACTTTCAGAGTCTCTAGCGCTTATCCATTCTACAAATATTTTGCAGATATCGATCTTAATCTAAAATCCGATCGTATTTTAGGTACAGATCATATCCTGACCCTAAGGTGTCAACTGTACCGATTATTTTGTGAGAACTTTCTTATAACAAATAAATAAAGCAAGCAAATGTTTAAAATTAGATCATAAACGGTAAATACTATTTAATGACTTGACTTACCCCACTTTATCAATAAATTTTTATTTATAAATAATTGATTTTATTGCAATCTCGACAAATCAACTACTTTAAATGAATACTTACAATAATACTCAAATATGCTCCAAAACCTCCCCTGATGGCACTATAAAATTTTCAACCACCTCGTCAAGCACAATAATATAGCTACCCACTGACAACAACCATAGAGCCCCTAATTCAAAAAAATTCAAATAAGGCAAATGGTTTTTTATAATTCGAACACTTAATCAAAGGTTATATTTCAGCCTTAATCCTTAAATTGCCAAAAAAAATTCATGAAAAGATAAGCTATTACTGACACTGTGTGCGCTGTGCATTTGCCTAGTGGCTGTATTTGAGGGAAGTCATCGTTTTCAATATTAATAATTAATAATTTATAAGGTAAGGAGTCGTTCCATGGCAATTGTAAAAAAACCAGCAGCATCTGTAAGCACTAGTTATCAAGGTGATGGCAGCAAAACTAACGCAGCCGTATCACGTGAAGCTGATGCTCAACGTAAAAGAGCTAGAACTTTAGCCAAACAACAACAAGCAGCAGAGCGAATTGCAGCAGCAACCGCTCAATTATCATCAGGTATTAACGAAGCTGCTTCAGCTGCAGAAGAATTAAAACGCGCAGCCGATCAAATTGCTACAGGCGCAGAAGAAGCCTCAGGTGCAGCTCAAGAATCTATGACAGCTTTTAAGCAAGTCACTGGCGCTATTGCTATACAGTTGCAAAATGCAGATATTAGCCAAACTAAAGGTGAAGCTTCACAAGTATTAATCGCTAAAACCTCTGCTGATGTTGGCATTCTAATTACTAATGTCGGTGTCGCTGCACAACGTCAAGTAGCTTCAGTAAAAATGGTTGGTGAACTAGAAAGACAAGCCGCTAATATTGGCGACATCGTTAAAGCCGTTGCTAGAATTGCCGATCAAACCAATTTATTAGCACTTAATGCTGCTATTGAAGCCGCGCGTGCTGGTCGTCATGGTCGTGGTTTTGCTGTTGTTGCGGACGAAGTTCGTACATTAGCTGAAACATCTGAAAAAAGCGCAAAACAAATTCAAGATTTAGTTGGGCAAATTCAAGAAGACGTTAAGGAAATTGCTCAAGGTATCAATACTTCAGCTGAAAACATCGAAGCTGAAATGGCTAAAGGTGCCATCATTACTGGACAACTAGAACAAATTCGTACTGATGCCATCGATGTCGTAAAAGGCATTACTGAAATTGCTACGGGTGCAAAACAATCAGATGGCGCAGCCCAAGCCGCATTAAAAGGTTCTGAAGATATTGCTTCAGCATCTGTTGAACAATCTGCTGCCGCAGAAGAAGCCACAAAAACAGTTGAAGAACAAGCACAAGCACTTGCAGAATCAGAGCAAGCAGCACAAGCGCTGTCTGAACTAGCTGAAGATTTGAAAAATTCGACTGATGTTGCCAAAAGTGCGGAAGAAGTCGCCTCTTCAGCAGAAGAATTATCCTCTGCTGTACAAGAAATAAACCGTGGTAGTGCCCAAATCATGGCAGCTTTAGAGCAAATTCGTAAAGGTGCGCAATCATCAGCAGCAGCCAGCGAAGAATCTTCAGCTGCGGTTAATCAAATTGAAAAAGGCATAGAAATTGCCCAACAACGTTGCACAGTATCAGCAGAAAAATTGCGTGGTATTCAAGGCTTGTTAGACACCAATAAAACATCAGTAGATGAATTAATTGGCGGCATTACTTCTTCAGTTAAAGGCACAGAAGACAGCATTAAACAAATTAAAGAATTAGAGCAACTCTCACGTCGTATCGATAAAATTGTAGAGGCAATTGCTACAGTATCTATTCAAACAAACCTGTTAGCGGTTAATGGCGCCATCGAAGCGGCTCGTGCCGGTGAATATGGTAAAGGTTTCGTAGTGGTTTCTAATGACATTCGTAACTTAGCACGTGATTCTGCTGAAAATGCTGATCGTATTAAAGATTTAGTGAAAGGCGTTCAAGATCAAATTACTGCAGTTAGCAATGATTTAACTCAAATTGTTGACGCAGCTACTATTGAAGTAGAGCAAGCTAAAATGACCACTAAAAACCTAAATGAAATAGAAGCTGGCATCATCGAAATAGATGGCGGTACTCAACAAATCCTGAACGCCTCCATTGAAATTGCAGCAGCCATTGGCCAAGCTAAACGTGGTATTGAACAAATTTCTACTGCCGCACAAGAAGCCGAAAAAGCAGTTAACGAAGCAGCGGCAGCAGCGGTTCAGCAATCTAAAGGTGCTGAGGAATTGGCGTCTGCTATCGAAGAAATTTCTTCATTAGCTGACGAATTACAAAGCGCAGCCTAAGGGGAAGCCAGCATGACTACCGAAACACTAGAACAGCAGGACGATCAGGCTAGTTTGAGTGATGATAGTTCTGAACAAGGCAATTCCAGCACGCGCCAATTTGTAACTTTTATCGCTGGCGGTGAAATTTTTGCAGTGGACATGGCTCCCGTGCAAGAAATCATCCGCCTACCTGAAGTAGTACGAGTGCCTTTGGCACCGCCTACTTTAGACGGTTTAGCCAATTTACGCGGCAAAGTTTTGCCAATAATCTCTTTAAGACGTTTATTTGGTTTTGAAGAGCAAACTCATGACGACGCAACCCGCGCCTTGGTTATAGATGTAGGACAACCCTTAGGTTTTGTGGTTGATCAAGTTGCCAGCGTGGTTGAAGTTAATATTGCTCAAATTGAAGATGTCGACACTATCAGCAGTACTGTAGATAGCAATTTATTAACGGGCATCATTAATAATGTTGGCGGCCATAGCATGATTATGGTCTTAGATTTCAACAAACTTATAGAGCGTGAATTTGCTCATATTGCTGCCTTAACTAAAAGCAGTGGTTTGTCTAATGACTTAATCATGTCAACAAGCACGGTTGCTGATGAAGAAGCTCAAGATAGTGATGAACTGCAATTAGTCAGCTTTATTGTTGCTGAACAAGAATATGCACTGGCTATTGAAGATGTACAAGAAATCATCCAAGTACCTGAAACCATAGTCCATGTACCTCATTCAGCAGCTCATGTAGTGGGCTTAATTACTTTACGTAATCGTTTATTACCCTTAGTTGATTTACGACGCTTATTTGACTTACCCGATTCTAATCTTGATGAAAAAAGCCGGATTATTGTCTTAAGTTTAGGCACAGCTTCTGTGGGCTTGGCGGTTGATGGCGTAAGTGAAGTGTTACGAGTTGCCAAAAATATCGTCGATCCTATGCCAGCATTGTTAGCAAAAGAAGGCAATCTTGCTGATATTAGTGAGATTTGTCGCTTGAATGATGGTAAACGCTTAGTGTCAATTATTACTGCGCGTAATTTATTTGACCATTCAGCTATAAAAGAGGCATTGAATACCGTGAGTGAATTTGAACAAGACAGCACAGAGACTACTGAAGTCGATGAAGGCATGGATGAAGACGAGCAAATGGTGGTATTTCATCTTGATAAAGAAGAATTTGGTGTACCCATTTACAGTGTTCAAGAAATTGTACGTGTACCCGATGAATTGATTCATGTGCCTAAAGCACCTTTATTCGTAGAAGGCGTAATTAACTTACGCGGCACAGTTTTACCTGTTATTGATTTACGTACTCGCTTGGGTTTAGCCAAGTTAGAACGTACTGATAGACAACGTATTATGGTGTTTTTGATTGCAGAAGTACGAACTGGCTTTATTGTTGATCATGTTGCTGAAGTATTAAGAATAAGCAAATCAGTGATCGAACCCTCACCACAATTATCGGGTGAGCAAGGTCGCTTGTTCTCGCGTATGGCTAATATGGAAAAACAAAAACGTATGGTGCAATTAATTGAACCTGCCCATTTAGTCGATAGCGAAGATTTAACTAAGTTAACCAGTGCTGAGTGGAATGTAGCGTGATAAAACTCTTAATTGTTGATGATTCGGCGTTAATGCGCCGCCAACTGTCTCAAATTTTTGAGGAGGAAGGTGGCTTTGAAATACGTCAAGCCAGAAACGGTAAAGAAGCGGTAGAAGAAAACAAAGACTTTCAACCAGATGTAGTGACTTTAGACGTGAATATGCCTGAGATGGACGGGATAACCGCCCTCTCACATATCATGGCTGAGCGACCTGTGCCAGTTGTTATGGTTTCTTCTTTAACTGAGAAAGGTGCTTTAGCTACTTTTGAAGCACTAAACTTAGGCGCTGTCGATTATGTTGCTAAACCTGGCGGTACTATTTCTTTAACGATTAAAGAAGTTAGTATCGAATTAATTACCAAAGTTAGAAATGCTGCTAAGGTAAAAATTAAAACAAAAGCAGCAACAGCGACTGGCGGTTTGGCGCAGCGTATGCGTGAAGACCGTGAAAAAGTGGCGGCAAAGGAATCCTCTGCAATACGTTGGAAAGATGGAAAAAATGGCTTGGTAATAATAGGTGTTTCAACTGGGGGACCTCGCACCCTAGAAGAAATATTACCGTTATTACCGGCTAATTATCCTTACCCAGTTTTAGTGGTTCAGCACATGCCTGCGGCATTTACTAAATCATTTGCAGATCGTTTAAATAACCCATGCCATTTAGAAGTCGTCGAAGTCGCAACGCCCAGAGCGATTGAACCTGGTTTTGTCTATATTGCTAAAGGCGGTGCAGATATGGTTGTGGCCATGCGAGCAGGAAAACTAACCGCTTTACCTAAACCTGAAGCGAAAGAATTCCTTTGGCATCCTTCAGTTGAATTATTAGGTCGCTCGGTCTTAGAAAACTGTAATTCTGCTGATGTCATTGGCGTCATGCTAACAGGCATGGGTTATGACGGCTCTGATGCTTTTACAGAAATTAAAAAGCGCGGTGGACGCACAATTGCTGAGGCTGAATCATCAGCAGTGGTGTTTGGTATGCCTGCTGAACTGATTAAAAAGGCTGGGGCGAGTATCGTACTGGACGCTAGTAAAATAGCAACACAGCTAATCATTTGGGCTGGCAAATAACGAGGAGTAATCATGGCATTTATTAAGAAACAGGCTCAACCTAGCACCGAACAGACTCAAAGTACACCTGAGACTCGTGATTGCCAAAGTTTACTGAAACAACTTTCCTCTAGCGACTCAACCGAAAGACGCTGGGCAGCCAGAGATTTAGTCGAATGCCCAGAATGTGCCAATGCATTAATGCAACGCTTGAAGATTGAAACTGAAAATTCTGTACGTGAGGTTATATTAACAACCTTAACACGCATGGGAGATCCGGTTGCAATCGCTGGCATGGTGGATTGCTTACGTAGTGAAGATGCAGCCTTACGTAATGAAGTGGTAGAAGCTATGAAGCAACTACCTTTGGAAGTTGCTCCTATGATGCTAGGCTTATTAGCTGATCCTGATCCAGATGTGAGAATTTTTGCAGTTAATGTTTTAGAGTCTTTATGTCATCCAGAAGTTGAAAGTTGGTTGATTTCAGTTATTACTGATGATGCTCATGTTAATGTCTGTGCGACGGCTGTTGATTTATTAGGTGAAGTCGGTAGTAGCAATGCCATACAGACCTTAGAACAATTAAAAGCAAGGTTTAGCGAAGAGCCTTATATTCAGTTTGCAGCTGATTTGGCTTTAAGACGTATCAATGAAAACTGATATGTCTAAAATAATAATTAGTGAAGAAGACTTCCTAAAATTTAGGGAATATTTTTACCGAAAAACCGGTATTAATTTTGAGACTACAAAACGTTATTTTGTTGATAAACGCTTAATTGAGCGCATAGAAGCAACCGATAGCGGCGATTTCCGTAGTTATTTTATTATGATGCGCTTTCAGGCTTCAGGTGCCGAGCTACAATTATTGACTAATTTAATGACAGTCAATGAAACCTACTTCTTAAGAGAAGACTATCAATTTGATTGCTTAGTCAACTCAATACTACCTGAATTAGTTAAACGTAAAACCGACAACAGACCTATTCGTATATGGTGTATTCCCTCTTCTTCTGGTGAAGAACCCTATACTATTGCTATGTATTTAATGGAACGCTGGTCTGGCATTCATCAATGGGATGTGGAGATTTTATCTTCCGATATTGATACCGGTATTTTAAATAAAGCCAGAATTGGTCGCTATTCAGCTCGTTCAGTGATGCATGTTCCCGCACCTTGGTTAGTTAAGTACTTTACCCGTGTGGGTGATGAATACCAAATTTGTCAAGATTTACGAGAAGCTGTTGAGTTTACGCGAGTTAATCTAGCCGAACCTACCGATACTAGAGGCTACCGAAATTTTGATATTATTTTTTGCCGTAATTTATTAATTTATTTTGATGACTTATCGCGTAAAACAGCAGCAGAAGTATTCTTTGATGCTTTAATCCCAGGTGGCTTTGTTTGTTTAGGCCATGCTGAATCTATGAGTCGCATCTCATCACTCTATAAGGTGCGTAAATTTCCTCAAGCAATTGTTTACCAGAAATCTTTGGAGTCTCGATGAAACGCATCTTGATAGTTGATGATGCAGCCACTGTGCGCATGTACCATCGCAATATCCTTGAAAGCGCTGGCTACAGCGTTGATGAAGCCATGAATGGCATTGAAGCTATAGAAAAAGCCCTGCAAGAAGCATTTGACTTATACATAGTCGATGTCAACATGCCAAAATTGGATGGCTATGGTTTCTTGCGTGAACTTCGTGGTGAAAATATCTCACAAGTCCCTGCCATTATGGTATCTACCGAAGCCGCTGAAAATGATCAGACCGCTGCATACCGAGCAGGCGCTAATGGCTATTTAGTAAAGCCAGTTAAACCAGTGCAATTACTCACTCATGTCCGCTTGCTGATTGGAGAAACTATCTAATGAACCCATTATTAGAACAATTTTTATCTGAATCACGTGAGTTTTTGCAAGGCATAGCTGAGAAGTTAATGCAATTAGAAGATACGCCTGATGACAGCCATCTATTAGTTGAATTATTCCGTTTAGTACATACCCTTAAAGGTAACAGCGGTTTATTTGAATTTCCTGAAATGACTCGTGTTTTACATGCGGGTGAAGATTTGATGGATGCTGTTCGCGATGGCAGAGTTGCTTTTTCTCAGCAGTTAGCTGATCAGTTACTGGATGCAATGGATTTTGTATCCGCGCTTTGCGATCAAATAGAAGATGGCGGCAAAATAGAAGCAGAATTGACAGTAGATTCTTATCGTCTTTCTGAATCATTACGAGCTCTTATGGCCTCGCAACAAAAACAAGCTGAAGTGAATGATCAAATCGAGAAAATCACTCAAGTCAGTGCTGAGGCGGTTAAATTAGACTTATCAAAGCTTCCCGAGCCAGTTCGCATTGAAGCTTACAAAAGAACGATGGCAGGGGAATCATTCTATTGGCTGATTTATTCACCTATAGAAACTTGTTTTTTTCAAGGCGAAGATCCTTTTTTTACAGCTAGACAAACGCCAGAAACCTTATGGGGACAAATTACTGCACGTGAATCTTGGCCAAAATTATCTGATTTAGACGCTTATCGTTGTGTATTAGATTACGAAATCCTAACCTCAGCATCTCACGTAGAGTTACTTGAGCAATATCGCTATGTGCCCGATCAAATTCAACTTATTCCAGTTGATCGATGGTCATTTGTTATACCTCAAGGTGATCCCAACGGCGGTGCCGTTTACGAAGATTTTGTTATAGATGCACTGCAATATTTAGATGCTGGAGATTTAGACTCCTTAAGGCCAGTTGCTGAATCAATGTTACAACTCAGTAATCCTGATTTATGGTTATCTTCAGCATTACGTTGGTTGTTACTGTTAATTGATACCGTACCACCCAATCATCAAGCTATTACCATTTTAATTGAATCATTACGTAGCTTAAATGCACCGGACTGGTCTTTACTAAAGGCAAATACTAATGAGCTTGAACAAAAAAGCACTGTAACTACAGAGCCTAGTATTCCAGAACAATCGCCTTCTGAACCCGAACAAATAAATACTACTTTTATCGACAGTAAAGAGCTTTCTGAAGAAGATGCTTTAGCTTTAGAAACCATTTTTGCAGCTCAACTACAAATTTTACAAATTGATGATCAAGCAAGCTGGCAGTTTGGACGGGTAAAAGCTGCTGCGGGTGTTTTATTAAACTGCTGTAAAGCCATCGGTGACGAAAAAGCAATCGCCTCTATCGAAGTTGCTATTGAAAAATCATTAAGTAGCGAATCTAGCGCACCGTTATTAGCTTGGCTCAAAGCACGCCAACAAACGACGCCTGCTGTTAAACCAGCTGAGTCAACTGTTGTTTCTGCAGAATTACCTCTTGGTTTAGTCAGTTTAGAAGAACAAGCAACATCTCCAGAACCCGAACAAATAACGCCTGAGATAATAAGCCCTGAATTAGTCAGTGCAGAAGAACTACCTAAATTTAGTCGTCGACCCGATGATATGGCTAGCGCTAAAAGTTTAAAAGTTGATCAGTCTAAAATTGATCGCTTAATGAATTTAATTGGCGAAATTGTCGTCTCTAAAAACGCCCTACCCTATTTAGCGCAACGTGCTGAAGAACAGTTCGGTGTTAGGGAATTATCCAGAGAAATTAAAGCTCAGTACGCGGTCATCAATCGAATTGCAGAAGAAATGCAAGATGCCATCATGCAAGTACGCATGATGCCAGTTTCTTTTGTGTTTCAACGTTTTCCTCGTTTAGTTCGAGATATATCACGCAAATTAGGCAAAGAAGTTCATTTAGTATTGGAAGGTGAAGAAACCGAAGCCGATAAAAATATTATCGAATCCTTAGCTGATCCTTTAATACACATTGTACGTAATAGTCTTGATCATGGCTTAGAGTTACCCGAGGTAAGAAGAGCCGCTGGTAAACCAGCAACAGGCACCTTAACTATTAAGGCCAATCAAGAAGGTGACCAAGTTATCATTGAAATTAATGATGATGGTAAAGGCATTGATCCTGAAGTGATTAAACGCAAAGCCTATGAAAAAAACATTATTGATGAAGCCACTTTAGAACGCATCACTGATCGAGAAGCCGTAAATTTAATATTTGCAGCCGGCTTTTCAACAGCTGAGGTAGTCTCTGATTTATCAGGACGTGGCGTAGGCATGGACGTAGTTCGCACAGCAGTAGAAAAAGTCAATGGCACCATACAATTAGAAAGTGAAGTAGGCTTAGGTACAAAGATTCGCATTTCATTACCGCTTTCTATGGCTGTCACTAAAGTAATGATTATTGAATCGGATAATCAAGTATTTGGTTTGCCCATGGATCATGTCGTTGAAATTGTTCGCATTCCGGTATCCGAATTAATCAGCATTAAACAAAGTAAAACCACTGTATTCCGAGGAAAAATTGTCGCGCTTAAAACTTTAAACAGCTTACTAGGTTTACCAACTGAGCCTTTAGTGAATAGTGATAATGAAGTGGCTGTATTAATCGCACGAATAGGTAATGAGGTAATGGGTTTGATCGTAGATGATTTCCACGAAACCATTGATGTCATTCAAAAACCTTTAACGGGTGTTTTAGCAGGTCTAGGTGCTTATTCAGGATCAGCCTTAATGGGTGATGGTTCGGTATTAATGATACTTAATGTCAGAGGAATTCTTTAATGGCCATTGAATATAAAAAAAATCAGGCTTTATTTGTTGATGTTGTCAGTGTTGACGAAGCAGAAACATTTTTAGATTGGCTACAAAACAAACCCAATGCCAAGATTGATTTAAGTCGTTGCAATCATTTACATCCCGCTAATCTGCAAGTTTTACTCGCCTCAAAAGTAGCTATAGCGGTTTGGCCTAAGGATGCAAATTTAAAGGCTTGGTTAGAAACTGTTTTGCAACCTGCCTAGGCAATGTAGAATTTATTAGCTTATTTTAAGAAATAATTAGGAAAATATTATGGCAAAAACCATATTCGTAGTTGATGACTCTGCAACCATTTTAATGAGCGTCAAAAATAATTTAGAAATCGCCGGTTATACGGTTCATTCAGCCACTGATGGTGTATTGGCATTAGAAAAATTGAAGACAGGTTTAAAACCTGACTTAATTATTACTGATATCAATATGCCTAATATGAATGGATTAGAACTCATACAACAATTACGTACTTTGCCTAATTTTCGTTTTACACCCATTTTGATATTAACAACAGAAAATCAGCAAAGTAGTCGCGATCAAGCTAAAAAATTAGGGGCAACCGGTTGGCTAGTAAAACCCGTTGGTGGCAGCGACTTACTAAAAATTATTAAACAGGTATTACCCGGAGCTTAGTCACTATGACTTCAGAAAACTTAAATACCGAAAAAGATCCATCAAATGATGAAATCCAAACGGCTAATCAACAAGCAGCATCAATGATGGTAAGTCACATGCGCTTAGATGAAGTATTAGCTGGCCAATTAAATGGTGTAGTCGTCGATACTGAAGATGCCGCAATGAGTTTAATCATGCGCGGTCGTAAACTGAGTGATGACACTCATGCTTTATTAAAGCACTTGGAAAGTTCTACAGTGAAAATAGTAGGCACTGAACAAAGTTCAGATCAAGTCAGCCAAGATTATAAAGCTTTGTTTACCTTAGTGACTGAACATAATGCTAGCCTAGCCGCTGAAATTGCCGAAATGCTAGGCCAAATCCAATTTCAAGATGTCGTTCGACAAAGAATAGAAAGGATAGAGCAAGCCGTTAATAAACGAAATGCTCTATTTCAGGCCTTTGTAGAAAAAGTTGATGATTTAGATCCTAGCCTGCATACCTTACCCGATAAAATGCAAGACGTTTTAAATGAGTATTTAGAATTAGAAAATAAGCATGCTGCAAGTATCAATGATGAATCTACTATCAAAATTGAGTTGTTTTAAAGCATATATTATAAGAATCAAACAGAACCAGACTGTAGTTTGTATAGTTCGGGTTAGCGATAGCGTAACCCGACGTTTCTCAACTGATTGCAGATCATATCTCAACTAATCGTCGGCTTACGCTATCGAGACTGTTAAGGCATTATGATTTTGGCTTCCTCATTTGTAAAAGTGGGGTCGAGGGGGATTTTTGTGTCATAGGTCATTAATATTTAATGATTATTTTTTAATAGATCAAATCTCCCCTAACCCCTCTTTGCTAAAGAGGGGACATAAAAAGAATACTTTCACAGTCTCTATCGCTAACCCGACCTACAATAAATAATTATTGAGATTAAGCAATAAATTTAAATCAACGACAACAAGCTAAATCATCATCAATAACCCAAAGCTTTTAACCAAAACCATGAGTCATTAATATGGACACATCGCTCACAGAACCACGAGAACTGAAAGTTATCGCAATTGCTAACCGTAAAGGCGGTACAGGAAAAACCACTTTATCAGTCAATATTGCCGCTGAATTAGCAGCACTGGGGCGGCGTGTTCTATTAATTGATTTAGATACTCAGGCTCATTGTTCAGTTGGTTTGGGACTAAAACTAAGCAAAGATGCCATCACCGCTCACAGTATTTTTAAAAATCCTGAGTTAAGTTTAGCAGCAGCCATACAACAAACAGCTTATGAACGCTTAGCGTTAGCGCCTGCAGATCCTTTATATGAGCATGGTGAAGGTGTTCGTGACAATACTATTTTGCGCAACGCCTTGGCTGAAGCAGACATTAGTCAACAATTTGATGTAGTCGTTATTGATACCCCACCTTCCCATGATATTTTATTATTAAACGCCTTGATTTCAGCACATTGGTTGATAGTCCCTTATGTGCCACACCCCCTATCTTTTGAAGGGGTGTGTCAATTAACACGGGTACTGTTTAAAATCATTTCAGGTGCCAATAAAAAACTAAAAGTAGCGGGTTATTTACCTATGATGGTCTCAGATCATATTCGTGTTCATCGCACGATTAAAGACAAGGTATCTCAACAATTTGGCACGTCTAAAATTTTACCCGGCATACGCAGTGACATCTCATTAGCAGAATCATTTGCTGCAGGAAAACCCATCCGCTATTACGCTCCAAAAAGCCGAGCCGCAGAAGATTTTGCTCAATTACATGGGTTTCTATCAAATTTGTGTCCATAAACTTAAAGAAAGATGTAAAAAGCCCCCTCCCCTATGAAAAACAATCAACCTGTCACTGATATAGAAATAGAGGTATTAGAAAACAAAATTTTAGTTTCAGAATGTGATCTTGACGGCAATATTATTTATGCCAATCAAGCATTTTGTGAGGTCAGTGGTTATAGCTTAGAACAACTCATGGGTGCTAAACATAATATTGTCCGGCATCCTGATATGCCCTCACAAATCTATGACGATCTTTGGAAAACGTTAAAAGAAAATAATACCTGGCGAGGCTTGCTTAAAAATCGTACGTCCAATGGCGACTATTATTGGGTACTTGCAACCGTTAAACCCATCAGTGATGATCAAGGCAACATTATTAGTTATCGATCTCTTCGGAGAAAAACAACGCCAGAAGCAATAGAGCAAACAAAAAAGCTATATCAGCGCCTTAATAACGGCGAAAAAATTAATCTCAATAAACTTAATCCCTATAAAAGACATAAGATAGATAAGCTTATTAATTCAGCTATTTATAATTATGCTGCAATTTATGCCTTCATCAGCAGTACAGCCCTCGCAACACTCTATCTATTTGACTATGATCGCCAGACAGTTTTTAGCATGACTGTGTTGAATATTTTCTTCATAACATTTGCTATGTTATATAGAAATAAACTGAGGCTTAATGCAATCAATAAAATGAATGAGTCATTACAAACGCTTTTAAAAGGTGATTTGTCTGGCCGTGTTGAGTATCCCTATCTCGATGAATTCAAAAGTACTTTTAGACTTTTTAATCAAAGTGCAGAAATCATTGAAGTCTCTTTTTCTGAAATCAACCAATCCTTGCATAATATCAATGAAGGTGATTTTGAGGGTGTCACTAAATTTTCTATGAATGGTGATTTTAATATTTTAAAAGAGCATTTAAATTCAACCATACAAAATACTAAAGAAAGAATTTATCTCATCAATAAACGAATTAAGGTCTTTACTGAAAGTGAAATTACCTTACATGAACCAGATGATCAAAATAATATTAATGATGTATTAAGTCTCAAAGGTTATTACAAAAAAGTATTTAACACCATTGATGACTTATTATTGGTTCATCAAGCCAGAAGAAATAATCGGCTTGAAATTGTTGAAAGAGCCCAAAAGGGTGACTTTAGTAGCCTTACCTCTTATACCAACCATAAAATTGGCGCTATTTCTGATTTATCTATACATTTAAATGATTTGTTTAGGACTATTGAGCAAAATTTAATGGATATTTCTAATATGGCACACCGTATTAGTGAGGGTAATTTAGGTATGCCCATAGACAACCACTATTTAGGTTTGTTTGCCGACTCAGTCAACGGAATTGACAATATGCGTCAAAGTTTAAAATCAATGATTGAAGTCATGGCTGATTCTATTATTGTTATTCATGATGCTTCTTTAAAAATTAGCAATGGAAACATGGACTTTGCTCAACGTACTGAAGTGCAATCGGTCAACTTAAAGAAAAACGCCGTAGCTATGGAAACTCTACTAACACAAGTTAAAAATACAGCCGATGCTGCCCACTTAGCAAATCAATTAGTGTTAGAGACATCTACAATAGCTATCCAAGGCGGAAAATCAGTAGATGAGGTCGTCAATACCATGGCGGCTATTGATGACAGCTCAAGAAAAGTAGCCAATATTATTAGTGTGATTGATGATATCGCCTTTCAAACGAACATACTTTCCTTAAATGCCTCCGTAGAAGCAGCAAGAGCCGGTGAGCAAGGTCGTGGTTTTGCAGTGGTTGCAAGTGAAGTACGTTCTTTAGCTCAACGCTCAACTACTGCAGCCAAAGAAATTAAATCTTTAATTAATGAGTCTGTCATCAATGTAGAAAATGGCAATATTCGCGTTGAAAATGCAGGTAAAACAATTCAAGAAGTCGTCAATTATGTTAATCGCTTGACCCAGATCATGGCTGATATTAGCCTTGCAGCCTCTGAACAAAGCACTCATATCGATCAGGTCAATGATGTTATTAAACAAATTGATAGTATTACCCAATTGAATAATATATTAGCCGGTGAAACTATCGATGCGGCTTTAGTCCTAGAAAAACAATCACGCGCTCTACGTGAAATGATAGATAAATATTCGGGGTTAGATAGTACCTTAGAGGCTGATTTCGATCATCAAGCTGACATTAAATCCCAAGAAATTAGGTTCGAACTTTTTTAAAACTCACTTTACAAAGCTAAAATAAAGACTCTATCGCCTTTAACAATTGAATTTTAATTTGCTAAAACTACGATAATCATACTGTAGGGGCGACAGATTCGCCCAGTAATCCGATGTTCCACAATTCAAGGCAAATGATAGCGTTTTTGAGGATAATGAAAAATATATCTCAAACCTTGCAAAGACTATAGATTCGTCCTGTATTACTGATCTGATGAGGAGCGAGCAATAAACAACTCTATTTACTCTATGGTAAACTATCAAAAAAGGCGATCATATACCCATTTTATCCAGCTAAGTAAGTTAAAATACTTACATTCAACTTATAAGTGCAATACTAATATATGAATTTAATTCATCAATTTGAAAGTTGGTTAAAGAAAAGCTTATTTAAACCCTTAGTCTTTACGCTAATACTAATAAATGGCTTAGTATTTAGCTGGAATAATGCTTTTATAAGCAAGTTTACTGCAGAACGTAACAATAACCTGATCGTTAATAGCCTTATTCAAGAGAAAGCCCAGCTTCAAAAAACACTAATTGAAGTTTGTAATGCTGAAAACACGCCTAAAGATAAGCAAACTGAACAAGATCCTATACCAAAGAATATAGATGAATCTAACACTAAAGACATCGACAAACGTGACAACAAAATAATAGAGCAAACACAAAAGGATGCGCATCATGTATCTTAATTTAAATGTCACGCTTAAAATGCAGCGATTTGTATATAATGAGAAATAATAAATTGCAAAATAAATAACCATGCAACTTCTCCCGATCACAACAAATCGCAATGAAATTGATATCCAAATCCTACAAGGAAATGCGGTTTTTAATTTTCATAGACAAATTGAAAAAATTCTTCAACATGCGCCTAATGGAAAAAATATCAGTCTATTTTACTCAGAGGCTGCTGTTAACAACACCCGCAATGAAATCACTTGGTTTACCAAGGCAACGGGTAAAATTAGGACTATGCAGGAATTACAGCCCAAGGAGCGCTCTTGGGTTTCAGAGCAACTGAAAGTTTTTAGCGCCGCTATTAAACTGACTATTAAGGAACTCGAAACTACAGCAGGTGAAAAATCATTTGGGGTTGAAGCACTAAAAAATATTTTTATTGCTCCCGACATACAAAATTCATTATTTTTAGTAGGTTCCGCATTAGTTATTGCTGAATGGGGTTGCGTGCCTTCTGGTGCAGATCCACGAGATTATGACTTATTACTATTAGATCTTCCGTACAACATCATACCAACTAATAGCATCACCGAGACTGAATCTGTTACACAACCACCGAGATTTTTATGGCGATCATTTGCTGTAGTCGCGCTAATTTTTATGCTGATAATAAATCTTGCAAGCAAAACCTATTCTCCCATGTCTGTAAATGCCGCGCTGAATACTAATGCTGAGAAACAACTAAAATTAGACATTCAAAACTTAAAACATCAGACACAAGAAAAATTAGATTCTTGTCAGATAGGTAAAGAAAAAGCCGTAAACAAAGAATTTACTATATCTAGACCTACTGAAAACAAAGTTCTTGATCAAAAGGCATTAGAGCGAAAAGACCTCAGTGTTTTCAATGGCGATTGGCGCATGATTACTGAATTATACGAAGCGGATAATGCGGGTAAGGCACAATTAGATAAAAAAGTTGAATATAAGCTAAACTTTTATAATGATGGAAAAGGAATGTTTTCATTACAATATAATGATGGCGATATTTGTAAAACCCCTATTTCAGTTCACATTGAATCAAAAGATAAATTTATAATTAATGCCCCTAAACTAGAGTGTCAAAAACGAAATCCAAGAGATATTTCCATCGACAAAAGTGGAAACATTATATGTAATTTAACAAAACCTGATCACGCTTCTTGTCAAATTGAATGTTACAAAGGCCCCTGTGATACGTCTTTTGAAAAATAACTTTATTAGTAATAGATTCCAGTCAAATTCATAAAATGGCAAACACCAACAACGAACTTCCTAAATATCGTCCATTAGTATCTCTAATACCAGGAGGGACCTTACAATTTTTAGATATTCGTTTTAAGACTGAAGGCATGAAAAATCTGCCTACCGAATTTTATGAGTACGAAAAAGAAGATACTTATATTGCAGGAAAAACTTATTCATTATTAAGTTTTTTACAAAAGGATCCTGTAAATGCTGGGTATATTGATAAACAAACTGGCCAAACTATCAAGGACCCAAAAACAGAACACCCTAATACAAACATTACACCCACCTACTCTTTTAACTTTAATAAGGCACTGGAAGCCTTTATTGATGAATGGGTCCCCTTGCCCTTTATACGCGTTAATGATGTTGCAGAATCAATAGCCAATAAATATTATAAAGGTCCAACAGATTGGGCAAGAGCAAAAGTATCCTTACTGGATAAGCCAGATGCTCAAGGCAATACTCATCAATTAACTATAGTCTTTGATACCAAAATTGAAGCTGAGCTTGAATTAGCTCAGGTAAATCCAGCAAAAGGATATCCGGCTTTAACTGAAGCCGATTTAAAAGATGCTACCGAATATCATCTGCTTAGTGATGTTATGCATAACTTTTGGTTTTTACAGCTAGACTGGGTTAATGAATGGTTACATGAACTCAATAATTCATTCAAACAAAAGAAAAGAAATAACCAACAATCTAGCTCAGAACCCTCCTATCTGCATGAACATCAAGCAAGATATATTTCCTTCCTTGAATGCCTAACAACTACCCATATTGTTCCCAATATATGCTTAAGTGATCCTGAGCGCTATTTTTCTGTAGATGTTGATTTAGTATTAGATATTGGCAACTCAAGATCAATTGGCATGTTAGTTGAACGACAAACAGGAGAAAGCTTGTCATTCAGTAATAGTACAGTTCTTCAATTAAGAGACTTATCTGATCCAAGACAAACACATAAAAATATTTTCAATTCTTATATGTGTTTTGCTAAAGCAAACTTAGGTGATACAAGTAGTCACTCTCATAAGTCTGGCAGGCTTTCTCCAAGCTTTAATTGGCCTTCAGTTGCTAGAATTGGCACAGAAGCATCAAGACTAGCTTTATTTTCAAGACGAAATAAAGGTCAGACCTCAATGACCTGTCCAAAGCGTTACTTATGGGACTTAAAACCGTCAATACATAGCTGGCATTATTGCCATGAATCACACAATATTAATTGGGAAGAACCTCCCGTTATTACTGGCGAATATCTCAAATTTATTAATGAAGAAGGTATTCCAACTCATGTACTTGGAGATCCTAGATACCAATCTTTAGAATTTTTATTAGGTCAAAGTTATTTGCCTGCATCAGAAGCTAATTTTTCTAGAAGCTCGCTAATGATGTTTTTTTTAAGTGAAATCATCACTCATGCACTAGTTCAAATTAATTCTCCCGCTAATAGAGCTAATCGTGTCAATACTGATAGTGCTAGGCATTTACGCAGAATTATTTTAACCGCACCACCAGCAATGTCAGTTTCTGAAAGAAAAATACTACAAAGATGGGCTAATTGGGCTATAGATGTTTTATGGAAAACCTTAGATTGGGATAGCTATACTGACATACTAGATGAATACAGACAAAAACCAGAAATAAAAATTAATCTCTATGAAGCGAGTACGACTCAGCTTGTTTTTATATACAATGAAATTCAAGAAAAATTTGCTGGAGATGTGGAATACTATTTTAAAGTTTTTGGCAGAGTCCGTCCTAAATATAGCAACTTGTCTTCGTTAAGAGTCGCTAGTATAGACATTGGAGGTGGCACATCTGACTTAATGATTACCACCTATGTCAATGAATCAGCCGATGTAACTAGCTTAATCGTTCCGAATCAAGAATTTAGAGAAGGTTTCAATGTTGCTGGCGATGAGATACTAAAAGCTATCATTGAAAATCATGTCATTACAGGTTTAAAAAAATATTTATTAACTATAGGTGTAAAAGAAGCAAAAGCAGAGCTTATAAGGAAACTAGGTCTCTATACTGTCGGCCTATCTGAACCAGAGAAAAATTTAAGAGCGCAATTTGCATTACAAGTATTAAAACCTATTGGAATCCACATATTAAATTTATCAGAAAAGATTTCGATACTGGAAGCACAAAATAAAATAATTGATATTACTTGGCAAGATGTTTTTAAAGACAAAAACTTTCCTAGACCCGAAGTTATTGAATATATAGCCGCCTTAATACCTAAAAATAATTCAAAAACAGATCATCAATTAAGTAATCTTGTTTTTGATCTCGATATGTCTAGTGTAGCAAATACAATCACTACAACAATTGAACCTTACATTAATGACTTAGGTGAAATCATAAAGCTTTATGATTGTGATTATTTAGTTCTATCAGGCAGACCCTCTTGTTTGCCTGCGATACACTCTTGTTTTTTTAAAAACCCTGCAGTTCTACCGTCACGTATCATAACCATGAGCAATTATAATATCGAAAGTTGGTATCCTTTTGAAACGCTCAATGGAAAAATTCTAGACCCAAAAACCACGGGTGTCGTAGGTGCTGTTTTAAGTACAATTTCAGAAGTTAATATCCAAAACTTTCATATCAGCATTAAAGAATCAAATCCCTCTACAACCATTAAATATATTGGCTTGCTGGGTAAAGGTAAAGATCATCATATTATGAATAAAAATATCTTATTTAATGGCATTGATTTAGAGAATGCCCGACAAAAAGATTTATATGACAGCATCAAATTTGCAAGTCCGCTCTATGTTGGTTTTAGACAGCTCAATTTAGAACGCTGGAAAGCAACCCCTTTTTACCTTGTTAATTTTTCTAGCCAAGAAGCGATAGATAGGTCTCAAAAAAACCAATTACCGTATGAAATAAAATTTTCTTATCAACGTCAATTTGACAATATTAATGACCTAGATTCAGGTGGCGTAGAAAGTATTCTTAAAATTGAAGAAATTACTTCTATGGAAGGTAATTCAATTCCTCTTTCTGATATCGAGTTGCAATTTAAAACCATGACAGAAGATTTTGGGCACTGGTTAGATACTGGTTTATTTGAAATATACTAATTAATTAAAAAATGAATAATCAAATAAATAATCAACATGTAGCTAAATTAGCAACAAAAACCAGTGAAACTTTTGGCGAAGCACTTAATTGGGTAAATAAATCAAATGACCCATTGATTTATAAAAATCATAAATTAAAAAAGGTTTTACATAAATCAATTTACAAAGCCGATAAGATCATGGCCTCTGCACATTTAAAAATGTGTGTCGGCATTTATGGGGCAAGCCAATCTGGTAAGTCCTATTTAGCGTCTATACTTGCAAAAAAAGGTGCGGGGCGACTTTATGCGCTAATGGCTGACCAAGTAATTGATTACATTGAAACTATTAATCCTGAGAATGATAAAGCATCAACTGGCTTAGTGACTCGTTTTACGACTGAGGACATAAAAACGCCAGATGCTTATCCCATTCTCGTTAAATTGCTCAATGAATTCGATATTGTAAAAATATTAGCCAATTCTTATGTGAATGATATTAATCATTCTGCAGATAAAATTGAATCGCATATCAATATTATAAACAATGTGTTAACTGATGTAGAGTCTTATCCAAAATCAGCAAACAATACCAAACTACAAGATATTTATGAACTTGAAGATTTTTGTAATGCTAATTTCAATGAAAATCCTCGATTTATTGCTTTAAAGAAAACCGACTTTTGGTCTCGAGCGGCCGATTTATTGCCTAATATCAATGAACAAGGTAGAAAGAAATTAATGGTACTTTTATGGCAAGGATTGCCAAATTACAACCAAATATACGACAACTTATTAAGCGTACTTAATCAATTAAGACACTCGACCAGTATTTATTGTGCACCTGAAGCATTATTTAACGTTAAAGATAAACAATGGCTGAAAAGTCAGACTAGTATATTAAATGTTTCAACGCTAGATTCTTTAGTCAATAATGATAGCTCTTCTGTAAAAGTCATTAATCAAAATGGGCAACAAGTTTCAATAGCAAGATCTAGTCTAGCAGCCTTGATCTCTGAATTAGTCATACAAATTGAAGAACAAACTAATGACTTTTTAAAATCAACAGATTTATTAGATTTTCCGGGCGCACGTTCACGTAGTGTTCATCCCAAGGATGCAAAACTATTAAATTCACAAGCCATTAAAGTAGATCTTTTTTTACGAGGTAAAATCTCGTATTTATTTGACAAATATTCAAATAATCATGATATGGCAGCAATGCTATTATGCTCAGGCCCAACTAATATAAATGTCATAGGTTTGGAAAAGCAAATAACTGACTGGGTTGAGCTAACGCATGGAGTTAAGCCTGAAGATAGAGAAAAAAAACCGACCTCACTTTTTTTAATATTAACAAATTTTGATAAAGAATTAACACCAGGAACCGATCTATCAGCCTATGGATATCGCTGGACTTCAAGACTACAAGCCTCTTTATTAAACCCATTTGGCGGCAATACTCATAAAAACAATTGGGTACATAAGTGGCATACCTTTAGACCCTTTAACAACACTTATTGGCTGAGAAATCCAAAAGCAAATCAAGCTACTTTGATAGAATCAGAGGGTGTACCTGGACGTACTAAAGAATTAGCAATAAAACCTACTAAAATTGAACTTCTTAATCAGTTAAAAGAAACTTTTTTAGGTAACACCTATGTAAACATACATTTTTCTAATCCAGTTGAAGCATGGGATGCAGCGATGTCTATCAATGATGGCGGCATTTCTCGTCTGATTAGTGACTTAGAAAAAGTGTGCAATCCCGAATTGAAACTACAACAAGTTCGGTTATCTATAGAACATTTAATTAAACATCGCGAACCTTATTTAAGAAAACATTATAAAAATAGTGATATAGCCAGTGTTCGTAAAGAAAAACTAATGTTCGCTACCCAACTACTCAAAAATGGAGGGATGTTGTTACAAAAAAAACGTCTAGGAGATTTTATTTCACTATTATTTGTTAAGGACTCCGATGTTTATGAAATTTTTATTAAGTCAGAAAATACTATTGAAAGACTTAAGAACCAGCAATTAACTAATAATTCAGAAGCAGCAGACCAAGCCATGGATCCTGAACTTGCTGCACTATTAGGACTAACGGATACATTTCTTGCAAGTGCAAACCTTGACATAATTAAGCCTGCTAATAATGCAATTATTGAAGACTTACCTAATCTATTCATCCGAGATTTTCTTAGTTATTGGTTTAACTCCGTACAAGAAAAATTACAATCTATTTCACACACAGAATATTTAAATATTAACCAAGAAACCTTAACAAGACTACTAAGTAATCTAGAAACTGCTGCATATCGTACTGGTTTAATAAAAGATATTATTGCCCATTTACAACAAAACTTATCTAATCAAACTGGAACTAAAGTGACACGGACATGGAAGCAAGTTGCGCCCATTACAGAGCTATTTAATAATTTTATAGCGACTGGCGGCAATTATATAAAATCATCTAATGCCATTGAAATAATTCGATTTGATGGTAACAGCCAAAATATATTTGAACATCTCCCGGAAACACAAGACACATCTACTTTATCTGAAGCCAGCAAGGATTACAGCTTACAATATTTTTCTGATTGGTTAAATGGACTACAACATACCATAAGAAGTAATGCAGATTATATGTCAGGCATAAGTGATGATTTAGAAGCTAACAATCTACTTGAAAAAATCTTAAATGATCTAAACCGTATAAGTTTAGAAATTAAAATTGAAGATATGTTTACAACAAATTTAGATGATGCTTTTAATTAATGAGCCTACAAACATCATTATTGTAAAATACTTGAATCTGATGATTTGACAAATGAGCTATGCGCCGATTGATGATCATTCGCTATAAGATAATCAAAGCCAGCTCTTATAAGGAAACCTAATAACAAAAAAACAATTATTCTCATATAA
>QVQD01000213.1 GCA_003584875.1 Methylococcales bacterium
GACGGAAACTATACCATCTAACCCTTTTAAAGGGTGTTGCACTTATTATATGAATTCGGGTTACTCTATTTTCAATATAAAAAATATTAGCGGACAATAAAATAATCCTTGCCAGAAAAAATTTAAACTATGATGAAGAAGAAATGTAAGGTCTATTAAGTAGAATTTGCCATATTCGAGAGGAGTCAAATAAGCTTAAATTATGACGTGGTGTTTTTTAGAGAGCTATATTTAACTATAGGTACCGCTTGTAACTATTGTCTCAAAAATTAACGGTTATAGTTCCTCTTATAAAATAAGCTCTATAACAACATAGAGCGTTCGATAGAGGGGCGTATGCAATTCGCCCCTACAATGCTTATTTAAATAACTCATTTATAAAAGTTGATAGATGAGCTATTTCTTCAATACAAACAGAATGCTCCATCAAGTAATCATGCCATTGAACAGGGTAGCCTAAATTCATAAGTTCAGTCGCTACTGCTTTGCCCGTTTCTATTTCAACAATTGAATCTAATATGCCATGAGCCATAAATATCGGTATGCTCGCATTTTCTGGGCTATGTTCTGAGCTAGATTGTTTAAGTGTGGGTAAATAGGTTGAAAGCCCAATGATGCCCGCTAATTTATGCGGAAACCTTAAGCCTGTATGTAATGCAATGACCCCACCTTGAGAAAAACCAGCCAGTAAGATATGTTCAGGGCTTATGCCTTTATTGATTTCTAGTTCTATTAGCTGTTTTATAGCTGATTCTGATTGATAAATGCCTGTTATATCAACTCTGCGCTCTAAAGACATTTCCAAAATATCATACCACGCGCGCATTTTCGTGCCACCATTGATGGTGACTGCTTGTATAGGAGCATTAGGAAAAATAAAATGAATGTTAGCTGCCGCTTTTAAGTGTAATTGTTCAGCTATGTTTTCAAAGTCATGGCCATCTGCTCCTAAACCATGTAGCCATATAATGGAATACTGATGAGTCGCAGTTGGCAGAATTTCAATAGTGCTAAGTTCAGTGTGCATTGCGTTCCTTAAAATGTAAGTCGTATAGAGATTTTGCCTTTTTATGTTTGATAGTCAAGGATATTAAATTAAAGTTTACTCAAAAACTCAGAATCCCAAAATTCAAATAACCATGAAGGCCTAAAGCGTACACCTTTCGACAGGTTCAGGACGAACGGTTAAATTTTGCATCGTGTCTCGTCTTAAGTTGATAGCAGTTAAACTAAAAGCTACACATCTTGTGTCGATTTTATTGAATTGCTATCCCCTATGATTCACATAGAGCTAAGAAGAATAGGTGAGGAAGCGAGAATATATCAATATTTCGTAGATCTTTGTGTCTGGGTTAATGCCGGTTGCTTGATTATGTTGCTTAACCAGCTCTCGGCCGCTGTTTGATTAATTTTTAATACGCTATTAGGGAAAAAACCAAAGCCCAAGATTAACAATGCTGATAGACACAGTAATGTAAGTTCTCTAGCGCGTAAATCCAACATCTGTTTGACGCTAGTCTGGGAGATAGGGCCAAAGAAGGCGCGGCGGGTAAAGGACAGCATATAAGCTGCACTTAATACTGCTCCGATTAGGACTGCGATACTGATGCCAGGATGTGCAAGTAAACTGCTTATTATTAGTAATAATTCGGCAGCAAAGCCACTGGTTCCTGGGAGGCCGATGCTGGCCAAGGTAAACAGAAAATAAAAACAAGTTAGACGTGGCATCACTTTAGCCATGCCGCCCAGATGAATAGTTTCTGTACTGCCCAAGCGGTGCTGAATGAACCCTGCCACCAACATCAGAGAGCCAGAAGCCATCGTAAAGTTTAATAATTGAAATATCGCACCTTGTAAGCCCTGTATATTCAAATTTGTGATACCGACAATAACTAAGCCCACATGGCTGATACTGGCATAAGCCAGTAGACGGCGCAGATTGGTTTGCTGCAATGCAATTAGAGCACTGTAAACCAAGGTGATCGCGCCAATTATGCCTAGTATCCAGCTGAATTGAGCAGCGGCTGAAGGCGCTAGTGGCATTGCAAAACGGATGATGCCGAAGGCCCCCAGCTTCAAGCCCGTCAACAGTGCTGTTAATTGCGTCGGGCCTTCCATAGCAACTGTTGGCAACCAGGTATGGAATGGCACTAGCGGCGCTTTAACCGCAAAGCCCAGCACTAACAAAATAAATACCCATGCTTGTAAATGTTCGGTTATTGGCGTTGCTAATAATACTGGCAGACTGAAAGCCAAATCAAAGGGAATGCTGCCTCCCGTGGCAGTAGCATGATTGACCGAAAGTATAATAATTCCAAATAGTAAAGGTACACCGCCAAACATCATGAATAGTGTGTATTTGATCGCCGCGCTTCGTCGCTCTGAACCTATGCCCCATAAACTGATTAAGAAGAAGATCGGTGGTAGTGTCAATTCCCAGAATAGAAAGAATAGCACCATATCTAGCGCTAAAAATACTCCGATAGTCACGCCTTCCAATGCTAGTAATAAAGCAAAATGTACTTGAGTCAGATGCTGAACAGAGCGCCATGAAGCGAGGATTGCCATTAATGTTAATAATGCAGACATAGGTAAAAATAATACAGATATGCCGTCTATACCTATTAAATATTGAATATTAAGGCTAGGTATCCAATCATAATTTTCGACCCATTGAAAACCATGGCTTTCGGAATCAAAGCATCCCACTAAAACACTGGTTGCGATCAATTCTAGGGTAGCAAATAACAGTGCAATGTTTTTTGCCAATGGCATATTGCGAGTTAAAGCGACAATAATTGCACCTAATAGGGGTACAAAAATAATCAGGCTTAAGAGAGGAAAACTGGCATTACTCATGTTAATTATCCTTTGAAGCTGCATCGGAAGGTCGAATTGTTTCTACCTTATAATCATGGGAACTGAGTGAGGTTTTTGCACCGTTTTTTGGGAATTGTCCCTTGATTGCAGAGGCATCTTGGTCGATAAAATTCAGCCAAGGTGATGTGTAAAAACCGGTACCGATTAGCAACAGACAAACCGTGGCGGTAATAAATCGTTCATTCCAAATGGGGTGATGAGTGCAACTATAAGGTTGTTTGTAGCGTGTTGGGCTAGCCATAAAAGCTCTTTGAAAAGCCCATAATAAGAAGGCTGCAGACATAACATTGCCGATTAGAATAGCGATGGCTAGCAACCAACCATCTTCTTCAATAACCCCTTCAACTAGTAAGTGCGCAGCGTCAAAGCCTGGTGTGCCTGGCATGGCCATCGTACTGAGTGCTGAAATCAAAAATAGCAATGCCAAGGTGCCGTTGGTATCAATCAATCCACCAAGCCTCGGCAAATAGGAGGTGCGAGTGCGCTCGTAAATCAAACCGACGCTAAACAACATGCCGGCTGTTGCTAGACCGTATGCCACAGACAATAATAAACTACCTTCCAAACTACTTTCGTTAAAACAAAATATACCTATCGTTAGCATGCCTGTTTGACTTATCACAGCAAAGGCAAGTAATCGGCGAATATTAATTTGCATCAGAGCCAGCAAGGCGCCATAAAAAATACTAATTAGACCCAATGTTATTGCAAATCCTGACCATTGTTCCGCAACGCCGGGCATCATTGGCAATATAAAACGAATTACTGCATAAATTCCCAGTTTTAAACCTACTAGAAAGATGGCAGCGCTGGCAGCTGTGCCATGTTCAGCTAATGCGGGTAACCAACCATGAAATGGAAATAAGGGCATACGAATTGCAAAACCGAAAAACAACAGCACAAAAATAAAAACTTGATTATGTGAGTAGGCATTATTTTGTTTTAAAGTTAGCCAATCAAAACTTAAGGCATGTTCCGTATCAATTAAGTTGAAAGCTAGTAAAAGAAAGCCTGCTAAGGTCATTAGCAAACCACTAATCCAGTATTGAAATAACTTACCGACAACCCAGCGCCGGTTCTGACCGGTTCCTGCATGCAGGGTTAGTATCGCTACAGGAATCAATTCTAGTAGGCACCAAAACCAAAACTGCAATACATTGAGTGCTACAAAAGCCCCGATTAATATCGCTTCATAACCTAGCAGGCAGGCAATAAATAACCGGTCAGTGACATGTCTAGTTATTAAGGTATAAATCAATGCCAATAAAGTTAAAACAGAGGTCAGAGGGATAAATAAAATATTGCTTCCATCAACGCCTACATGATAACTAAGGCCTGCAAAATGGTGCTGTTCAACCAGATGAATGCCAGAGTGGGCTGCATCGAAAATAGCCAACAGATAAAGACTAAGTCCTACCGTCACTAGCGTTCCAGCAAAGCCAAAACGCAAGGCAATCTTTGATGACGGTGAAAGTAAGATGGCAAACATCGCTGCTAAGGGAACTAGGGTCATTGTCGTGAGTAACGGAAAAGCCGCTGACTCAGACCAAGGTGTAACTGTAATATCCATCAGAGCCTCAAAATGCAACAAGCAATGTTATAAACACAAACAATACCAAATATCGGGGTCTTAAGACGTATTGTTCAAAGCTATTGGCGATATGTCCTAGTTCACGCCCATAATTAATTGTATTTTGACCAATGCCGCGTAAAACAAAGTGACTTTCGAACCAATGTAAGATGGTGGCCAACCCTTGTGTGAGTTTTCCAGCCAAACCTGTGCCTAATGCGAAGTGATCGGCTTCAGTATCCAAATGGGCACCTATCTTATGTTCTTCTCGTTGAGCTAATGATGATATAGCTTGGATTGCAGGAACAGGCGTTCCCATCGCTGAGTCAATAATATGGTCGTCAAAATAGCTTAGATCATGAGCTAGACAGCGTACCGGTTTAATCAGCGCCCAATCAGTCATTGGATCTAACCAGAAGCGTTGTAATGAGGCCATATAAAGCCAAGCGGGAATGCGACGAGATGAGGATTCCGTAGATAAGTTTTGCATATTATGCATCAGCGAGGGCACAGCCAAAAATTGATAGCCACGAACCACTGCATGAGCGCAAAGATGCCATTTAGCCATCTGCCAGAAACCTAAGCCACATTCCAAATACATGAGCCCCAATTGGCCTGATGTCGCAAAAATCAATGAGCTTTTAACATCGGTCTGAGTTAATCCAACTATAAACCCATACATAGCTGTGAGTAGTCCAACTATCGCTACTACAGTCATTGCTAAGGGTGCATGTTCAAAAATTGGTCTTAGTAGAATGATTAAATAGACACCTGCATGCACCATCACTGCGCCATAAAATACCGCACTCGATGGGGTAGGTCCTTCCATTGCTCTTGCTAGCCAAGGGGTAAAGGGCAGTTGCGCTGATTTTGCAAATGCGGCAATCGCAAAGCATAAGGCAATCTCAGTGCTTTCAGCTATTGTTATGTGTTCAGACGCAGCAGTGATATCGCCCCAATTAACACTGTCAAGCCAAGCATAACTGAGACCTACGCCTAAGATAAAACCAGCATCACCGATACGATTGGTCACAAAAACGCGCGTCGCATTATTCGCAGCAACTGGTCGCTCATAAACATAGGCGATCAAAAAGTAGGAGCATAGTCCCGCAACTTCCCAGCCTATAAAAGTAACAATAGCGTTACCTGACAAGACCAAGAGATGTATAGCAAAGGCAAAAAGGCACAGGAAAAAAAAGAATCGGTGATAGCCTCGTTCTCGATGCATATAGTTAATCGAAAAGCGCATGACAATAGCAAGAATTACCGAAAATAATGCTGCCAAGCGGAGACTAAAGCCGCTAGTGATAAAGTTTAATTGAACATCTAGAGTATCGCTGTTCAACCAATGTCCTAGCGTGTATGAGCCCGTGTTTTTGTCTAATAGATCTGAGCCTAATAAGACTAAAGCCAGCAAGCAAGATAGATAGCTAGCCCAGCTAGCCATATGGCTGGTTTTAGTTTCGTCTAGTTCTCCCTGTATCATGCCAAATAATTGTCCGATGCCGACAATTGATGCGGCGGTCAGAGGTAACAAAGGAATTAATAGGACTAAGGCATCCATTACATCGCTCCTAATTGTTCAGGTTGTTGAATCAATACCGGTGCGACGGGTAGCGTTTGATCTTTATAACAAGCGGGGGAGTTTTCGTGCATCGCTAAATCCCTTGGTTCAGGTTGCCAAAGCACAAAACCAGAATTAGTTTGGAATAATAAAATTTCTCCGGTATCCGGATCTTTAGCACTCAGTTGTAGCCATCCACCCCCAACTAATTCTCTAATGCTTTCTTGACGATGATAGATTTGTTCTAGTACCGATGTTTTAGCTTCGACTAAAAGCAAGAGGCGCATGGGTTCATGGATCTCAACCATTTGCTGAGGGAGTCCGGTACGTAAATCGCTACTGGCTCCTTCCATCAAACCAAAGAACCCTGTGACGTTATGCGGCACTTTAGAACTACAGCCAAAACTTTCATTGTTGACGGTAGAAAAATAATATTCAAGGTTGATACCTGCACCCACAGGTCCCACTGCCAGCAAAATAGTTTCTAGCACTTTGCCATCGGGGTCTTGAGTAGGATCGTAGGAAATAAGAAATACCCGTCGATCGAAAAAAGCGCCTTGTGTAAGTGAGCGACGACCGACAACCGCCGAGGCATTAGTAGCATGGCCTAATTCAGGTCGCACTTGAGAGAAATCGCTAGCTCGTTCTTTCATGTGTGCCAAGGCTCGTTTAGGCGTGGGTTTACGAGGTGCTGAAACTAGTCTACGGCAGCGTTCTTGTGCCGACATTCCTTGAGCATGATTTAATTCCTGTTGCAATTTTTTAAATCGGCTCAAGCGTTCATTGGGAAGTTGGTCTAAATCGTAGCAGATAATTTCTTCATTGCAGGTGTTATGTTCAGCGCCGATAAACCAAGTGTCAGCGGGGATAGTAATGCCTAGCTCTTCAAGTAGTTGGCGTACTTTAGGTCGATTAGCCATTGCTGCAAAAATTCTAGCATTAGGGCCGCCATGACGACCGCTACATGCGCCGCAATCATAGGCGGCTAAATGCGGATTATTCTGACTTACTGAGCCGTGTCCCATAAGAATCACCAACTCAGAAAATTGGTAGGTAAGGCCTGTATTACGTAAAAATCCTGCAACTCGATTGGCCTGCTCTAAATCAGTAAAACCTAGCTTTGGGTGCTCAAGTGTCGCAATGGTCTCATCTTTAGAGGTAAACAGTAGTTGTGTTTTAACTTCTGGAGAGATTTGCTGGGCTAGCTTAGAAATTAGGCGTTGATGTGCACTCGGAAACAAAGACCTGGTTAATAAGCTGACCAGAGTAACGGGTGCAAAGGTATTAATAATTGGATGCGATAATAGTAGATTACTGCGCAGTTTTTGATGTGCTTGCTTAGCAATCCATAGCTTCAAGATACGACCACGTTTGTGTTTGTGTAATATTGATTCATTGCCGACTTGAGCGACTTCCTGAATTTCATGCACAGGTGTGACTACCACCGGACATAAGGGAGTTAATTTGCTATCGTCTAGACCTTTATAGTTCATGGCAACTCCAAAAAAACCAGCCGCGCCAAGGGTTTCAATGGCGGGGTTGAGTTCTTCAAGATGACGCCGAAAACCTTCTTCCCGATCATCCATGCAAAAAATGATTTGCGCTTGCGGGCGAAGTTCACGCTTCGCCCAACGACCTCGTTGATGATTAGCATGCAAGGCTTGAAAAAAATCTTCACGGTAATGGTGTTCGTAAGCTGTTAGCCAAACTTTACCTCGTTCAGTCAATGGGAACTCATTCAATACAACTAGCATGGCTTGTAAATCTTCTGCTTCTAATGCTTGTAACTCCGTGGCGTTAATACCTAGGTGCTGGCATAAACGGAATAAACGCCAGCCACTATTATGTGCTTGGTGTGCCTGCTGTTTATTGGCTAATGGGCTGTTCTGCCATGTCCAAATAAGGTCGGCAAGTTGTTGCCAATCAATACGATCGTACCGTTCTGAGCCTGCGTGTAAAATTAATGATTCTGCTCGGTGTGCTAAATATTCGGGTAAGCCGTCTTGATATAGGCTGTTGCGCACCATAAGTTCCGATAGATTTTTTCGAAAATAGCCGTTGATTGAACTAAGCTTGGCTTCGATTTTCCATGTGTCGCGACATATTTGATTCAGCCATAAGCGATCTAGAGTCAGGCGGATCGCTAAATAATCAGCTAAGGTAGGTTTGGCATCATTACTGGTTTGATAACGCGGGTGATGCTGTCTCCAGTTGATCAAACCTGACCAGCCGGGTATTTCTAACGCTAGTCGGCGAAGATAACCATCCCATTGTGCATGGGGTATTTCTAGGTGTTCAAGTTGAAGAATAATGGTATCAATGGCATCTTCGGGTAATTCTTCGACAATCTGTTGCCAGTCCTTTAATTCATGTAAAAAAGGATTGGCATCATAGACAACGGTCATTCGCCAAGCGCTATAAAGACCTAAATGACCACGCTCTGGCAATTGCCATGCGGCAACGCCTTCATCGAGTCCTGATGCACAAAAGCGTGCCAATTGAGGTCTGATGGCTTCAAGAATATCAGTGCCTGTTAAGGCTAGAATAAAACCTCGTAAACTAATTTCTTCGCCAATTTTCCTCAGTAATCCATCAAGTAAAGCCCCTGCTTTTTCATGCATTTGCTGGCGGATTATTGTGGTCGACACTTTGTCAGGAGCAGGCGTTAAAGATGGACTAATATGCTTAGTTGCTTGACTTTTAGATAACCAGTTTTCGGCTTGTTCTACGGATAAATCCATCATATTTTCTGGGTGTAAAGCCGCTTGCTCCAAAACCAGCTTGGTTAAAATGAGTTGCCATAATTGACGTATAACCTTAGGGTCGGTCGCAAGCAAATGTTGTTTTACAGGGTCTGGTATATCGGCCTGAACTATCTCTAATGCAGCCATTTCTTCTATTTGCCAGTTCAACTGGTTGATATTGGTCGCCTGTAAATCAAATAACAGCGCGATACGGTAAATATCCTGTCGGGTGATAGTTCTATTTTTAAGTCTGCAAACGATTTGCTCTGCCTGCAAATTCGGATGTCTTGCAAATGCGGCAACTAAGTCGCGATCATTAATGCGCCCCTGCTGATAAAACGCTCTGTTTTGATGTTCGGGAAGATAACAACAAATGCCAGTTAAGGCTTCGAACTCAGCTAAAGCTTGGTCAAAGGGGAGGTGCTGGAAACCATGCAAAGTATTATGATGTACGAAGTCAAGTATTGGGGCTTGCCCTGGTAGCACATGATCGAGATGATACAGCGCAGAAATTATCTGTTCGCGTAAATTTAAAGAAGACTCGTACATCGCTATTCCTGAAAAATTCTTTGGTTAATCACTGTGCTCATCTGATTAATGGTTGAGCTAGACAGTTCCAGTAACGGCGTGGGAAACAAGCCTAGCAAAACTATACTAGACACCAGTATGCCAGTCGCTAATAACTCTGATGATCTCAAATCTTCAAGTCCCTGCATCGAAAGTTTAGTCGGTCCAGTAAATAATAAGCTGATGGTTCGGATAGCATAAGCGGCACCGATTAAGATACTAACGCTGAAAAAGATCATTAAACCTAAGCTCCAACCAAGGTTGGACATGGCACTAAATCCGCCGATCAAGGTATGCAATTCGGCAATAAACCCCACCGACCCAGGCAAGCCGGTCGCGGCTAACAGTGTTAAGGTCATGAATACTGCAAAGCGAGGCATTACTTTAATTAATGAACTGTAATCCTGAATGTTGCGAGTATGGGTGCGCTCATATAACAAGCCAACGAGCAAAAATAATGCTCCGGCAATTAAGCCGTGAGCGGACATTTGCATTACTGCGCCGGTAAGGCCTGTCTCGTTTAATGTTGCAATGCCTAGTAATACAATGCCCATATGGCTGACTGAAGAGTAGGCGATCATAGCTTTAAGATCGCTTTGTCGCCAAGCCAATAGGCCGCCATAAAACATGCCGAATAATCCTATAAAAATTAAATAGGGTTGTAACAGTTTTGCTGCCTCGGGTAGCATGACTACTGCACGAATCAAACCGTAAGCGCCCATTTTAAGCAAGATACCCGACAGCAAAATACTGATTGGACTGGGTGCTTCAACATGAGCCAAAGGTAGCCAACCATGTAGTGGGAAAATCGGCATCTTGACGCCAAAACCGATTACAAAACCGAGTAGCACCAAGACTTGTTCAAACCGAGGCATGTCTTGCGCCGCCTGATGCATTGATGACATTAATGAACCTCCATGCTCAAGATCATACTGACTGATTGCCAGCAAGCTCATTAGCATAAAAATTGAACCGCCCATGGTATACAGCACGAAATTAAGACTGGCAGTGTGTCGTCGTTTGCCGCCCCAACGGCCAATTAAAAAAAACAGCGGAATCAGGGTTATTTCCCAGAAGATATAAAATAGCGCCCAATCTTGAGCTAGAAATACACCCAACATGCCGAATTCGAGCAGAAGTAAGCTGATGTGATAAGCTTTGACGCTGCTCGATATAGTGAGGGAGGCTAGTAAAGCTATCGAAGTGAGTAAGGTCGCCAGCACCAACATAGGTAATGAAAGCCCGTCTATGCCCAGCGCATAAGCACTACCCAGTCTAGGATTCAGGGGGAAGTATTCATTAAACTGTAACTGGGCATCGTGTGTGTCATAAAGGTGCAACAGCCAGCAAACTAATAAAAAAGCGATGGCGGAAAAAAGTTGAGCGATGTAGCGGATTATTTGAATATGCTGGCTGGGCGTTAAAGCAAGCAGTAAGACGCCAGTCGCTGGTGTCCAGAGCAATAGGCTGAGTATTCCCATGATTTTTATGTTCCTTAATCACTGTTGTCTGGTGGTTTAAAAGCACCAATTGTACGTTAAGATTAAGTGATACAAAAATTAACTATCAATATTTACATTGTTTAGAGTAGTCGTTTAAGCTTTTGCCGCAATTCATAAATACCGTAAATAGGTTCTGATCGAGCTAATATCAATAGTTGAGTGGACAGGTGTGGTTAATTAAGTATTTTTTTTCGGGTTGTCATAACAAGTGTTCTTAAAATAGCCAATGCAAAATGTAAGATTAGCTTAAACAAAAAAGGCCGAGTGATTGAATTAACTCGGCCTTTGTCTTGACTTATTAAACCTTAGTAACAAGTCGCGTCCTGTCCCTAAGATGTTTTTTTTAGCTGGCTTTAAGTTTTCTAGCTGCTAAAGGATGATCAGAGTAGGGTTCGTGATATTCGATACCGAGAAACTTACAGTGTCCTCCTTTTGCTTCATAGTTATGTTGAAAATCATGAAAGAATTCCATCACTGTATGATCCAATAAATAAGCATCATTTAATTGGAATACGATGGTTTGTCGGTCTACCACTTTAGCTAGTTCAGTTTTTAAAGCTATAAAGTTAGAGAATATAGCCGCACCTTCAATAGTTACTTCTATAGTGTTAATGGTTTTTTCTTCGATACTGTAGCGAATCTTAAAGAGATTGTTGAATTTAACGCCACGAATTAAGTGGATGATAAATTTAGTAACTATACCGATTGCAACCCCTATTAATAAGTCAGTAGCTAATACACCAATAATAGTGACTAGAAACATAAATAATTGTTCTTTACCCACTCCCATTACTTTAGCGAATTCTTTGGGAGACGCTAAACGAAAGCCAGTAAATACCAGTAATGAAGCTAAGGCAGCTAAAGGTATGCTATGAATTAAGTGTGGAAATAGCACGACGAATAGCAGTAAGAAACAGCCGTGGAAAAAGTTAGCCCAAGCTGTTTTTGCACCATTAGTGACGTTAGCTGAGCTACGGACAATTTCAGCAATCATGGGTAAGCCGCCAACTAAGCCTGCCGCTAAATTGCCGATGCCCACTGCTGTTAAATCACGATCCAGATTAGAATGACGTTTGTAAGGATCTAATTTGTCTACGGCCATGGCGCTAAGTAAGCTTTCTAAACTGCCCACTAAACTAATACTAATGACGGCTTCCCAAAACTCGGGCGTGCCGAACTTAGAAAAATCAGGAAAACTAAAGCTTGCCATAAAGTTATCAGGAATGGTCACTAAAAACTTAGGTCCTACGGTTTCTTCATGATGCTGTAAAAAGCTGGCGTCAGGCAGAAATAAATACATGTGCTCATGTTCAAGATCAAAATATCGTGCTAAGGCTATGCCCGATAAAACTACGATCAACGGCGCAGGTATCATTTTTAGCAGTGGGCTTTTTAGTTTAGACCAAATAATCAGGATGATGAGACCCGTAAAGCCAATAATGGCAATTTCATGATTCATATTCATCAAACTGTGTGGTATTTGAGCAATAGTTGAAAATAAGCTACTGCCTTTTTCAGGGGCATTACCCAGCATCACATGAACTTGTTTGGCCATGATTATGATACCAATGGCCGCTAACATGCCATGAATTACTGAGATGGGAAAAAATGAACTCAGTCGACCTGCTTTAATTAATCCCATCAGAATTTGTATAGCACTAGCCACAACAATGGCGGCCAAAGCATAGCGATAGCCGCTCATCGCATCACCGTCCCCCAGTTCTTGCACTGCGCCTAATACCACCACAATCAAACCAGCGGCAGGGCCATTGATAGTCACAAATGAACCACTGATCCGTGAAACCAAGATGCCGCCAATAATGGCAGTAATGATGCCGGCTGATGGCGGAAAACCAGAAGCCATTGATATGCCTAAGCATAACGGTAAAGCGATTAAAAAAACTAGAAAGCCTGATAGTAAATCACTGCGCCAATTTTCTTTTAAGCCAGTTAGGCCGGTTTTGGGTATTAGTTCAGATTGGTTCATATTAAATCCGATAATTTTATTAGATGTAACTAGCTTTAAGCGATAATTGTGCCAACTACTGCATAGCTTAGTATCGTATTGATTGAGCTCGGAAATACTATGTTTATGGTGGTGATTTTGATGTGTGGCTGAGAGTGCTGGGTGCAAATAAACCGATTGTAGGTTTTTTTGCACCCAGAAACTGAAGGCGGTAAGGATTAGTACTTGTGCGGATAAAATCAGTAAAGATTTAAATTAATTATCCTGATTATCCGCGCCGTCCTCAGGATAGCGTGTCGAAGGACGCTTTAGTTTTTTGGCTTTGCTGGTATTGGCTTGAGATTTTAAAAAGTCAAACTCAAAGTCATCTTCTGTTAAATCGTCCATATTCATGCTGTCATCCATAGGTATATTGCTTATAGATGCGGGGGCTCGATCTTTTTCTGGGGTCAGTAAGTCGGTGTCTAGCTCATCAAACTCCTCTGTTAGCTCAGGCATCTTTTTAGTTTCCGGAGTCTTTTTTGGCTTAGGCTTCTTTTTTGCCTTTGTATCAGTAGGTGTTTCTGCTTTTTTAGCGCGCTTAGCTTTAGCTACACGTATTGTTAACCATGCTAATAAACCTAAAAGAACCGTTGCTAGAGAACCAAGTAACCAAGGATTATTAAGATCTAGTAAGGGATTTTCGGATTCGTTGTCTTTGTTAGTTTCTGTTTCTGATTCACTATTAGCGACGGGATTAGCTTCCTCTTTGGTAGTTGCGGGCGAATCAGTTGTGGATGGCGTCTCAACTGGCGCTGGAGGATTTGCAGGTGTCTCAGTTTCAACAGCTGCAGGTGGGGTTACGGGTTGAGTGGCTTCAGCAGATGCAGGCGGATTTACAGCAGGTTGGGCTACTACAGGCGTGGTGTTAATAGCAGGCAATTTGGCTTGTAAGGCATTTATTTCTTTTTGCATTTGCTCGACATGCTGTTCAAGTCGATCAACCCTAGTTAATAACTGTTGTACAACAATATCTTTAGCTGGGGAGACTATGGCTGCAGTTGCATTATTGATAGGGTCCGCTTTAGCAATAGCGACCGCAGGTGTTGATGCTGGTGTTGCCGTTGCCGTTACAGGAGAAGTTTCTAATGGCTTAGCTGTATTGAAGTCAGGGATAACTAAAAATTCCCCTGGTATTAAGGCGCCATGAGCGCCTTTATAAAAAGCATTCGGATTATTTTTGCGCAAAGCCGTTTGCACGATTTTAGTTTTTATGTTGCGTATTTTGGCGATATGCTTGGCAATTTTTGCTAAAGAATCAGTTTTTTGTAGTGGACCAAAGGTGTTGTCGTTATTTAATCGCTCCGCTATTGTAGCCATAGGAATAGCGACAGGCTTAGGGTTGGTATTAGTAGCAACGGGTGCGCTTGTTTTATTAGCTTCTATGGCAACAGGATTGGTTTTGCTGACTTGAATTGGGTGAGAAACGGCTTTATTAACTGCTGGGTTTTTATTAAGACTGATGATGTAGTGCTGATAGGAAATACCTTTTCGGCTATTTATTTCGAGTATAAATTCTAACGTTGGTACGTTAATAGGGCTGTTTGAGGTAATTTGTATCGCCGTGCCAATACGCTTAAATTGAATTTTATCCAGCAACGAAACTCGATTTATTTTATGTTGATCAAAGATTGAAGGTGCCGCCAAGCGCACACTAATATCACGAGGTTTTTCATTGGCTGCCATTCGTAAGGGGATATCGGTATCCAGTTTTTGATTAAGCGCCGAATTGACTTCCATATCAGCCATAGTAAATGACCATGCGATATTCGGTGTCAGAATAGAAGCCATAATTAGGCTTTGTATTAAGCGTTGGCCTTGCATGTGATGACCCTTAAAAGTTATATGGACAATGTGATTTGGTCAGTAGCTAAGATTTTCTTATAAGATTTGATTAGCTGTTGACTGATAAACAGTCCGTCATTATAAACATATTGGGCAATTTTATTGGATAGTTATTTAGTAGTTGGAGCTTTCTAAGTTTCAAATTTGTAGGGGCGAATTCATTCGCCTCGTAAATCTGTTTGTTAAAACGGAGTGTAAAGTCGCCCCTAAAATATCCTCACGCAGCAATGAAAATATTGTGGTCAGCCGAAGGGGCGTATTGCATACGCCCTATAAAATAACTGATGTTACGCAGTAACGTGGCTTTATGTGTGTTTTTTAAACTGCTGAATAGCGACTGCGTAACATCAGTAAAATAAGATTTATAGCATTGGACTAAGATAAATGGGCGTATGCAATACGCCCTACAAAAGCAAGGCTTTGGGCAGTGCCATTGCACAAGGAACAATATAAGCTTGTATAGTACCTTTGCTTATAGAGAGATGGTAATACCTTCTTCTTTAAGGCGATTTGTTTCCAGTTCTAGGGCTTCTTCATTAATATGCAACAGCGATGCGGCATTATTTAGGGTCAATGTCACAGAGTGAGGATCATAGGAATGAGCCGAATGCATCAGGCTAGCGTCTGCTATAAGAAGGAGATTACTTAAACCGTTGGCTTCTGGGTGTGGGACATTGAAGTTTTTATGATGATGCCATTTTACTGCAGTGACTATTTTTGCAGGTATGCCCCACGAAGACAGTAGTGCTGCACCTAATTTATCATGAGTGAATCCAAACAGTTCTTGTGCAACGGCATCGCTGTCCTCGCCTTTGTTAATGCGGACTATTAAAGTATCGGCAAGCTCTGCATTAATTGCTTTGTAGGCAAGAAAACCAATGTCGTGTAATAGCGCTACTAAAGCAATATCTTGTGGCAAAGGTCTTTCAAACGAACGCATAAGCTTTGCAAAGGCTTGCATGACTTGCCTGACTTCGGTGCTATGTTTCCATATAGCGTTATAATCAAATTCATGATTGCCAGCTTGAGATTTTAGAGTAAATAAAGCACTGGCAAGTGCAGAATTATAAGCAGTGGTTAAACCTATGCGTTGAACGGCTTCTTTAACAGAACTGATGGCAAATCCTGAGCTTAAAGCTACCGAACTGGCCATTGAAATAATGCGGGCTGATGTAACAGGGCATTGACAGATAACAGGAACCAGGGCGTCCTGATCTCTATCGTTGTTCATATTGAGGGATAATATTTTTTGCGCCACCATCGGCATGGCGGGGAGTTTTATTTGACTTATATCAATTTTCATTTAGAACGAGGAAGAGCTGTATAGATATGAAACGTGAGTAAGTATACGGCATCAATGTCTTCGGTGTTAAGTATTTTTGCAGAAGCTTAAAAATTATGTTTCCCAGAACGTTAAGTTCCAGAGACTTAGAAACGCCTATACAACGCTGAAGTGAAATTCTAGTATTCATGCGCTACTATGAACATTGTCTTGCTCAACAAAATGCACTGACATCTGAGTTTTATCATTATGTAGATGTCCTAGAACCTTATGTAGAAACGGCCTTAAAAAACCAAACCAACACCAATGTCATTAAGTTAAGGATTTGTAGGGGCGACACATTCGCCCAGTATCCTTGATGACTGAGTTACTGGGCAACAAATTCGCCCCTACAGATTATTTGCTTTCCCCCAGTCCTTAACTTAATGACATTGAAACCAACACCTTTCTTCAGATTTCAGTAGATGAAGCTATATTGCTACTTAGATTAACGCAAACGATAATTGGAAGACCATGTGTGGAAATGAAACCGATTGCCGGCAGCGAAGAACACCGCACAATTGCAATAGCGAGTTTAGTGCAGGTGTTTGGGAAATAGGGGGAGTTAAAAAGATAGTCTCTATCGAGCAATAGTTTTGATGTTTGAATTTCTGGTGAAGATCACAAGCATTAAATTTAACATCTATATTTTCATGGTATTTAAATAATTAAGGTGTATTGTTATTGCTAAGTTAGTTTTGGTTCACTTAGTGAATCTTGCCAAATCTGACTTAATTCATCAATCTTTTATTATTGAGGAACCATAGCTTATGAAAGTCAAAAAGAATTATCTTCAGCACTCTTACAGTATCCGCACTGGCTTGTTACGAATATTTGGATTTTCTTTGTTATGGACTGGGGCTGCTTTAGCAACGGGTAATACAGGGACAACTGCCGAATGGACTAGTCATGGTGGAAATCTGGAAGGCACTCATTATAGTGAACTCAGTGACATAAATCTCAATACTATCGGCACCCTAGCTCAACCAAAATTAATTCAGGAATTTGCTCTTCAAACGGGTGTCAATGGCAGTCATATGGGGACGCCATTGGTCGTTGGCTCTACTCTTTATGTTGTCACCCCCTTTCCAAACGTACTCACCGCCTATGATCTTAGTACGGGCAAAACTAAATGGGCGTATACACCGACAGTCAATCGATATGCTTTTGGGGTTAATTGTTGTGATACGGTTAATAGAGGGCCTGCTTACGCTAATGGTTTAGTGGTCTATAACACGCTTGATGATACCACCGTAGCCGTAAATGCGCTGACTGGTAAACAAGTATGGCGAACCACATTAGCTGATCCTCATACTGGTGTAACGACTAATGGGGCAACATTGATTGTGCCTAATCAAGCAAAGCCTGGCAGTTCACTAGTCATTGTAGGTAGTTCTAGTGGAGAAATGGGTGTGCGTGGTTGGGTTAAAGCGCTTGATCTTGCAACGGGTGCGTTAGTCTGGACAGCCTACACTACAGGCTCTGATAAAGATGTAATGATCAATCCTAATACTTATCAGTCTTTTTATGCCAAAGATAAAGCAGGTGACCAAGGTATTAGTAGCTGGGAAACCAATAAATGGCAGCAAGGTGGAAGTTCCGTGTGGGGTTATATCACTTATGATGCTACTAATGACTTATTGTTTTACGGCACTAGCCAACCGGGTGTTTGGAATGCTGATCAGCGCCCTGGAGATAATAAATGGGGAGCTTCAGTTTTTGCCAGAAAAGCTTCAACAGGTGAGGCGCGTTGGATTTATCAAGTCACTCCTCACGATCAATGGGATTATGATTCGGTCAGCGAAAGCACGCCGATTGATCTTGCTAGTCCAATAACAACAGCCAGTGGCGCTCATAGTCAGGTTTTAGTCCACTTTGATAAAAATGGCTTTGCTTATACTTTTGATAGGTTGACTGGTGAAGTTTTATCTGCGCCCAGTTTTGGAGCAGTGCCTGCGGCTATTAACTGGGCAGATCATATTGATTTAGTCACTGGATTGCCAGTACTTAACCTTGATTCAAATGGCAACCCTGTTAAAGCAACTCATCAGGGGACGGTTACTCAAAATATTTGCCCTTCTGCGATGGGTATGAAAGGCTGGGAGCCTTCGGCTTACTCAGCTAAGACGCATACATTTTTCTTGCCTACCTTTAATTTATGTATGGATTATGAAGGTCTTAAAGCTGAATACGTCGCAGGTGCGCCCTACATGGGTATGGATATGGCGGTAAAACTGGGTCCAGCCGGACAATTTATGGGTGAAATGGTTGCTTGGGATGTGGCTACTGGAAGCAGAAAATGGGCAATACCTGAACCCGCTCCTGTATACGGCGGTGTATTAGCTACCGCAGGAAATTTAATTTTTTATGGAACCTTGGATAATACCTTTAAAGCGCGAAATGCTGATACTGGAGCGTTGGTATTTACTACCGCTTTAGAATGTAGCACGGTTGGAAGTCCTATCAGCTTTACTGGTTCGGATGGTAAACAGCGTGTTGCTGTGTTTTCTGGAGTGGGCTGGTTGGCAGGAGGCTTTACAGCGACTGGCAAACCTTGTCCGGGTCGAACTGGTTCTGAAACAACAACGGCTACCAATGGTGGTGGTAGAGTGCATATTTATAAGCTTGCACCTTAGTGCGAGCCTTGTTCATGTTTTTTCAGAATAAAAGACCCCTCATGTTTCGATACCAAAGCATTGCTTTGGTTCTTTGTCTGACATTGCTGGAATATACGCCAGCAATGGCAGGCGAAAATCTTCGGGTTTGCGCTGACCCTGATAATTTGCCTTTTTCTAACCAAAAACAACAGGGTTTTGAAAATCAAATTGCCAAGCTCTTGGCAAAAGATATGAAAGCGACTCTTAGCTATACATGGCTGAAGCAACGTCAAAATTTCTTTCGACAAACCTTGGGGGCTTATCGATGTGATGTTGTTATTGGGGTGCCTAGCCGTTTTGACCGAGTGCTAACGACACAGCCTTATTATCGTTCTAGTTATGTCATAGTGACTCGTCGAAACGAAAATCTTCATATCACATCTTATGATGATGCGGCGTTACAACATTTAAAAATCGGTATTCATTCGATAGGCAATGACGGAGCTAATTCGCCTCCAGCAGTGATCTTGGGTCGGCATGGTTTAGCTAAGAATATTGTCGGTTTTTCAATGTGGGGTGATAGTTCAGTAAAAGATCCACAAGGTCTTATTATTTCTGCTGTGGCTGAGGGTAAAATCGATGCGGCCATTGTATGGGGGCCAATAGGCGGTTTTTTTGCTAAGAAATATGCTATGAACTTAACCGTTAGGCTGGCTCCCGCTGATCCAGAAATGACTATCATGCCTTTTGAGTATGATATATCAATGGGGGTGAGAAAGGATGAAGTGGAGTTTGCTGAAAGATTAGAAAAGAGTATCGGGCGCAATCGAAAAAGAATTGAGAAAATTTTATCGGCCTACCATATTCCTGTCATTAAACCTGACTCGAATTTATCAATAACCCAGCCAAGTCTCGGCTCAGCCGAATCTTCTAGGAACACGAGGTAAATATCATGAAAACTTTTGCTAGCAATATACTGAGAGTCGCATTAATACACAGTTTGTTATTATTTAGCATAATAGGTGCCGCTCAAGGGCGAGTTGAAGCTGAAACTTCAACTTTGTCTACAAAAAATACAGCAGTGACTACACTTATCATTCCGACTTTACAAACACTGACGGGAACAGTAAATAAGACCATTGCTTCAAGTCAGCCTTATTCAAGTACTGGATTCGTTGGTACTGTAATTTTTTCTGTATCACCTGCACTCCCCACGGGTTTAACAATTGATAGTAAAGGGGTTGTTAGCGGAACGCCAACGCTGGCTCAAGTAGCTAAAAGTTATACAGTAACTGCTACTGGTGCGACGAGTGGAAAGGCTCAAGCTACAGTCAACATAACTATTGCAGCTGCTCCCATTGATACAAGCTCACTTAACTGTCCCTCTGCACCCTTTTTAACAGCTGCAGGAGAGGGGCGGCGTGCCTATATGCGCTTAAATTGCTATAGTTGTCATGGTGATAAAGGTAAGGGTGGTATGGGTCCTAATATTTCTGGAGCTGAAAGCGGAGATGTTCAAGAGGCTGTTACTTCTGGCGCAGAAGGTGGTATGCCAGCGTTTAAAAATTATCTGTGCCCCAATGACATCAGTAATTTATCCGCTTACTTAAAAGTGATTGGTTCAACAACGGCGCCAACTTTTAAGCAATGGTGGGTACAAAATCCTACGCAATAACTAGGTAGAGTATTTTGGGCGGCAATTTGTTGTTGCCCAAAATTTCGCTGTTTAATGATAGTTTATTCACTTAGGTGAATCCTCACAGGATGGGGCTTGTAATCCCGATCTTGACGTTTATTGTTTGGGTTGAGATTGTAAGTCCAGTTCGGCAGTGACGCTCTGCGTGATTTATAACAACAGCTACGCGCTTAATATCAATGGTATTTCTTGTGCAGATTCCTGATTTATTATAAAACCACGCATTTCAAGTATGCCTTTGGTATTTAGAGAAATAATCAAATTCAAAGCTTCTGGATAATTCGATCCAGCTAAGTCTGCACTAGAGGGAAGAGCGGGTGCTGTTGGGTGCGAATGATAGATGGCGAAGAGCTCTTGGTTTGATTCTCGCATTTTCGACATAGCTGCGATTTGTTGACTGGCATCAAGCAAAAATTGTTGCTCAGGGTGATCTGCAACATTATTAATCGGATAACAATGCAAGCTTGAATCGTTTTGAATGCCTATCAATCCACAGATTTCATGTTTGGGTGATAGTTGAGCCAGATGCAATAATTGGTTGGCAAGTTTTCTAGGAATTTGAATTTCTGTGGGCATCATATTTGGTTGGGTGTGTTAAGTCGTTGTCCATAAGTCACTCTAGCTAAACCGGCTAGGTCGTTGATGGTTTGGACCTGTTGATAATGACATTCATTAAATAGTTTTTGTACTTGTTGTTGCTGATCGTAACCGTGCTCTACTAATAAATAACCACCGTCGTCAAGGCGAGAATAGGCAGTTTTAGTAATTATTCTAATATCGCTTAGACCCGATTCTGCTGCGCTAAGTGCTGATCGTGGTTCAAAGCGTAAATCACCTCGTTTTAAATGCTCGTCGTCTTCAGCAATGTAAGGTGGATTGCTAACAATGATTTGGTAAGTGTCGTCAGGAACGCTAGTAAACCAATCGCTTTGATGGAATTGCACATTAGGAATCGAATGATTTATGGCATTGAGTTTAGCAACAGACAATGCCGCTAAGCTGATGTCTATGCCAGTTAGTTGAGCTAATGGGCGCTCAGCTGCTAGGGTGATGGCGATGATTCCTGAGCCAGTGCCTAGGTCAATAATCTTGCAGGGTTTGTCGCTTGGGATTAATGTTAAACACAGTTCGATGAGCAATTCGGTATCGGCTCTAGGGATGAGTACATCGGGTGTGACTTTGAAATCCCGCGACCAAAATTCACGATTGCCAGTGAGATAAGCGATAGGTGTGCCTTGTTGTCGCTGTTCAATCAGTGTCCTAAATTGTAAGGCTAAATCAGCAGGCAGCTCTAAGTTTGGCCAAGCGCGTAAATAAGAGCGCTGTTTTTGTAAAACTAGGCACAATAACACTTCCGCATCCAGCGCAGCAGAATCAGATTCTGATAGAAGTTCTGTTGCTGTCTGGAGTGCAGTTTTCACTTGCATGCGTTTAATCTTCGCCCAATTGGGTGAGTAATTCTGCTTGATGTTCGCTAATCAAGGGTTGTATGACTTGTTCTAAGCCGCCTTGCATGATGTCATCGAGTTTGTAGAGCGTTAGGTTTATGCGATGGTCGGTTAAGCGACCCTGTGGAAAGTTGTAGGTGCGTATGCGTTCAGAGCGATCACCGCTACCGACTTGTAGCTTTCTAGTTGCAGACTGTTCCGCATGTTGTTTTTCTTGTTCGGCTGATAATAACCGAGAGGCCAGTAAGGACATGGCGCGAGCACGGTTTTTATGTTGCGAGCGTTCATCCTGACATTCTACGACTGTGCCGGTGGGCATGTGGGTGATACGTATGGCCGATTCGGTCTTGTTAATGTGCTGACCACCGGCACCCGATGCGCGGAAGGTGTCTACTTTAAGGTCGGCAGGGTTGATGTCGATGGCGTCGACTTCTTCAACTTCGGGCATGATCGCAACGGTGCAGGCAGAGGTATGTATGCGCCCTTGTGATTCAGTTTCTGGGACACGTTGAACGCGGTGTGCACCCGATTCAAATTTTAATTGCGAATACACATCGCGACCGGTGATGCGTAAAATTACTTCTTTATAGCCGCCGTGGTCGCCTTGATTTTCGCTGATGATTTCAGTTTGCCAACCTTTACGTTCAGCATAACGTTGATACATGCGTGATAAATCACCAGAAAATATAGCCGCTTCATCGCCACCGGTACCGGCACGGACTTCTAAGAAAATATTGCGATTATCATTAGGGTCTTTGGGTAGTAATAAGACTTGTAATTCAAGTTCTAGTGCTTCTATTTGTGCTTGGGCTGCTAAGACTTCTTCTTTGGCCATTTCTCGAAGCTCAGGATCATTATCGCTGGCCATTTCTTTAGCAGAGACTAGGTCTTCTTGTGCAAGTTCGTAGCGTTTGTAGCAATCGACTAGAGGAGCGATTTGCGCATATTCTTGGCTGAGAGATCGAAATCTGTTTTGGTTGCCTTGTACTTCGGGTTCAGACAATAAGGCTGCGATTTCGTCATAGCGTTCGCAGAGACTTTCTAGTTTAAGTAATATGGAATGTTTCATTAAGATTGATGTAGTTTAAAAATTTCGCTAGCTGCGGCCAGTAAATCATGGCGTTCGTTTTCGGCGGCAGCTCTAATTTGGGTGCTGGGTGTATGGGTTAATTTATTGGTTAAGTTATGAGCTAGTCTATTAAGGGCTTCTTCTGCTGAAACACCGTTTTTGAGCAAGACTAAGGCTTTTTGTAAGGCTTCATCACGTGATTGTTCTGCTTGGTAACGATAATCTTGAATTAAGGTTTGTGCGCCTTGAGCTCTTAGCCATGCTAAGAAATAATCAACTTGAGTGTCAATGATTTCTTCAGCTTGTTGTGCTGCGAGTCTTCGAGAGTTCATGTTCTGATCTATAGTGTGTTGCAGATCGTCAACGGTGTAAAGGTAGACGTCTCTTAATTGAGCGACTTCCGCTTCAATATCACGAGGAACGGCAAGATCAACCATAAATATAGGTTTGTGTTTACGCTTTTTAAGTGCGCTTTCAACTCGACCTTTACCTAAGATAGGTAATTGGCTGGCGGTAGAGGAGATAACGATGTCAGCTTCAGATAAATGGGTGGGTAATTCAGAAAGCGCAATAGCGTAACCATTGAACTGTGCTGCTAGGCTATGGGCTTTATCGTAGGTTCGGTTGGCGATAATTAAGCGGCCTATGCCTTGTTGAGTTAAGTGTCTGGCGGCTAATTCTATGGTTTCACCAGCACCTATCAGTAGTGCTGTTTGTTCGCTCAATTTATCAAATATCTGTTGTGCCATTTGTACGGCGGCAAAGGCGACCGACACAGGGCTAGAGCCTATGGCAGTATCGGTACGTACTTTTTTGGCGGCAGTAAAAGTATGCTGAAATAATTTACCTAAGCGTTTGCCTAAAGTACCTGCATCGTAGGCGGCTTGATAAGCGGTTTTCATTTGGCCAAGAATTTGTGGCTCGCCTAGAATCATCGAATCTAGTCCACAAGCGACTCTAAATATATGTCTACACACCGAGCTATCAGTATGTGTATATAGATAGGGCGCAAAATCGGTAGGTTTGATTTGTTTGTTTTTGGCGACCCAATCAATCAGTATTTGTTGGTTGGCAGTAGTGGCGGTGCAATAAAATTCGGTACGGTTGCAGGTTGATAAAATGGCGACTTCATTAACTTCGTTAACTCGCCATAAGTCTTTTAGTGAAGTAGCGAGCATTTCAGCGGGAAATGATAGGCGCTCGCGAATAGAGACCGGTGCGCTATTGTAATTAATCCCTACGGCAAGAAAAGTCATTATTATCTAGTTAGGCCTATGTGTGAGTCTGTCATCTTTTATGTGTAAAACGACATCAGCTAGTATTTGTTTGGGGTTAGCTAAGAGTGGCGTTAGATGCTTTTCTTAAGCCCCATGGATTTTAGTTAAAATATCCGTATGATTGGGATGTATTCTAAGAAATATAAGAGCTTTATCCAAATGGAAAAAATCAGCTATCTAAATCAGCAGGTTTTTCTGATAATCTATAGTCATCGTTTATTGAGTCATAAATAGGATTGTGTGTGCTAATTTTTAGATTTTTTTCAGCAATAACCCTTGTGGTTTTGAGTAGTTGCGCTGATTTCGCTGGTAAAGCAGATCAGGCTAAAGCAGCGGATGTTTCTGTTAAGGTGGCGGAGCCAAAAGAAAAATCGCTGCAAAAATTAGAAAAAACGTCGATAGATCCTGATGTGCTATTTATGCTAATGACGGCAGAGCTTGCCGGACAAAGAGGCCAATTCGATATTGCTATTGAGGGCTATACCGAAGCCGCAAAGCATACTCATGATCCTAAGTTGGCTGAAAGAGCGGCAATGATTGCCATGTATATCAAAGACGGATACAAAACAAATGAGGCTGTTACATTATGGTTGAGTCTGGATAGTAAAAGTTTAACAGCTAGAAAAATTGCGGCTTTATCTGCTTTAAAAATAGGCGATAAACAGGCCGCAGCAGAGCATCTTAAGACTATGCTTGCCGTTGATGTGGTTGGGTTTGAGGCTGCATTGCAGGAATTGGCAGGGGTACTACAAAAAGAGGGTAAGGTAGGTCTGCTCTATGATGTGCTTGATGTACTTGCTAATCAGTCACCTGGTCAAGCCGAAATTTATTTTATGCAGTCTTTGTTAGCTATGCAGATGAATGATAAGGCTTTGGCTGAGCGTAAAATCCAGCAAGCTTTGGATATTCATGCTGGTTGGGATAAGGCGCTGATGTTTCAAGCGCAGATACCGGTGTTCTCAGGTGATTTGGCTAAGGCAAAAGCCTTATTAAAAGATGCTGTTAATAAGTATCCTAGTAATGCAAAAATCAGCAAGATGTTGGCTCAAGTATACATCAAGAGTCAGGAGTATGAGGCTGCTCTAGATGTTTATCAGGGATTACTAGCCATTAATGCTAAGGATTGGGAAAGTTTGTTTGCAGAGGCGTTGATTTATTATCAGTTAGATAAAAATGGAAAAGCTGAGGCTATCTTTGAATCTTTAATGGATCAGCCTGAGTGGAAGTTTCAAGCGCTATTTTACCGAGGAAAATTAGCTGAAAAGCAGGGTGATAATAAGCAGGCCTTGATTTGGTTTGATAAGGTTGAAGAGGGTTCATTATTGTTTGATGCCTCTGTTGCTGGCATTTCTATCTTGGCTAAAGATAAGCGCTTTGAAGAGGCTGATTCAAGAATAACGCAACTGCTTTCAAGATTTCCAAAACAAAGGCCGCAATTAATATTGGTGCAAGCCGAGCTTTATAATCAACAAAAACAATATGAACGGGCCTTTAATGTTTTGACTGATGCCTTACTTGATTTTCCTGATCAAAAAGAATTGTTATATACCCGTGCCCTAATTGCTGAACGTCTAGATAAGACTGCTTTAGTGGAGGCGGATTTAAAAAAGATATTAGCGGTTGAGCCTGATAATGTTGAATCATTAAATGCCTTAGGTTATACGTTGTTAAATCAGCCGACACGTTACGCTGATGCGGAGTTGTTTCTGCAGCGAGCCATTAATTTAGAGCCTAATTCAGCGGTCGTTATTGACAGTTATGGGTGGTTGCAATTTAAATTAGGTCGTACAGAAAAGGCCTTGAGTTATTTGCAGCAAGCTTATGAAAAGCAGCAAGAAAGCGAAATAGCTTCGCATCTTATCGAGGTGTTGTCGAAATTAGGTCGGCAAAATGAGGCTAAGAGCTTATTAGATAAGGCAATTAGTGAGGCGCCAAATGATGAGTATTTGCTCAATGTAAAGCGCAAACTATTTAGTGGCTCTGCTCAGTAATGATTCAAAATAAAATAAAGCAGTTTGTTGTTGGTTTGTTAGTTTTATTGATTTCGGGTTGTTCAACTGTGCCGACTGTACCAGAAGGTCGTTATGAGTTGCAGGCTAGAGAATCTTTATATAAATTAGATCGGTGGTCGTTTGATGGGCGTCTTGCAATAACGGGAAAGAATGATGCTTGGTCGGCTAGTATTAATTGGCTGCATGTTGCTAATGACGAAAAAATAAAGTTAGCAGGGCCTTTAGGGCAGGGAGCTACAATTATTCAATTGAGTGGAAATTTGGTGACTATCGATCGAGGCGATAAAAAACCGCTAACATCAACACAGCCAGAGCTATTTATTAATCAACAGTTGGGATTATTTGTTCCTGTGCAATCCTTGCGATATTGGGTGGTGGGTGTGCCCGAGCCGGGCAGTCACTATATTGTTACGCCTACTGGCTTCACACAGGCTGGTTGGTTGATTGATTACAAACAGACGCTGCCAGTTAATAGTTACATTATGCCTTACAAAATATCTGTTAGTAATGAACAGCTCAAATTAAAATTAATTATAGATCAGTGGGTTTTAAATGATGCAGCAGTACAGTAATAAGTTGGAGTGGGCGCAGAGATGGCCTGCACCTGCTAAATTAAATTTAATGTTACGCATCGTTGGGCAAAGGCATGATGGTTATCATCTGTTGCAAACGGTATTTCAATTTATAGATTTATGTGACTGGATTACTTTTCATCCAGTAATTGATGGTCGAGTGAGTCTTCAGCAAACAATACCTGGTGTGGCTGAAGCTGATGATTTAACAGTAAGGGCGGCTCAGTTGTTAAAAGCCGTGACAGGATGTCAGTTGGGTGTGTGTATTGAAGTGGAAAAGAACTTACCCATGGGTGGCGGTTTAGGTGGGGGGAGTTCAGATGCAGCAACAACGTTGGTGGTATTAAATAAATTATGGGATTTACAGTTATCCGTTGAAAAATTGATGGAGTTAGGGCTTAGTTTAGGTGCCGATGTGCCGGTGTTTGTTTTCGGCTATTCAGCTTGGGCAGAAGGTGTTGGTGAAAAATTAGAAAAAATATACCCAGCAGAGCAATGGGTCGTAGTTATAAAACCAGATTGTCATGTGAACACAAAAGAAATTTTTTCAGCTAAAAATTTGACACGTGATAGTAAATCGATCAAAATAGCCGACTTTATAGCAGGTCAGCACAAAAACGATTGTGTTGAGGTTGTTTGTCAGAGTTACCCAATAGTTAAAGAAGCTTTAGTTGATTTGTCTGTATTTTCAGAGGCAAGATTAACAGGAACAGGTGCTTGTGTTTTTGCACAATTTGATTCAGAGTTAGAGGCTTTAAATGCCTTTAAGTCACTTAGCTCTAAGTGGCAAGTTTATCTGAGCAAAGGAATTAATCAATCTCCGTTAATTTCAAAGCTGAATGGGTAATGTTATATCAATAAATTATTGGGTCGTCGCCAAGCGGTAAGGCACGGGGTTTTGATCTCCGCATACCAAGGTTCGAATCCTTGCGACCCAGCCATTTTTAATTAAATTCGTGTAGGAGTGCTTGAATGAACGACACCCCTATGATGGTGTTTTCTGGAAACGCTAACCCTGATTTATCTGAGGGTATCGTTAAGAAACTTAATATGCGCCTAGGAATCGCCACCGTCGGTAGATTTAGTGACGGGGAGATTGCAGTAGAGATTGAAGAAAATGTCCGTGGTAAGGATGTTTTTGTCATACAGCCGACTTGCTCACCTACAAACGAAAATTTAATGGAATTATTAGTGATGATTGATGCGCTTAAAAGAGCATCTGCATCACGTATTACTGCAGTATTACCTTACTATGGTTATGCAAGGCAAGATAGGCGTTCTCGTTCAGCCCGTGTGCCAATCAGTGCTAAGCTAGTAGCAAAAATGATTGAACAAGCAGGTGCTCACCGAGTTTTAACGGTTGATTTGCATGCTGATCAAATTCAAGGTTTCTTTGATATTCCTGTAGATAATGTTTATTCGTCACCTATACTTTTAGGTGATGTGTGGCGCCAACAATACAAGGATTTAATTGTTGTCTCGCCAGATGTTGGTGGTGTAGTTAGAGCGCGAGCCTTAGCTAAACGTCTTGATGATGCAGATCTTGCTATTATCGATAAGCGTAGACCTAAAGCTAATGTTTCAGAGATTATGCATATCATCGGTGATGTCGATGGTAGAACCTGTGTTTTAATTGATGATTTAGTCGATACTGCTGGTACTTTATGTCATGCTGCTGCTGCACTAAAAAAACATGGTGCGATTAAAGTAGTTGCTTACTGTACTCATGCTGTGTTGTCAGGTGCCGCTATGAAAAATATAAGTGGATCTGAGCTTGATGAATTAGTTGTTACGGATACCATTCCGTTAAGTCAAGTAGCGATAGAGTCAGGAAGAATTAGGCAGTTAAGTGTAGCGGAAATGCTGGCTGAAACCATAAGGCGTATAGCAGTTGGTGAGTCAGTAAGTTCACTTTACGTCGATTAATATATTTATAGATAGAATTTAATGTCGGTACTGATTAAAGAACCGACTTCAGAAAAATGGTGAGGAAAAATGTCTAACGTATTTGAATTTATTGCTGATAGTCGTGAATGTTCAGGTAAAAGTGCAGCAAGAAGAGCACGTCGTGCAGGTACTGTACCTGCTGTAATTTACGGTGGTCATAGTGAACCTCAAATGCTGGTTTTGAATCACAATGAAGTTATTAAGCATCTTGAGCATGAAGCGGTTTATTCGCATGTGTTAGATGTCACTATTGATGGTAAAACTGAAAAAGCTATTCTTAAAGGCGTACAACGTAACCCTGCTAGATTTCAAATTCAGCATTTAGATTTCTTAAGAGTAAATATGTCAGAAGTGGTAAAGGTTCATGTGCCTTTACATTTCACTAATGAACATACCTCAATAGGTGGAAAGAAAGGCGGTATTGCCGCTCATTCAATGGTTGATGTAGAAATTACTTGTTTACCTATGTTCTTGCCTGAATTTATTGAAGTGAATTTGGCTAACCTTGATATTGGTGCAACATTGCATTTGTCTGATCTAGTGTTGCCTACAGGTGTTGAGATCGTGGCTTTGGCTCAAGGTGCTGATCACAATTTGCCAGTTGCTTCTATGATGGCTTCAAAAGCTAGCAAAGATGATGCTGCTGCATAAAAATGATTAAACTGATAGTCGGCTTGGGTAATCCAGGTCGTCAGTACGAAAAAACCCGGCATAATGCCGGGTTTTTGTTTTTAGATGCCTTAGCAACAGAATTAGGCTGCGCTTGGGCTAATGAGTCTAGATTTCAAGGTTTGTTTGCAGAAGGCAGCGTTGCAAGCGGAAAAGTCATGCTGCTAAAGCCCGATACTTTTATGAATAGAAGTGGGTTATCTGTTGGAAAAGCCGCTAGATATTATAAATTACTGCCTGAAGAAATTCTGGTTGTACATGATGAGTTAGATTTTAATCCCGGTGTCGTTAAGCTCAAAAAAGAAGGCGGTCATGCCGGTCATAATGGCTTAAGAGATATTATTGCTCATCTAGGCTCTAAAGATTTTTATCGTTTAAGGTTAGGTATCGGTAGGCCGCCTCCTGGAAAAGTGGTGGCAGACTTTGTCTTATCTACGCCATCTAAGCCAGAATTTGAATTATTGACTGAAGCATTTGATTATGGCCGAAGTTTCGTAGCCCAGATGGTTGTGGGCGATCTAGCTGCAGTTATGAATAAGCTAAATACTGCGAGTGCTTTATAGGGTGTGCCTCCATTCAAGGGTAAGACTTTATGTAGATCGGGTTAGCGATAGGGTATCCCGCATTTCGTAGGCTATTTTGTCGGGTTACGCTATCGCTAACCCGACTTACTAAAAGTATGAAAAAATCGTTTCACTTTTAGGGGCGACAGATCTGCTCCTATAAACGGGTGGCTGTGGGCAGTCACCCTTTGATTGGGATAAATCGATTCAAACAATTATCGCGATTTCGACCGCATTATTTTTTTTAGTCCCCCGAATTGCAGCCTAATATCTAATATCATTTATTCCTAGCATACAAAACATAAGAGACTGTAATAATTACAGAGTCATTCATAGGTGTATTGTCATGTTTGCTTGGTGTAAATCGCCACTTCCTTAAAGCATTAGTAGCTGAATCATCTAAAATCTTATGACCGCTACTGCGCAGTATCTCAACACCTAAACTTTCGCCTTTCGCCGAAACTTTTATTCGTACAATAACATCACCTTGGTAGCCAAGAAAAATCCCCATTTCTGGATATTCTGGACTCGGGTTGCGAATGTCGCTGATTGGAAAGTTATCTTTAGTCGATGTTTGTCCTGAAGGTGGTATGACCATGGCTGCTGATACAGATTGAGCCTTTTGCTCATCAGCTTGAACATTTACTTTTCTGGTGAGTTGTTTAGTTGACTGTGTCTTTATAAGTTTTTCGATTTCGCCTATATCAACAGGCTTTTCCTTTAGAGGAGCTGTTTTTTTAGTTTCCGGCTTAGGATTATTGGGTTTGGCAGGTGAAGGTATTTGAGTGGGAGGCGTTACCTTGCTAGGTTTCGATAAGTTTGATTCACTGCTAATTAATGTAGCTTCAATTTTGAAAGGTGTAGCTTCTTGGAGTGCGTGAGTCGGCTCTGGTTGTTTAAGCCAAGTAAAAAGCAGTAGATGTAACAGTATCACCAAGGTGATAAATAATAGTGGTTCTAATTTTTTTGGCAAGACAATAGATTTAATGTTGAAACTGATATTAATCTTATTCTATCAGTTTTGCGGGTAGTAATGCCTCATTCCTATCTATTTTCTATTTAGATAGGATGTTACTTGATAATGGTGCCTTCACTCATTGTCGCGTCGAGCACATCTGGTTTTGTGGGTATTATTTAGAAGCTGCGCGGCATGTATACCGCGCTTTGCTAGGAAGGCGCTAAGGTCACAATAGAGACTATTTGTTTGTTTTTAAACTAATTAATGGTTAACAAGCATCAGTTGAGTAATTTTAAATAAGCTTCTTAGCATAGGTGTTTTGCTGATAATCGAGTATTTAAATTAAAAGCCGGCAGCATTTAATATCTGGTTAAATCTAAAGGACATTGCAACAATCTTCC
>QVQD01000241.1 GCA_003584875.1 Methylococcales bacterium
CTACACAAATAATTGTTAGCATTCCCACGCGCGAACGATAACATTGTGGTAAAGATCGTAGGGGCGTATTGCATACGCCCTTATAAAATAAGCTCTATAACATTGGACTTTCGATGTTGGGCGTATGCAATACGCCCCTACGGTGATTTTAACGTTTCCACGCCGATAAGAAACTTGTGTAGAACCTATGCTTGTAGGGGCGAATTCATTCGCCCAGTACTTGGGGCATAGGTAACTACACAAATAATTGTTAGCATTCCCACGCGCGAACGATAACATTGTGGTAAAGATCGTAGGGGTGTATTGCATACGCCCCTACGGTGATTTTTATCGTTTCCACGCCGATAAGAAACTTGTGAGATGCCTATGCTTTTACAAAGGGTGAAGCTAAAGTCATAATACTTTCACAGTCTCCGTTTATCCACCCTACAAAGCTTAAAGCGGTTTTGATTAAATTGATAAGGAAAAAATATGTACGCTAAAAAAATATTGCTAGGACTCAGTTTGGCAATCTTCTTCACTCCAACTTATGCAGAAGATACTTTTAAAGTTTGTGCTGATCCTTTAAATCCTCCGTATTCAACTAAAAATAAAGATGGCTTTGAAAATAAAATTGCTGAATTGTTTGCCAAAGAATTAGGGCAAAAACTTGAATATACTTGGTTTGCACAACGTATAGGGTTTATTCGTAATACCTTAACGGCTCCAGTAAATGAAAGGGATGTCGATAGCGATCAATTTAAATGTGACATCGTCATGGGAGTGCCCGAAGGCTATGATTTAGCTTTAACGACAGAGTCTTATTATAAATCTAGTTATGTTTTATTGATTGCTAAAGGTCGAGGTTGGGACGATATTAAAGAAGCTGAGCAATTATCTCAATTGCCTTTGCAACGACAAGAAGCCTTAAAAATAGCGATGTTTGATCGTGGTCCTGGTACAACTTGGTTACAACAAAATGGTTTACTAGATCAAGGTATACCTTATCAATCTATGTCTGGTGATGGCGAAAATAATACTGCAATGGAAATGGCCAGAGATTTTAAAGCCAAAAAAATTGATATGGTGATTTTATGGGGCCCCATGGCTGCCTATGTTATGTCACAAAGCCCTAAAAATAGTTATAACTTAATTACTATGAAATCAACGCCCGCTATAAAATTTGATTTCGCTATGGCAATGGGTGTGCGTAAGGGTGATAAAGCTAGAAAGGCGCAATTAGATAAGTTAATTGCAAATCAAGCAGATAAGATTCAGTCGATAATAGGGTCTTATAATATTCCTTTGTTGCCGTTAACTCAGAAATAGGCGAAAGGAAAAGACGAAACACAAAAGAACAAAGGCTCAGCGCAAATTTCCATTCGTCTTGAGCCTTTCTCCATTTGCCTCTATTTAATGCCTGTCAAATAGATTGACTAGGTGCGCAAAATGCGTAGCTTTTTCATGACTTAGTTGATTCCATTGAAAGCGCCATTTCCAGTTATTCACTATCGTGCCAGGAGTGTTCATGCGGGCATCTGTATCCAGTTCAAGGATGTCTTGCATAGGAATAATCGCTAAATTAGCCACTGAACCTAATGCTGCTTGTATCAATGCATTGTGCAGTGGAATAGAAGGGTAGCCTAAATATTCATTGCAATGGTTTCTTTCGTGTTCGTTAATGGTATGAGTCCAGCCTACACTAGTGTCATTGTCGTGAGTGCCTGTATAAACTACGCAATTTTTTTCATAATGAATGGGTAGGTAAGGGTTGTTTGAGCCACTGCCAAAAGCAAATTGTAAAATCTTCATGCCTGGTAAACTAAACTCATCTCTTAAAGCTTCAACTTCGTCAGTAATAATACCCAGATCTTCTGCAACCAAGGGAATAGAACCTAGTTTTGCTTTAATGGCATTGAGTAACTCTTTACCTGGTGCTTTAGCCCAGCTACCATTTTGAGCAGTTGCTTCTTCTGCAGGGATTTCCCAAGCAGCCTCTAAGCCACGAAAGTGGTCGATACGAAGGATGTCAAATTGTTCTAACTGAGTTTGCATGCGTTCAATCCACCACAAGAAACCCGTCTTAGACAGATGTTTCCAATCGTAATGAGGATTGCCCCAGCGCTGACCTGTTTCAGAAAAATAATCAGGAGGAACGCCAGCGACTACAGACATCTCACCTATTTTATTCAGTTTGAAAACCTTGCGATTCGCCCAAACATCTGCACTATCATAAGAGACAAAAATAGGAATATCGCCAAACAAAAGCACATCATGTTTGTTGGCATAGGTTTTTAAAGCCATCCATTGCCGGAAAAAAACATATTGTTCAAATTTATATTGTTCAATATTTGAGGCTAAGCGCTTACGAGCTTCGCGTAGGGTCGCTGCATTTCTATCTTTAAAAGGCTCTGGCCATAGACGCCATGATTGTTGATCAAAGACATTTCTTAATGCCATAAACAAAGCAAAATCATCTAGCCAAAAGGCTTTGTCTTTGCAAAATTGTGCGTAGTCATTAAGGTCAGATGGGCTGGCGATCTGTGTGAAGCCTTTTAAGGCTTTTTCTATTAAGCAAGATTTATTATAAGCATGAGATCCCTGGCACGATTCGCAGTAATCTGAAGGTTGTAACCAACCTAACTTAACTAAATTATCAATATCAATTAAAGCAGGATTGCCTGCGTGAGCAGATAAGCATTGGTAAGGTGAGCCGTCAGCATGGGTCATTCCTAAGGGCAATGTTTGCCAAACTGTAACGCCTGCATCATGGAGAAAGTTTATGAAATTGTAGGCGTCTTGACCTAAATCACCTTGCTTATAAGGTCCTGGCAAGGATGTAATGTGCAGTAGCACGCCAGCTCGGCGTTTATTTAGAAGATTATTCACGCATTACTATCTCAGGTTAATGGCCAATACTTTCCATTCTATGTTTTACATGAACGGAGTTAGGATATTTGAATAAAGCTTAAGGCCACTAAGGTTAAGCTAAAACACTTAATATATAAATCATTACAAGGATTTATTGGTCACGAGTTATTGGCTACATTAAATCGATTCATTTATAAAATTTTTTTAAGCTATTAAATAGGCTTTTAATTGTAACCTTATTTAAAACTTTTGTTTATATGTAGAAATAAGATTAAGTGTTATAGAAATCTAGCGAGTTATTCTATAGGTAGGTGATTATAATCTCGCTTTATAACTGCGTTTGAAACTATTTCAATTAATTGCAATAGAGCCGCTCCAACAATTACAAATAAAGAAGCGGTTACGATGAGAAATGTGAGTGTTTTCATGATTTGGCTACCAAGTAACTATTTAAGGTGTGATTGAATAATCCTCTGGTTAGGCTCGTATTTCAAGAAAATTATTTTATTAAAAAACACTGATGAATGCTTATAAATAGCCAGTTGTAAGTATACAACAGGCCATTTGTAATGCTTGTTATAGAGATTAGTAAACTAAAAAGCTTAATTTGTATAAAAGCAACAGGCGGAAAGAGGTTAATAGAGCAAAAATAATAACAATATGCTTTGTAGAGGGCGCAATGCTTGCCAGAGCCTCATGGCACTAGATAAGGTTCCTATCGACCTGAGAACGATAAAAAAACTTTGTAGGGGCGTATTGCATACGTCCAGCATCGAAGCTTCTATGTTATAGCGCTTTTTTCATAAAGGGCATATGCAATAAGCCCCTACGATCATCATTACTCTGTTATCGTTTTTGCGTGGGGGGTGTTTTGATTAATGCTAATACTAAAATTTAGTCAATAAAAAAGCCCACAGAGTGGGCTTCGTCCTGATTTTCTTTTATTATTATGTTGGACGACTGCATTATGAAAATGCAGCTTCAATTTGTGGCGATTATTATTGTTTTTATTTCAGTCTAGCCGACCACTTCCCCCTCATTGCCTTCAAAAGCTGCTTTAGATTTGTTATCTTAAGTGCTCTTCTGACGGTGAGCGCATGATATAGAAATAAATAATGCTTGTCTACTAAAAAGTGCGACAAAATGACGCACTTTTTATTTAAGGTAATAAGCGACAAAGAAACTTAAACACTCAGTTTAGTGAATTTATATTAAAAATCAATAAGTAGGTCGGGTTAGCGATAGCGTAACCCGACATTTTGTAGCCCATCCTGTCGGGTTACGCTATCGCTAACCCGACCTACGTCATTCACGTTTTTTTTAAGCAAAACTCACGAGTTTTGCTGCTTGGCTCAGGGATAGAGTAGGTCAAGCATTTTGTAGCCCATCTTGTCGGGTTACGCTATCGCTAACCTGACCCAGAAATCTACAAAATGTGTTACATGGCTTATTTTTTTGATAAAGGGCAGGTGTTTTTGCCAATTAACTGATACATAACACACCAACTTGCACTTGCCTCATAAAAAGTAAACAACGAACAGCCCAAGGCTAACCAACTAGATTGGATGTAGGCATAAATCAATATTAATACTGCTAAGACCAAGCGTATGATGCGATCGGTATTTCCCATATTTCTTTTCATAGATAGAATCCTCTGTTAAGTTCGATCAATTAGATTTTGTTTAATCCCATTGGGATTTTCGTACCATAAAGTTGCGACCTTTAATTTTGCCCTTGTTTAAGCAAGCGAGTGCTTTGTCAGCACTATCTTGCTTAATGGCGACATAAGCATGGTTGTCAAAGATGTCGATTTGTCCAACTTCGCTACCCGTTATGCCTGATTCACCCGTTAAGGCACCTAATATATCACCAGGACGTACTTTATCTTTTCGGCCGCCATTAATCCATAAGGTAGCCATGGGTGGTTCAAAACGAGCTTGATAACTCATCTGAAATGGTGCAACTTCATCCCACTGAACTTTGGTTTCTTGATAGTCTTCAATCGCAGTAACTCGATTTAATTCGGCTTCGGTACATAAGCTAAGAGCTAAGCCTTTTTTGCCTGCCCGACCTGTGCGACCTATGCGATGAACATATATCTCAGGATCCCAAGGTAAATCATAATTGATGACGGCTTGTAGTTCTTTAATATCTAGCCCTCTTGCGGCTACATCGGTTGCTACTAAAATAGAGCAACTTTTATTTGAAAAACGCACCAATACTTGATCTCGATGTTTTTGTTCTAAATCGCCATGTAAAGCTTGTACCGAAAAGCCGCAATTATCTAGGGCGTTTTTAATATCTTGGCATTCCCTTTTAGTATTACAAAAAACCACGCTCGATTCTGGCCTATGATAAGACAGCAAGTAACCTAAGGCATTGAGGCGCTGAGCCTTTTCTATTTGATAAAAATGTTGTTGAATAGCACCTTCTTGATGACTACTATCGATGCTGACGGATATTGGTTTAAATTGAAATTGCTGGCTGATTTCTCGGATAGGGTCAGAGTAGGTCGCTGAAAATAACAAGGTTTGTCGATGCGTAGGTGCGTAGGAAATAACATCGGTGATGACTTCTTCAAAGCCCATATCCAACATGCGATCAGCTTCATCTAATACCAATATTTTTAGATTACTTAAACGTAAGCTGCGTTTGCGTAAATGCTCCTGTAGACGCCCAGGAGTGCCAACGACGATATGTACGCCATGTTCTAAAGAACCAATTTGTGGGCCAAAAGGTACGCCGCCACATAAAGATAAGACCTTAATATTCTGGGTGAAGCGGGCCAATCTTCGGATTTCCTTGCAGACTTGGTCGGCTAATTCGCGGGTGGGGCAAATGACCAGTCCTTGTACTCTAAAGCTAGTTAGATCTAAACGGGATAATAGACCAATACCAAAAGCCGCTGTTTTACCGCTGCCGGTTTTAGCTTGAGCGATGACATCTCTACCTTCGAGTATATGAGGTAAGCTTTCGGCCTGTATCGGTGTTAAATGGGTGTAACCCAAGGATTCAATGTTTTCAAGTAAGGCGGGTTTTAAAGGTAAAGACGAAAATTCAGCAGTATTCACAGATAACTCATATAAGCACGAGGGTAGCGAATTGCTACCGTATTAACGTCTATAATAACAGAATATTAGGCTTAAAGACTCAGGTTGGTTGGAGTGATTGAAAGTGCTGGGGGCAGTGCATAGGATGTGTCGACGCTAGGAGGCACATAACACATAAACGATGCGCTTCAAATTTTTTTGCACATCCTATATTTCTGCTAATAAGTTAAGTGCTAAGGAAAATCAAATCATCTCTAAGGGCGACAGATTCTCCCAGTACATTCGTTTGTTGAAACGTTGCCAATTGGTCGCCTTACAGTATGATTTCCGTGCTTGACAAGGGGCGGGTTGGGAGGGGGTTACCTAATTACTGAGGTATTAAAATTAATGAATACTTTCACAGTCTATAGCGCTAACCCAGTCTACAAAAAAACTAAGCTTAAGTTACTTATTTAAAACGCGCTGTAATCAATAAAACCTCGAGTAATCTCTGAAATTTTGCGTGATTTTCGCTTAAACACACCAATGCCATTGCTGGAGCCGCCGGCATTGGTATTGCCTTCTATCGTCACGAGTCGGCCCTGATTAATTTCTGTGACGATGCCGGTATGGCCAAGGCCACTACCATAATCAATGATAAATAAAGCGCCAGGTTTAATTAAGCTGGGGTCTGCTGTTGCTTGAATATGATTGATGCGAATTATTCCCGCTTTTGTTCTTGCTTTATTCCAGTGATCTAGCACGCCCGCAGTTTTTATATGTGGATTACTGCTTAAGCCTAATTGAAGCGCTGCTTGCTGATAACAAAAATAAGTAAAGGCAGTGCACCAATAATAGCCAGGCTTTCCTGGTTGCAAAATTAAATCGACAGCCTGTTGATATTGATCAACTTTAGGTCCACGATTGGAACCTAAGGGATCCTCTAATACGCCAATCTGAGAATTGGCATAGTTAATGGCGCCTTGAGTAAGTTGTGAGGGTGCTGAGTTATAGGAAGATACAGATTCAGCGCCAAATAGCGCGCCCCAAGTTAGCGTTCCTAATTTACCATCGACCACCAGAGAATGACCGTGCAAATCAGGATAACGGATCTGGAAAATTTTAATGGCATTTTTTGTATCATTATCAAAAAAACCATTTTCAGCAATTAATCCGCAACCTACTGAATTTAAGCGTTGCTGAACTTGAGTCACAGTAACGATATCTAAATCACCTATTTTTAATAATCGACCTGGGTAAGGAACTAGTTCAATCTTACCTAGAGGTGTTTGTGTAATTAACATAGTGCATTATTTGTTGGTGTGAACAACGATCGTTATTCAAGTTAAGCTGCCTGTTGATTTTGTAGTAAATAGGATAACTAACACTACTTTGCATAAGGTTAAGTTGTAGCAGTATCAACCTAACTCCCTGATTGTTGGATTAGGGTGTGCAGTTAATAATCACTTCATCACTGTAATGACCAATTTCTTGGTCTTTTAACATAAACACTGCACAGTAGCGACGCAGTTCAGGTTTTCCGACTTGTAGCAAGGGGCGGGTGTCCACATAAGGTGATAGGGTAACCCTAGCTAATAACACCCAGTCCACATCACCTTCACGTTGACAATAAATATTAATGCCATCACTTTGGTACTTAGTGAAATTTAAAGACACTTGGCCATCGGTTAAATCAATACCTTTAAGTTTGGGTTTAGCCTTACTCAAATCTTGCCGGTGGCCAGGGCCAATAATCCCCAGTTGTACGCCTAATCCAGTGTTGTAATCGTTGTGTGCTTTAATGCGTCGAACTAGACCGCGTATTATTTCTTCGGCATGATGGCGACTCTGAGTTTTATTAATGGTCGCCTGTTTTGCTAATGCGGCTGCATTAGCTACATTGATATTATGGCTATTAAAGTCAGCTTGTGCGGCTTGCAAGGCGGCAATATCTTCGCTAGTAATAATGGTATTAGTACTTAGACTGGTTGTTAAATGTTCTAGCCAAGTATGAAAATCTTGGTCTGCGGTAGGTATAAAATTGGTAGTTGTCATAATGAGTCCCATGTTGTTAATTAAAAAAATAATGAGGGTAGTGTCTTAACTCAAATTGAGTTTTGTGCGTTTAAAGTAATTACTAGCCAGTTCAGTGGCTATACTCGTCTGTTTAGAGAGGTTAATAATAGGTTTGTAGAGTTCTCTGGGCTAATTAGTCGCTTTAATAAGATCTTTATAGAGTGCTCTAATTCGTTTAGAGAAGTCTCTAAGCCGTTCAGAGAGTTTTCTAAGTTTTTCAGAGAAGTCTCTAAACCGATCAACGATTAGTATGTTATGGACAGAGAGTTCTATAGCGGGCTGAGTAGCCTTAATAATTTCGCTAGTATTCTGTCTGGGTTATCGCAAGTCTCTAGGTGCTAATTGATTATTGGCTTATAAGTAATGATAAAGATCATTAGTCAAACAATTGATGAGCTTTATCTAGTGATTTTGTTTATCTAAAAAGCTTAATAAACTTTCGTTCTGAAATTACGGCACAGTTTATAAGTTTTATATTTGGCTGGTCAATTGGTAGGAATACCTATACAGGCGATAAGTTGCCTATATTTGTAATAAAAATCAGCTAAATTATTTAAACATGCTCACTATGACTGACATTAGTGTAAGACTTATAAAAAGCCTTTGCAGGGAACTAGATGATTGCTCACAGAGAATGAGACGGATAAATTCACAGACGTCAGCACCCGTAGTAATCGACTCAATGTGAATTAGAGTGGGTAATCCCTAGTGATTTGTTATGCAATAGATACAATATTTTATTGTAGGGGCGACAGATTCCCCTGTATTTAATTTTTTGTGTACTGGGCGAATCTGTCGCCCCTAAAAAAGCTACTATAAGTAGTGCTGCTGCGCATTGGGAATGCACCTTAGAGAAAGATTTGGAAGTACGATATATAATCTTTGTACAGATAACTATTGATGTAATTGCTGCGACCGCAGTTATAAACAAGGGGCGTATTGAATACGCCCCTACTCAACTCACAATAACTTAAGTCCCAGCAAATGACTAATATCTAATAACAAACCCACTTCTCCGCTGGCGAGAAGTGCACAGCCCGTTACGCCTTGTATCGATGCTAGATAGCCCTGCAGTGGTCTAATCAGCACTTGTTGTTGGCCTATCAGTTCATCTACGACTATTGCAAGTCGCTGCTGGTCACCTCGAACAATCACATACAAACCGCGTTGTGTTGGATATTGTAGAGCCTGATCATCATGTCGCCCTGCCAATAATTGTATGGGTATTAAATCCTCAGCCGATAAACGCAACATAGGCTTACCGCCATCTGCAGAAACTTGCATCATTTGTTCGGCTTCAGAGCGAATGATGGTTTGAATGCCTTGAATAGGAATCACATATTGAACGGCATCAACACGCACTACCATGCCTTCCACTGCCACCATAGCCAAGGGCAGAGTGATTTGAAAGCCCAATGAGGCTGTTGCCAGTAAGTTGCCACCTTGAATTTGGAGTTGCTGACGGATTTCGCTAAGTTTTTGCTCCATGCTTAAATCATCTTCAGATTTACTTTGCGGGTCATATACACCTGAGCCATCATCAAACACACTTAGTTTAATGTGATCTATATAACGTATCAGTTGAATATTGATTTGAGCGACTGCTGGTTTTGAAAGTGCCAGTCGTTGTTCAGGTGCTTCTATTCGATGATTAATGCAAATCTGTAATAAACTTCGTAGTGGGACTTTGAGTTGCTCAACTATACTAAAATCTAACTCTATTTCATCACCACTCGTGGTTAAATTGACTTGTCGGTCAGCTTGTCGAGCCAGACCATCACAATAGGCCTGTAAAGGTTCTAGCAATAAAGCCGCAGGTCTCACGCGCAAACGAATGGCTTCGTCTTGCAAACGGTTGAGTAAGGCGGTGTGATGTGTTTCTAGTTGGATCAGCTTTTCTAATTGTTCCTGACTGGATTCTAAAACCTGTGTTACTGAGTTTTTTGCTAGATGCCATTGCTGTCCAGCATCATGAACGATAGTATCAACGGTATACACCAAATCAGTCTCAAATAGATGGTTAAGCAGATGCTGAGCCATCGATTGGCCTGTGACCAGCTCGCCAATTATTTCCAGCATTTCACTCGACAAAGCACTTTGTGAAATAATACTTTCACTGTTCTCTTGTTGAGGATCGATTTCGGTATTGAGGGGTGGATTCATACTATCAATCAATACCGCTTCAAGCCTCAATTGTTGGTTAGTGGGATCCAGCATGTTTAAGGCTAAAGTGATGGCTTTTTCAGACAGGCTACTGGCGATAAAAAAATCGTATAAAGTTTCTTTGCCATCATAAAAAGTGACATTGCTGATCACTTCAGCAGCACCCTCACTAATCCAAGTAATAAATTGGTCAGCTAAGTTTTCATCTTGATTCAAATCAGCGCGAATAATATAGAACTGCAGGCCTTGTTCTAGGGCAGTTAATACCGTTTTAATGCTTTCTGGCGTTAAAATATTATGGAAGGAATTTGGCAATCCTAAGCGGGTTACGATTTGCGCCGATGATAAGCTGCCATTATTCTCAGGCGTTACCTCAGGGCTCACTTGTAACAACTGTTTAAGCTGTGCTCTATCGGGCGATTCATCAAATTCTTCCGAGTCCAAAGCAAATTCAATATCGCTAATGAAGGACTGAGTGCTGCGTAATAACATGGTATCGACCGCTACGGCACCGTTTTCAGCACGGCTGTATAAATCTAACAAGGTCATGCACAACTGTGCAGCAGTCTCTAGGCCAACATGCAAACAGGCATGATAAATTTGACGGAACAGCAGCATCATACGCTGGCATTGAGCTGGCAGGTTTTCTTGGCGTTTCAGACGATCAACGACCAAGCACATGTCCAGCAAATTCTCAAATAAATGCTCAGCGCACCAATGCTGTAAGCACTGACGCGGATTGATTGCTAAATCGTTTCCATCAATAGCTAAGTTGTTGATGATAGTGCTTAGTTCGCTATAGAGATTAAACTCGAAAACTGGAAAATAATTAGCAATCAAACCGTCGTCTTGATTTATTTCGCTAATTAATTGCTCAAGAACTTCAGTCAATCGAACAAAATGATGCGTTTCCGCAAGACTCATTAACTCTAAAGCTGTTGTTACAATGGCCTGCAAATTTTCTTGTTCGCCTAAAGCTAGCTTTAATTCCGATAAACGACTGAGAGGTGCTTGTAATTGTTTAAAGAATTCTTGAATGGAGTCGTCAATAATGACCGGACTAATTGCCGTAGTCGCTTCCGTTAAAGATGAAAAATCTTGGGTATATAAGTCCTGTAAAGCTTCAGAGAGGATTTGAGCTGATTCAATATCTGGCTCAGTTAAGCCGATAAAGTTGCCCATTAACATCGACCATTCGTGCATACCCATTTGTTCAGCGGCATAGTGCAGTTGCTCGACTTCATCACTCAAGAGTTTTAAGTCTTGTTGATTCAGTAGAATAGTTTGAATGTTCTGTAAATTATCAGCCGCTATTTCGCGAAAGATTTCACGATAAACAGGATCGTCAGCTAAGGCGCTGTTATCAATGGGCTCAAAAATGATCGATTCTTGCAAAACGGCTTGCTGAACGTTCTCAGTCGCTAAATCTGTGCTGCTTTCTGTGAGTGACAAGCGACAATCGGCGACTTTATCGCTCAAGCGCTGGCACATCTTTGTCGCTAAGTGTGGGGGAGCATCTTGTTTTTTAGCAACTGATAATTCCAACATGCCGCGTAAACTATCAGTGGCTTCAAGCAATAAATCAATAATATCATTAGCTAAAACGACACCATCATCACGCACTAAACCAATCATATCCTCGGAGTGATGCGCGACCGATTCTATCGCTGATAAACCCAACATTCGGGCATTACCTTTGTAGGTATGCATGGCACGAAATAATCGTGCAATCGCTTGAGAGTTGTTGGGTGTTTGCTGCAAAATTAATAAGCAAGCCTCTATCTCGTCAAGCGACTGACCGCCTTCTTCTGCATACAAGCCCCAAATTTCATTAATATCCAAGTCATCGGACATTGATCAACCCCTAATTTGTTAAATAGTTGAGCGCAAAAAACACTTAGCTAAGTCCCACTAAACGACGCATAACTTCAGTTAATTCCAAACCACGAGCATCAACTAAATCTAAAGAAACTGCGCCAGAAGGTTTAGTCACAATCGCATCAGCACCTAATGCTCTGGCTTTAGCGGCATACGGTGAGCCGTCTAAAGCGACTGAAGATAAAATGATGACTTTGGCTTTGCTTTTCAATTTAGCATGACGTAAAAACTCTAAGCCATCCATTTCAGGCATTTCTATATCTAATAAAATTAGTGATAAATCTTTATGATTACTTAATTCTTCCAGGGCTTTTTTACCATTTTCAGCAAATGCCACAGCTCTGAAATCCGGCATTTTGGTGACAAAGGTGCGAATGACTGAGCGCATCATTACTGAATCGTCAACGATTAATACTTTATGTTCCATTTTTGTTCCTTAATTAGTGATTAATTAATTTGTGTACTTAAAGAGTTGCATTGCTTTTGTTTATAAACCATTGCCTATGCCGGAAACGCTTTATTTGCTTACGCTCGTAAAGCCTTATTCCGGCCTACAAATGCTACAAATGCATTTTATAAGCCATTGTATTTCTTTAATGAGGGAGAGGCTAAAGCCTCTCCTACAAAAATACTTTCACAGTCTTTGTCGCTAATGCACTATAGACTGCGTCGGTTTATTTAAAAATCCCCATAGCCTCGTTCATCAGCATCCAGAGGTAAGATTGATTTAGGTGATTTTTTAGGGCTAGCTTTTGCTTTTGTTGTGTTTTCTGGCTTGTTCGCTGGTTCTGTAATGCTTTGTTGTGCATCAAGCAAGGCTTTTAGTTGACGTAAAATTTCAGGTGTTAAACCTTCCAAGCCTGGTATTGACATGGGGGCTTGTTGTACTTCGCGTTCTCGTAACTTGAAGCGATTAATTTCCTGACGCATTTGACCCGTCACAATACTTAATTCATCAGATGAGGAGGCTAGTTCTTCAGCTTGTTGACTGCTGCCTTCTGCGGTTTTAGCGACTTGACTCATTGCAACGCTGATTTGCGACAGGCCACGAGATTGCTCGATACTGGCTGCGGCAATTTCTGCTACCAAGTCTTTGACTTTAGTAACGCCACCTACAATTTGCTCCAATGATTCACGGGTTTGACTAACAATTGATACCCCTTCAGTGACACGTTTGGATGAGTCTTCAATTAAGGTGGCTGTCTCCCTAGCGGCTTTGGCGCTACGTCCCGCTAAATTACGAACCTCTTGGGCAACCACGGCAAAGCCACGGCCATGCTGACCAGCACGCGCTGCTTCTACGGCGGCGTTGAGTGCTAATAGGTTTGTTTGGAAAGCAATTTCGTCGATGACTTTGATGATTTTAGCGATATTTTGAGAGGCTTCATTAATCGAACTCATCGAATGAATCATGCTTTCCATTTTTTGCTGACCTTGGCTTGCAGCTAAGGCCGCGTTAATGACCAATTGGTTAGCCGCATTGGCGTTATCAGTATTAGCTTTAACTTGGCTATCCGTTTCTGCCAGACTGGCTGAAACTTCTTCTACCGATGACGATTGCTCTTCAGCCGTTGCGGCCATATTTTGTGAAGCCTGTTTTAATTCTTCTGAAGAACTGCCCACTTGTTCAGCGACACTATTAATCTCGTAGAAGGTTTTATTAAGGCCAACAAAGGCATTTTCGAAAGCATCCATAATGATGCGGAAATCACCTTGATATTGCAGTCGATCAACCGTTTGGGTTAAATCTCCATCGACTATAGATTGCGATAAGGAGATGGCATCACCAATAATTTGTTTAAGATTGGCGCGCAAAATTTCTATGGTGTCATTAATAAAGGCTTTTTTGCCAGGGAATTTCTCTAAAGGAGCATCAAAGTTACCTTCGCCAAATTCAGCAACACAAGTAAGCGCTTTCTTCTTAGCTGAAATATGTGCAGCAACCATATCGTTGATGCCATTTGCTAATTCAATATAAGCGCCTTGATATTTGCTGGCATCAATAAATACCTCGATATCACCTTTGTCGTGTTCAATGGACATGTTTTTTAAATCATCTAACAGTCCTTGAATTGTAGTTCTCATTAAATCAGCACTCGCTTGCAAGATAGCAGCAGAACCAGAACACAAAGCCGAGTCGATCAAAGGTTTGCTCAAATCACCATTAGCAACGCCTGATAAAACATCGGAAATATTCTCTATCACCGAGACATCGCTCCATTCCACTAAAGTGCCTGTTCGTTTGCCATTAGCATCAAATAAAGGGGCTGCGACTAATTCAAATACACGATTACCTAATCTAATTTTTGCACTATGTTTCCCTTGAAGACTTGCAATCATGTGTTGTTGGTGAGCAGGGTTTTTATGGAATAAATCCATGCTCTGGCCAATGAGTTTTGATTGATCGAAATGGGGTAAATACTTTTTAATATCTTCTTCAGCTTGAGAGAACATAGATACCAAAGAGGCATTCATGTAAGTAATAATATTATTTTCATCCGCTAACTGAATACAGCTACTGAGATTATCTAATAATGATGTTTGTGTAGCATTTTGATTAACGGACATGGGGTTCTCCTGTTCAATTTGTATCAATGATTGCCTAGTCACTGAGACCTTTGATGGGTCTCGTTGTGGTCGGGCTTTTGTTTTCTTAATCGGTGCTGTTATGGATTCAGTGGGTGTATCTGGTGGATCTACCGGTTTGACCCAATCTAAAGGATCATTCATTACTCGGCTGCGACTCGGTGGTTTAGCTGGTTTTTTTACCGTCATTAGCCACGCTCCATAGAATTATTCTCAAGTGCCAAGATGGTCTTAACCAATGTCGCATAATCTTCTGCGCCGGCAGAAGTTGGTGCGTAGTCAAAAATGTTTTGGCCATAACCGGGTGATTCCGCTAAGCGGACGTTGTTGCGTATCACTTCAGCTAGCAAATTCTGTCCAAAGCGTTCAGTTAACCGCGCTCTGACCTCACGATGTACGACTAATCTGTCGTCATAACGGCATAACAACAGCCTTAGGCGCGACCAGGGAATATTTTCCATTTCCATGCGCTGCATTAAGCGACTAATGCCTTGCATGCTTAAGAACTCTGGTTCCATGGGTGTTAAAACCCAATCACAAAGCTGCATTAAACTTGCAACCTCAGGTGTCCACATGGGCGGTGCATCAATAATCACATAATCAGTTTGCGTTTTCAATGGTGTGTTTAATGGCCGTTGCAAGGGGGGATTGCAATCACCGGCAATTAATTGTAATTGCGCTGAAATAATTTCTGGTTGAAATATCTGATTATCAGCCAACCAATGGCTAACATTCCAAGCCAAGCTTTCAGCTCGCAAACCCATTGCCGCTGTTAAGTGAGTCTGCGGATCGAGATCAACTAAGGTAACGGTTTTGCCGCTGACTTTTGCTAATCCAGCACCTAAATTGAGTGCTGTAGTGGTTTTTCCTACGCCACCTTTTTGATTAAAAATTAAAATTTTCATCATTAAACTTATCCAGCAATGACTGCTGATTCCAAGGCACTATGTAATTCGATAGCTTGGTTGGAAGCTAATTGTTCAATATCAAGAATGATGGCTACTTTGTTTTTTTGTTTACCAAAACCTCGTATCACATTGTTTTCGTTGAAACGGCTAGGTAAATCAATGTTGCTTTCGGGAATCTCGATGACTTCTCTGACATAATCAACGACAAGACCAATCATGACATTATCAATATCCAAGACGATAATCACGGTGCGTGGTGTATAAGTTTTAGCTGTCATGCCAAAGCGCAAACGAATATCCATGATAGGAATGACTTTGCCACGAAGGTTAATCACGCCTTTAATAAAGTTCGGCACATCCGGCACTTCCATGATGCGCTGCATTCCCACGACTTCTGTGACATAGCTAATGCCTATTCCGTATTCTTCACTAGCAACCCCAAAGGTTAAATACATATCCTCGATATTGTCTTCGTCATTAAACACCAAAGTGGTGCTTTCGTATTCTGAGTCATAATCTGGAATATCGCTAGTTGTCGTATCTGACATATCTGACATATCAACCTCTTTAATTATTACTAATGTTTGTATTAAGCGTGGGTCGGCGGACGAAGGCATTCATTAACATCGCTGGGATTTGTTCCAGTGCTACCATGTTTTGGGCGCCGCCCAAATTATAAGCGACTTGTGGCATACCAAACACCACTGAGCTGGCTTCGTCTTGCACAACAGTGCTGCCACCCGCACGAAATATAGCCAACATGCCTTCAGCGCCATCTTTGCCCATGCCAGTTAATATGGCAGCAGCGGCATTAAAACCAGCAGCTTTAGCGACTGATTGGAATAATACATCCACTGCAGGTCGACTATAATTAACCGGTTCACCGTCGATCAAGGCAATTTTATATTGGCCACCAGAGCGTTCAATAATCATGTGTTGATTTCCACCTGGTGCTAAAAATACATGCCCTGGTAAAATTCGATCGCCATGTTCGGCTTCTTTGACTTGCATAGAACACAAGCCGTTGAGGCGTTCAGCGAAACTAGAGGTAAAGCCACCAGGCATGTGCTGCACAATGACGATGCCGGGCGCATTAGCTGGGAAAGCCGGCATTATTCGGGCTAAGGCTTCTACGCCACCGGTAGAGGTACCAATAGCAATGACTTTATCGGTGGTTTCTCCAATATTGGCAACGGGTTCTATGTCTCTGCGGCTTGAGTTACGCTTGAAATGATTGACATTAACTTTAGAAGCCGCTTTGACTCGCTGATTAATCTCTGCGAGTAATTTGGGTAGTTCATCGACCAAACCCAATTGTGGTTTAGAAATAACATCTACCGCACCAGATTCTAAGGCCTCTAAGGTAATGCGTTCACCTTCTTGAGTTAAAGAACTGATGATGACGGTTGGAATTGGCATGATAGGCATAAAGCGCTTAAGAAAGGTAATGCCATCCATGCGCGGCATTTCTACATCCAGGGTCATGACGTCAGGCTCAAGTTCAACCATTAAATCTCTAGCGATATACGGGTTTGCTGCCTCACCGATCACTTCAAGTTCAGGGTCTTTACGCATGCCGTCGGATAAGATTTTTCTTACTAAAGCAGAGTCATCGACAATCAGCACGCGAATGGGTCTTTTGCTGATCATGAAAAAGGTTTCCAATAAATGCCGTTATCAATAAGTTGCCAGCGTGATTCAAGGTCACGTAAAGAAACAGTGACGCTAGTTAGCATCCAGCCACCGGGTTCTGTTACATCATAAATGGCTTCAATAATTTGTTTTTGCTGGGCTTTGTCAAAGTAATACAAGACATTACGACAAAATACGACATGGAAATTACGCTGAAAAGGGTAGGGGTGATTTTTTAAATTAAGACGGCGAAAGGTACAAAGTTGACGAATTTCAGCTTTGACTTGATAGCGGTCATTTTCCAATTCATCAAAATAGATTGGAAGCAGGGTGGTCGGCATTTTATCGATATGCATCATGCCATAAACCGCTTTTTCAGCTTCGGCAATCACTACCCCGCTAATATCGGTTCCTAAAATAGCTAAGTGGTGTTTTGCCCAACTTAATCCTCGTTTTTCAGCAGCAATCATGGCCAAGGTATAAGCTTCATCACCCGAAGAAGCGGCGGCACTCCAAATCCTTGCGCCTTCAACAGGCAAATTTGGAAGGATATGGTTTTGGAAATAATCCAGTACCTGAGGTTCGCGAAAAAAATAAGTATGGTTGGTCGAAGCAGCATGGATAACGGCATTAAGTAATTCGTTATCAGCACCTAGCGCCAAACGATCAGCTAAGGTGCCAAGATCAGGAATTTTGTATCGATCACAAACACTTTGCATACGATGAATTAGTAATTCGCGTTTTTTTTCGGGGAACACCATGCCGCAACGTTGTTGTAGCCAGTTACCTATGCGTCGAAATTCTAGGTCGTAAGGCAAAGATGCTGAGCTCATAGTGCTTGCCCTGCTTTCAATTCTTCATGATCTAAAATGATAGCCACTTCACCGGTACCTAGTAAGGCACAGCCATGACTAGCTCGAATATGTTCTAATTGACCTTGTAAAGGTTTCATAACCACTTGTTGTTGGTCATAAATCTCATCTACCGGCAAGCCGATCAAACCATTTGAGGTTTTGAATACGACGATGACTAAAGTTTCTAAAGGCGCTAATTGTTGATAATCTTCACCATAAAAACGTTCTAGTCGACAAATAGGTATCAATTCATCTTGAACTCGTATCATCTCTCCGCCGTTGTTAGCCGCGACAGAGCTGATTTGATGTTGCTCTGGGCGAAACACCTTATCAACGACACTAATAGGTGTTGCATAAAGTCTAGTGCCAATGCGCATGACTAAACTATCTAAAAAAGCGAGTGACAAGGGAATAGATAATTTGACCTGTGTGCCTAGTCTCGTTTGGCTATTAACGCTAATATGGCCGCGCAAACTTTTCATGGTGGCATTTAAAACATCCATGCCAACACCACGTCCTGATAAATTAGTTACGGTTTCGGCGGTTGAAAAGCCGGGTTGAAAGATAACTTGCCATAAACGCTGGTCGTCAGGTTCTTCAGCAACACCCATCAAACCACGTTCGCGAGCTCGGCTAAGGATTTTGTCACGATGCAGGCCTTTACCATCATCAGCAACGGTGATTTGAATGTCGCCGCCCAGTTGCACAGCGCTTAAGGTGATTTTGCCAGTTTCTGGTTTGCCTAAGGCAAGACGTTCGCTGGGAGCTTCTAGACCATGATCGGCTGAGTTTCTTAGTACATGTACCAGTGGTTCATAGAGTCTATCGGCAACGACTTTGTCTATTTCAGTTTCTTCGCCTTCTAATATTAATTCTATTTTTTTGTTTGTTTGTCTTTCTAGCTCTCGAACCATACGGCGCATTCGACGAAACACTTCTCCGATAGGTACTTGACGTAATTCAACGGCAGCATCTTGCATTTCGTTTAATAGCATTTGCAAGCGATGGGCTGAATTAGAAAAATCAGGTAGATCAAGATCTTTTAAATCAGGGCAGTGAATAACTTCACCCACACCTAAGCTTAATTCGCCAACCAAATCCATCAGGCGATCGACTTTATCGATTTGAATTCTCAAAAAGGTGGTTTGAGTATCGGAGGTCAGCGCTTCTGCTGTATTTTGGTTAATGTTTGAAGCACTCATAGCGTAGTCTTAACAATTGAAGTAAAGTCCTTGTTCAAAATGTAAGTTTATGAGTACATAGTGCAGAGTTTTGATTATAACGCTGGTAAAAAGATTTAATTGGACAATTAAAGCCGATAAATACCTTCTTTTCTTTGTACTATTGTTGTTAACTTGAAGGTTGTTAAATTGTAGCCTGGAATAAGGTTGTGCTTGCGTAGTGCGAGTTGGCGTTTCTTGCAATACGATCGGTGTGGTTGCCGGAAACGCTTGTTTTCGCATGCGCTTAAAAAAGCCGTATTCCGGCCTACAGGTTTTCTAGAATTGTAGTATGGTTAGAGCAACGTAAAACCCATCGCATAATCGCACAATGATGGTTTTCGCTGTCGCTCTACCCATCCTACAGGTAAGTACATGGAGGATTTATAGGCTAATTGTTAAATACTCTTTAAGCATCAAGTTAAAATAGTCAAAGGTTTGATTTGCGCTATCAAGTGCTTGTGGACATTGCTCGGGTTGGTTTGCTATGGTTTCGATAAAGCCAATAAAATCCTGCCAGTTCTTTTGCGTTTCTTCTCCGTAGCCGTAAAAAAAACGTCCACCCTTTGTTTGACTTAAACCATGATGTTTTTCTAAGGATCGCGCTATAAATTGAGCACCTAAAGTCGAGCCTTCAACGACATACAACACGCCAATCAATTGTCCAATGCTATTAATGACAGGATTTTTTAAACTAGGCGCTGCTTGCAATGGCGCGATATTTAAATAGCCTAAATCTTGTTTAATCAAAGGCCACTTTAATCGGCTGTGATAATCAAAGTTAGCATCATACTGGGCTATAAAGTGAATAATTTGCTCTTCTAATACTTGATAAAGCCGGTCATAAGCTAATAACAATTTATAGTAATTTTCTATCGGATAATCTGCTTGCATCAGTCCGCTTAGCAAAGGATGATTATTGAGTTGTGTATGCTGATGATGAGTTGCCTCACGCAGTTTAGCTCTGAGACTTTCAGGCATAATAGGCTTTAACGACATAAATATAATTAGCCTCGTAAACTAAGGTCGCGCCAAACAACTTGTATAAATTCTTCGTTATTTAATTGGGTTTTAGTTAGCATGACTTCAACCAATAACTCAGAACCATCAAAGCGTAAATGCGTCCATTCAAAACAATGATAACCATTTTGTTTGGCTATTTCGTTCATGGCCTTAGCTTTCTCATTTGATAGACATCCGTCAGGTTGTAAGGTGGGAGATACTTCACTAGGATGTTTGTTAATAAAGTTCTCTTTTGATGGGTAGCCCAATATCTTTAAGGTGGCTTCATTACATTCGATAAAACGATCATTTTTAATGATCATTATCGGATCGGTCATGCCTTCAAAAAGATGTTGATAATCGAAGATGCTTGAAGTCGCTATAGACCAGGATGGATAGGGTTTCCACTCTTTTATCCATGTCGCTAGTTTAGTAGCCGTCATAGGTTTAGCGATAGCGAAGCCTTGGGCATATTCACAGCCTAGGCTTAATAATATTTCACCTTGCTCAACAGTTTCAACGCCTTCGGCAATGACTTGTTTTTCCATGCCCAACGTTAAATTAATGATATTTTCGACCAACTTTAAGTTTTTCTCGGATTCGGTCATATCGATAATAAAGCTACGATCTATTTTTAGTGATTTTATAGGTAATTCTTTTAAATAGGTGATCGAAGAGTAGCCTGTACCAAAATCATCTAAAGCAAACTCAATGCCCATATCACGACAGCTATTAATAATACTGCAGACACTTAGTCGATCATCGAGTGCGGTGGTTTCTAAAATCTCAAGTTCTAAACTACCCGCCCTATAGTTAGATTGGCGGTTAATAGCGTTCTGTAATTTATCAACAAAGTTGGTTTGGTATAACTGTCTGGGGTCGACATTAATACTAATACTAGTTTCTATGCCTTGTTCATTCCATTTACTAAGTTGAGTTAAGGCGCTATCAATAACCCAATTACCCAACTCTATGCCTAAAGGATGATTTTGCACGATGGGTAAAAATAACGCGGGGCCAATTTGGCCGGTGTCTTTGTTCCAACGGATTAAGGCCTCAAAACCCAATACTTCACCGCTACGCATATTAACTTTGGGTTGATAAAGTAGCTCAAATTCTCGTTTTTCTAAACCTTTTTTAATGGCATCAATAGCATTGTTACGGGTAATGATAGCTTGGTCTTGGGTGCTGTCGAAGAAGTGAAAGCAGTTTTTACCCTGATTCTTAGCCACATACATGGCCTGATCGGCATGACTTAAAAGTGTTTTAGCGTCAGCATCTTCAGCGATGATGTCGTTAGGGTAAAGGCAGGCACCAATACTGGCAGATACTTTTAAGGCAACGCCTTCTAATAAAATATCAGAATTGCATACCTTTAATAAGCTGATGATAGGCCCTTCATGGTCGTGTTTAGTGGTCAAGCCGTCTAATATAACAATAAACTCATCACCGCCTAAGCGGGCTAAAGTGTCACTATCACGAATGGTTAGTTTTATTTGATGACTAATAGCGACCAAAAATTTATCGCCTATCGCATGACCATAATGATCGTTGATAGCTTTAAAGCCATCAAGATCAATAAATATCACCGCAAAAAAACCACCATAACGTTTAGTTCGACTGATGGCGTTTTCTAGTCGATCGAGTAATAACAGTCGATTAGGTAAGCCGGTTAAGTTGTCATAATAAGCAATTTGTTCATAATGTTGGCGCTTATTGATAATGTCAGTAATATCACTGCCCACCGCTAAATAGCGCTGCGGCTTGCCTCGGCTATCAAAAATAACAGAGATAGTCGTCATTATGGTTGTTAAATCACCAGCTTTAGTGCGATTAATGAATTCGCCCTGCCAAAAGCTCTCGGTATTTAGTTTTTGCCACATGTGGGCATAAAAACTGGTGTCGTGCATGCCTGATTTAAGGATGCTAATATTTTGTCCAACGACCTCATCTCGACTGTAGCCGGTTAATTCGCAAAAGCGTTGATTGCAATCTAAAACAATACGATTGAGGTCGGTACTGTAGATAATTTCATGGGCCACATTAAAAAAATCCAGAGCGGCCTTGGAGTTTCTAAGGTCGGTAATATCAATGCAGGTTCCTACATAGCCAATAAATTCTCCGTCAGCAGATTGTTGAGGAACATAATGTCCATCTAGCCAGCGATATTTGCCATCGGCACGTTGTAAACGAAACTCAATATGGAAGTGTTCACGGCGATCAAATAATCGATTGTAGTTACTCATAAAAGCATCACGATCTTGCGGATGTATGCCTTTAACCCAGCCAGTGCCTTGTTCAATGAAGTAACTTCGACCGGTAAATTTTAGCCAGCTTTTGTTGAACCAAAATAGATTTTTATGGACATCTGCTTGCCATATTAATGCTGGGGTTACATCAGAGAGTTCACGAAAACGTTTTTCAGATTCAACTAGGTTGTCTTTCATTAACTTGTGTTCGGAAATGTCTCTCTGAATCCCGACATAGTGGCTTAATTGATTTTGCTTATCATATATAGGTGAAATAGTGAGCTCATTCCAAAAGCTTGTTCCATCTTTTCTATAGTTTAAAATTTCACCGATAAAAGATTGCTGTTCAGTTAATGAATCCCTGATAGCTTGAATATGATCTGGGTTGGTTTCTGGGCCATGCAATATTTTGCAATTTTTGCCTAATATTTCTTGCTGGCTATAACCGGTTAATTGTTCAAAGTCTTTATTAGCGAAAGTGATTCGTTTGAAGGGATCGGTAATAATAATGCCGGTAGGTACCGCATTTAACAGCTCAATATGAGAGTGTTGAGTGTCATTTAGTAGATTTTCTAGATGCAAGCTATGTAGAAAAGTTGATAATGATGCCTGAAAGAAATGAGCGAATTTTATTTTTTCTTTAGGCCAAGGTCCACAGCGGCCACGCGAAGTTTCAGACCATGATTCAAATGATTTACGAGGAGTTAGATGATACTGGTCGTTGGTTTGTGTTAAGCCTTCGTTGTTAGATCCCGCCCAATTAATCTTACGTATTTTTTCTTGGCGTAACCAAAGGATGCAATTCTCCATATTATTAGTATGTCGGATAGCTAATAGTCCGGCTACTTTATCGGTATAAGCTTCGGCTTCAGAATATGATTTAGAAAGTTCATTGCATACATAGGGTTCATCGCCCATTGTAGGGTTAAGCCAATTTAATAAGTCGGTAATATCATTTTGACTGGGCGTGATTCCCGCTAGAAAACGCATATTGTCGACAACAACGATAATACCCGTCGCATTAAACAGGTTCATCAATTCTGGCAGTGTTTTAGAGGTATCAATAGCCGAGAGCTTGCTTAATTTAGCAATGGTCTTTAGATTAACATCTAAGGCTTTATGAGTTAAACGTTGGTGTTTAATCAGTCCCTTCATGGCTAGTTTTAAGCTAACCAGTTTACTGATTAAGTGCGCGGCTTTGCGCATAGGTAAAGAAATTCTTTTAGGTGTGAGATGATGGCAGGCGATCAATCCCCAAAGCTTGCCATTTTGTAGCAAAGAAATGCTTAAGGTCGCAGTTACGCCCATGTTACGCAAATAAGTTATGTGTATAGGCGACAAGCTACGTAACGCCGAAAAACTCATGTCTAAAGCTGCGTTGCTGACTGGGTTGAGTTCCGGAATTATTGATATAGGGGTCGCATTGATATCAGCCACGCCCCTTACTAAATTTGTTGTATAAAGCTTTCGAGCTTGTTCAGGGATGTCGCTAGCTGGAAAATGAAGGCCTAGATAATCTGTGACTTTCTCAATGCGGCTCTGGGCAATAACTTCACCGTCCCAGTATTCATCAAACTTGTAAATCATGACATTGTCATAAGCTAATATCGATCGAACCGTTTCTGCAACTTGCTGGAAATAGTCGTGTAAGTGCTTTTTACCGTCATCATCTTCTGGAAGTAATTCTTGGATTTGTGATAACAGTTCGGTTAAGTTTTCAGATGTTTCCAAATCACTATCGTTAGTTAACTCTAGAACAGGAAAGCCGTCAGATAGATAAACATGTGCATCAAGTTTATTGAAAGTCGAGTTAACAAAGTCAATAGATCCTATTGCTGTGTTTGAATTGGATAGTTGAGCTGTATTAATTAATTGGCTAACTTGAGCAGCGGCGCTTGCACCTAAGACGCTATGCAAAGGTTGATCTAGGGCTTCTTCAGCTGAAATTTTTAATAGTTCCGCTAAGTTTTTACTGGCTTGAATAATTGAATTAACTGGATTAGTGTTTAAAACTATAGCAACCCCGTGAGGCTGAATAGTACCTAATTTATGTATAGGCTCAGAGGCGCATTGTTCCATTGCCTGCTTTAAAGCTAAATCAGAGTGTTCAGTCATGTAATCGCCATAAAATAAATTTCAGCATCTAAGCTTGGTAGCCACAGATTGCCTAATAACTTGTCATCGTAAGATTACAATAATATCTCAAATATTACGAGGGTTTTTTGAGGTTTGTAAGAGATAAGGGCGTGTTAATTGCTTTGTTGTAATTGACGCTAAAATCCTAAATTATTCGAGAAGGTTATTGTCTGTAGTGAAAAATTCGTCGAGTTCTGGTAGGTAATTATATTGAGAGAATCAAGCAATTTGGTAAGTTTGTCTTTTAACTTAAGGCGAGACTGTTTGAAGTTAAGTCGTTCATGTTGTGTCATGAAGTATTGGAGGCGATCTGGTTTCGCGGGGCCAATATTGGGTAATCTTAATTTTCAGGCATAAAAAAAGGACTGGGTTTACACCTAAGTCCTTTATTTTATGGTGGCGATAGGTGGATTTGAACCACCGACCCCGGGGTTATGAATCCCGTGCTCTAACCAACTGAGCTATATCGCCTTATTTACAGGCATCTGTAAAGCCTGTGGATTATAGGTATCCTATAATATTTTGTCAAACATTGAATCTAAAATGTACGACATCACCATCTTTTACGACGTAATCTTTACCTTCAAGTCGCCATTTTCCGGCATCTTTAGCGCCTTGTTCGCCTTTAAAGGTAATATAGTCTTCATAAGAAATAACTTCGGCTCGAATGAAGCCTTTTTCAAAATCGCTATGAATAACCCCAGCGGCTTGTGGCGCTGAAGCACCCACAGGAATCGTCCAGGCTCTAACTTCTTTGACGCCAGCGGTAAAGTAAGTGGCAAGATTTAAAAGCTTATAGCCTGCTCTGACGACTAGATTAAGTCCTGGCTCTTCTAAGCCTAGGTCATCTAAGAACTCTTGTTTTTCTTCGTCATCGAGTTGGGCTATTTCTGCTTCAATAGCTGCGCAAATAGTGACTACCGTAGCGCCTTCTTTTTCTGCAAAGGCCTTAACTTTATCAAGTAGGGGATTGTTTTCAAAGCCATCGTCTTGCACGTTGGCGATATACATGGTGGGTTTAAGTGTGATTAAGCAAAGATCTTTAATTAGAGCTATTTCATCATCTGATAATGCTAAGCCACGTGCAGGTTCGCCAGCATCAAGTTGATTATAGACTCGTTCCAGAACAGCTTTTTTAGCTAACTCATCTTTGTTGCCAGTTCTGGCTATTTTTGTGGATTTAACTAAAGCTTTTTCAACAGAGGCCATGTCGGCCAGTGCTAATTCGGTATTAATAACTTCGATATCTGAAAGTGGATCTACTTTGCCGGCTACATGGACAACGTTATCATCATCAAAACAGCGAACAACATGGGCTATGGCATCATTTTCTCGAATGTTAGCTAAAAACTTATTACCTAAACCTTCGCCTTTAGAAGCGCCTGCAACTAAACCAGCAATATCTACAAACTCAATAGTCGTGGGTAAGATGCGCTCAGGTTTAACGATTTCGGCTAATTTGTCCATTCGTAGATCAGGTACCGGCACAACGCCAACATTGGGATCAATGGTACAGAATGGGTAATTTTCAGCGGCAATTTTAGCCTTGGTTAGTGCATTAAAAAGGGTTGATTTACCGACATTCGGTAAACCTACGATTCCACAATAAAGTGCCATAAAGATCTCTTGAGTATTTTAAGTAATTAAGGGGTAAGCCCGGCATTATCAACTATAATCAGTCGGATACCAAGTTAAGGCGGGACAGACTTAATAGTATATCGTAGTGTCATCTGTAGGGGCGAATTCATTCGCCCAGCATTCTTGATAATTGGGTTGCTAGGCGAATGAATTCGCCCCTACAGGTGATTTGCTTTAACCTTGAGCCGCGACGACAAGAGTGGGAACGATAAAAATTTTCACTACTGTTTTGTCCAGTCTCAAGTTGAAAGCCATTGTGTCAATTGACTGGCAGTGCAATATGCAGGGAGTTAGTCGTTCATGGATATATGATCGTGTGCTAGACACAAAGATTAACAGTAAGCCCTTCGGATCAATTTTTATTTAACTTGAAACGAAGGGTGCTGAGCATCAACAGGGGTGGTGTAGACTTTTATTCTTGCGCATTGCTCTTTAATTTTAAAGAGAGTTACTCGAGGCAAGATTTATGTTTGATCCTATGCTTTTACTGCTTCGATGATTTCATTAAAGCCTTCAACTTTAGCTTTTCCGGTCTTAACTAGTTCGATGCCATTATCAACAACCATTTTGCAAAGGTTAGGCGTTTTATAAACTATTAAGCAAAGGTAACCGACTGCAGGTATAGAGATTAATGCAGCAATAAAACCATGAAGACCGATGACTGCCATTAGCTTGATGAGTAATGCTATGGCATCAAGTGGTAATAAAACCAAAGCGCCAAAATAGACTATTACTATAAATGTAAACTGTACAAAAACTACAAATTGAAGGAGTCTTACTAATGCAACATTAACTTTTTTCATATAACCTTTGATCCTAATAGCTTTAAAGACTTTTTTAGTTGGTCAGTAATAACGGTCTATACTTAATACCCACTAAGAAAGCATGAAATTTTGAACCAAAATTATACCTGAAAAGCACTTAAACTAGATCAAGTTTCTTATTGCTTAAGAAAAAGCGATATAAAACTGATCCAGCAATAAAGCCACCAACATGCGCCCACCAAGCTACATCGACAGGTGTATTTGTGAAAACAATGGCTGTTGTCGCCTTATATAGCTGCAATATAACCCACAAGCCTAAGAAAGTGATGGCAGGTACCGGGATTAATATAGGCGGAAAAAATACGATAACGCGCTCTAGCGGATATAAGAAAAAATAAGCGGCAAGTACGCCAGCAATTGCACCTGAAGCGCCTATAACGGGTATGTTGAGAATTGGATCAAAGTAGCATTGCAATGCGGTTGCAATAGCTCCACAGGATAAATAGAAAATCAGAAAAGGAATTCGTCCCATCCTATCTTCGACATTATCGGCAAAGATCCATAAAAACCACACATTAAAGAGTAGGTGTATCCAAGTAGCGTGTAGAAATAAATTACTAACAAATGATAAATAACCATCAAAAGGTAAATCAGGAAGTCCAGAGGTATAGCGTAGCGGTATCATGCCGTAGCGATTCAATATATCAACAGCATCTTGATCGGGTATCAAGTTCATAACCACGAAAATAATGATACAGATCGCCATTATTGACCAAGTGACTAAAGGTTTTGAATGACAGGGGGCGGTGTCTCTTATTGGAATCATTGTTTTACCTCTGTGTTTTGATAGTCAGTTGACTTAGTTAGCTTAGGAATGATTTTGAAATTATATAACCCATTAACATCTAGCTCCTCCTTTGTACATAGGTCTCTAGACAAGTTTCTTATCCATGTAGAAACGATAAAAACATCGTGGGGCGTATTGCATACGCCCAATATCGAAAGTTAAATGTTATAGGGCTTATTTTTAAAAGGGCGTATGCAATACGCCCCTACGATAACTTATTCAGACTTATTTAAACTAGCGCGATAAACTCGCATTAAGGCGACAAAGGCAAGTAGGTCATAAAAACTGTGGATAATAATAGGTGTTAGTAAATTCCTTTCGCCCGCATAATCCATAGATAATCCGAGATAAATGCCCACCAATGCAGCTAAGACTGCATAAAGTGGAGTGACCGCGTGAGCTAAGCCAAAAAGAATATTGCTAGCTATTAAAGCATTAGTTAAGCCCCAAGACTGCTCTATCCAGGGTTGAATCACGCCGCGAAACACTAATTCTTCAGAGACGCCTGCAAGTGCCGCTAATAAGAATAAATCAGTCCAATGATACTGATGTAACCCAGGGCCTAAGGTGTTGAGTAAGAGTTTTCTAATGTGGCTGACTGATTGAGTCTGCAACTGTTCCATGCCTAAAAACATTAAAAACAAAGGAATAGTGCCTAGCACACCATAAGCAAGTGCCGATTCTGAAAACACAATATTAGCAAAGGGGTTTATATCGGCAATCTGTCCAAGTACGATGGCAACTAATATTAAAGCTGCTTCAAAATAGCAGGCTGATTTAAAAAAGTCCGTTGCTTTAAAAATAGATTTATCCATAACTAGATCAGTGTGCGCTTAAGATTCAGATTCTTGAATAACTGCTTTTTCAGGCGTTAAGGTTTTATTCGTTGGAGCTCGGCGTTTACCGACGTTTTTGACATCTCGATGACGAACTTTAATTTTTTCAGCGACTTTTTTCTTAGGCTCTACTTTAGCCTTGCTACCGACTGACTTTCCCGACCCTTTAAGTTTTTTAGGGCCTTTATAGCTACCTTGTAATTCTTTAACGCTTCTACGGGTAAATTTCTGCTTTAAAAAGCGTTCAATACCCGACATTAAATTCCATTCAGTATGTTTTACCAGTGTAATGGCTAAACCTAATTCGTCAATACGACCGGTACGACCAATTCGATGGACATAATTAATACCGTTTCTAGGCACGTCAAAATTAATCACTAAATTAATGCCTTTAATATCTAAGCCACGCGCAGCAAGATCTGTAGCAATCATGATATTTACAGAACCATCACGATAGAGCTCCATCATGCGGTTTCTATCTTTTTGATCCATTTCGCCATGTAGCACACCTACACGAAGCTTTTGTCCGCGTAGAGGCCCTCGTAACGCGTCAGCATTAAGTCGAGTATTGGTAAAAATCAGAGCTTTGTCATAACTTTCATTCAATAATAGCCACGCTAATAGTTTTTGTTTATGGTCACCATCATCAGCAAGCACAATTTGTTGCTCAATATTACGATGACCATCGTGCAAGGTATTTAAAGTTAAGGTCTCATAATTAGTGAGTACCTTGTTGGCCATTTTGATGACACCAGAATGACTTAAGGTAGCAGAAAATAACAGTGTTTGTTTCTGGGTATTACAACTATTAATAATAGTTAATACATCTTCACTAAAGCCCATGTCCAACATGCGGTCGGCTTCGTCGAGGATAAGTACTTCAAGATTGGTAAAGTCATGAGCTTCCTGCTCCATCAACTCCAGCAGTCGGCCGGGCGTGGCAATAACAATTTCGGTGTTTCTGCGCAGCATATTTTGCTGCAATCTAAAATCATCACCGCCAGTAATTATGCCAGCCTTTAACTCAGTAAATTCAATCAAGCTTTCACATTGTAAGAAAATTTGTTTCGCTAATTCTCGAGTAGGCGCTAGTACAAGTACACGAGTGCCATACCTTTTGGTGGGTATGGTGAGTAGATGTTGCAGGGCGGGTAATAAAAATGCGGCGGTTTTTCCGCTACCCGTTTCAGCGCTGACTAATAAGTCTTTGTATTCTAATGCGGGTGGAATAGCTTGTTGCTGGACGGGGGTAGGGTACAGAAAGCCCATTTTATTGATTGCTTTGAGTAAAGATTCATCAAGTAAAAGGCTGGAAAAAGAGGGTGAGGTATCTAGGGTGTTTAGCTGCATGTATCTTGAGTATTTGCTGCTTGCGCAGAACATAAAAAACGAATAATGATGATTAGTATAAGCTTTTTAGGGGTAGTCGCAATGTTTTCCAATTTTAGTTAGGTAACCAGCGCTATCGTCACTACCCATCTTATACTCCTATATTTTCATAGGGTCAGTTGCAATTAACTGAATATCGGGTAAATTGCATGCTTTTAAACTAAATAAATTAAAACGATGATTAACACATTATCTTTTCAGATTCATGGTGGCGGTGATCACGGCGGTGGTCCAGCAGAAGGTCTCGGCGATTTGCTGTCAGTTTTTGATAATATCCTAATCTTTGGGTCTGGCGAGCTTTTCTCACTCTTAATGCCCGGTATCGCTAGTTTGGAAAATATCCATCCTTTACTAGTCCATTTCCCAATAGCGTTATTATCTGTTTTTTTTGCGATAGACTTAATCGGCTCATTAACTAACAAGCCACAATGGCGTAGTGTCGCCAGTGTGTTTTTGTATTTAGGAACCATTGCAGCTTTATTCACGGTTATAGCTGGACATGTTGCGGCAGATACAGTGCCGCACGGTGGAAATGTTCATGAGATCATGGAAAAGCATGAAGATTTAGGCATGGCTATACTAAGTTTGTCGACGGCTTTATCAGCTTGGCGTTTGAAGCATAAAGGTCTCTTTCAAGGTTACCTTAATGTTGTGTTTCTGACGCTATCAGCGCTTTTATGTGTATTGATTGCCTTAGGTGCAGATTTAGGTGGATTGATGGTCTATCAATATGGCGTTGCAGTAAAAGCAGTGCCGGTTCTTGAAAGCGCCCATGATCATCATCACGAGGAAGAGCATCAACAGGCAGAACTACCTATAGTTGAGTCTAATCAAGAGTTTAAATCTGCTGAACCACAAACTGCTGAGCCACAAACTACTGAACCACAAACTACAGAGCACCATCATGAACATAAGCATTCCCATTCCCATAAAGATGGCCATGCGGGTCATGATCATTCACATTAAAAATAAG
>QVQD01000177.1 GCA_003584875.1 Methylococcales bacterium
CCCTAGCTCAATGGGTTCCGTTTTGTTTCATTTATAGTAAGCATGGGGATAGTATATGTTTCTTGATAATAGTTTGGTTATCGTAAGTTTCGTTTTAATTGTTTTAGCATTTATGTCTTTGAGGATCGTCAAAGAATATGATCGTGGTGTTATTTTCTTTTTGGGTAAATTAACGGGTGTTCGAGGTCCAGGGCTAATTATCCTTATCCCATTTTTTGAGCAAATGACCTCGGTGACTTTACGTACCATCACCATGAATATTCCTTCACAGAAAATTATCACCAAAGATAATGTCTCTATTGATATAGCTGCAGTCGCTTATTATAAAATTATTGATCCGCAAAAGTCAGTCGTTGCCATTGAAGATATTACTAGTGCCGTCAATCAAATCAGCCAAACCACGGTGCGTAATGTGGTCGGTCAGTTTTCTTTAGATCAATTGTTGTCAGAGACCTGCGACATTAATCTGCAAATCAAAAATGTCATCGATGGTCATACTGAACCTTGGGGGGCTGAGGTAACAGCCGTCGAAATTAAAGATATTACCTTGCCCGATAATATGCAGCGTGCAATGGCTAAAGAAGCCGAAGCTGAACGTGAACGTCGCGCTAAGATTGTAGCGGCGGAAGGTGAATTCCAAGCGGCGGTAAAACTGGGTGAAGCCGCTGATATTATTGCATTGCATCCGGTCGCGCTCCAGCTTCGAACTTTGCAGACCATGGCTGAAATAGCTACAGAAAAAAACTCCACGATCATTTTCCCTGCGCAATTTATGACGACGGTGCAAGAGGCAATTTCAACAATAGGCAAAGATAGTATTAATAAGTGACGTTACGCAGTAACTAAAAAACAGTAAATTGTAGGTCGGGTTAGCGATAGCGTAACCCGACACGGTGAGCTACGAGATGTCGGGTTACGCTATGGAGACTGTCGAAGTATTCTTTTTATTTCCCCTCTTGAGCAGGAGGGGATAGGGGAGATTGGGTCTATAAAAAAATAATTGTTAGCATTCCCACGCGCGAACGATAACATTGTGGTGAAGATCGTAGGGGCGTATTGCATACGCCCTTTTAAAATAAGCTCCATAATATTGGACTTTCGATAAACGGGCGTATGCAATACGCCCCTACAGATTATTTCCTTTCCCCCAGCCCTTAACTTAATGACATTGGCCCCTACGGTGATTTTTATCGTTTCCACGCCGATAAGAAACTAGTGTAGATACCTATGCTTTTACAATAGGGGAGGCTAAAATCATAATACTTTCACAGTCTCTACGGCTAAACCCTCCAACAAAATTCTTAATTATGGGCTATAAAACAGCCGTTAATTAATATGATTATTGTCTAGTTGGAAATTACTTGTTTCTGCATGATTGCGCTAGTTTATCTGCTGCATTGTTTTCTTATGAGCTTCTTGCTTTTTGCTTAGATTAACGAGTCAATATTAAATTGCTCGATAATTAAGTAGCTTAGCAAGAATTATCGGTTCTAATCAGAATGTAATTATTTACTGATTAATGCTGAGCTAAGTGTCTCTGACATTAAAACAGCGCTAAGCTAAGTGACAAAAAATCGTTTTATTAGCGGTAGTTAAGCTGACATTTACTAAAACGGGTGTATTGACTTGCATCATTTGTATATACTATTAACCTTTAGCTAGATGACTCTGAGCACACGTTGCCAGAAATGCTTAACAAAGAGAGAGTTCAGGCGGTCAAAGTTACTTATTAACTTTATGCCGTACTTTTTAAGCCATGCACAACCCGTCCCAACAGGATTACTCATGAATAACAGCTTAATATCAGAAATTACCGGACAACACGATATAGATCCGGCAGAAACTAAAGAGTGGATAGAAGCACTGCAATCGGTACTCGAGCAAGACGGCAGTGAACGAGCACACTTTCTGATTGAACAGCTCGTTGCAGCAACAAGACATTCAGGATTTGATATCCCATTCAGCGCAAATACCGCTTACCTTAATACCATTCCTGTTTCTCGACAGGCGCAATTTCCTGGTGATGCTACCATAGAACAAAAAATTCGTTCTTATGTGCGCTGGAATGCCATGATGATGGTATTAAGAGCTAATAAACATACAAATGTCGGTGGGCATATTGCTAGTTTTGCTTCCGCAGCAACACTTTACGACGTAGGTTATAACCATTTTTGGCATGCCGCTTCTGAACAACATGCAGGCGATTTGATTTTCACTCAAGGGCATTTAACACCGGGTGATTATGCTCGTGCTTTTCTACTGGGTCGCTTATCGCAAGAGCAAATGGATAATTTCCGTCAGGAAGTAGACGGTAATGGTCTACCTTCTTATCCACATCCTTGGTTAATGTCTGATTTCTGGCAGTTCCCAACAGTTTCTATGGGCTTAGGCCCCATTATGGCTATTTATCAAGCTCGTTTCATGCGCTATTTGGAAGATCGCGGCTTCGCAGATACTTCAAATCGTAAGGTATGGAGTTTCTTGGGTGATGGTGAAACCGATGAGCCAGAATCTTTAGGTGCCATTGGTATGGCTGGCCGTGAAAAATTAGATAATCTTATTTTTGTCATTAATTGTAATTTGCAACGCTTAGATGGACCTGTGCGCGGTAATGGCAAAATCATACAAGAATTAGAAAGTGAGTTCCGTGGTGCTGGTTGGAACGTGATCAAATTAGTTTGGGGTCAACGTTGGGATGCTTTATTTGCACGCGATACAAATGGCGTTTTAGCTGCACGGATGATGGCTTGTGTTGATGGTGACTTCCAAACCTTTAAAGCCAAAGACGGTGCTTATGTTCGCGAATATTTCTTTAACTCACCTGAGTTAAAAGCCATGGTCGCCGATTGGTCTGATCGCGACATCTGGGAATTAAATCGTGGCGGACATGATCCCGCCAAAACTTACGCTGCATTTCATGCCGCCGTTAATCATAAGGGTCAGCCTACAGTTATTTTGGCTAAAACCATCAAAGGCTACGGCATGGGTTCCTCTGGTGAAGCTCAGAATATTTCTCATCAGCAGAAAAAAATGAGTGAAATCTCATTGACGCATTTTAGAGATCGCTATGATTTGCCAGTTACTGACGAGGAAATTCATAAATTGCCTTATTTGACCTTCCCAGAAGGTTCAAAAGAGTTGGTTTACATGCAGCAACGCCGTGCTGAATTGGGCGGGCATTTGCCTTCCAGAAGAGCTAAGTCTTATGCCTTAGATGTGCCTGTACTGAGCGATTTTAAAACGTTATTAGAAGCTACACGTGAAGGTCGCGAAATTTCTACTACGATGGCCTTCGTTAATCTACTTAATATATTAGTTAAAGATAAAAATATCGGTAAACGTATCGTGCCGATAGTCCCTGACGAATCTAGAACTTTCGGTATGGAAGGTATGTTTAGACAGTTGGGTATCTGGTCACAAGTTGGACAATTGTATACGCCGCAAGATGCTGATCAACTGATGTTTTATAAAGAAGATAAGCATGGACAAGTCTTACAAGAAGGTATCAATGAAGCCGGTGGTTTGTGTGATTGGATAGCAGCGGGTACAGCTTATTCGACGCATAATGTCCCAATGATTCCGTTCTTTATTTATTATTCCATGTTCGGCTTTCAACGCGTTGGCGATTTAATTTGGGCTGCAGCTGATCAACGTACTCGTGGTTTCTTAATGGGTGGTACAGCAGGCAGAACCACTTTAAATGGTGAAGGTCTGCAACATGAAGATGGTCATAGTCATTTAATGTCTGCGACTGTTCCTAATTGCGTTTCTTATGATCCTACCTATTCTTATGAATTAGCAGTCATTATTCAAGACGGGTTAAGACGTATGTATGTAGAGCAAGAAGATATTTTCTATTACATAACAGTAATGAATGAGAATTACAGCCATCCAGCAATGCCCAAAGGTATTGAGCTCGATATACTCAAAGGTATGTATAAGTTTAGTGATGGTGAGACTAGTAAAGCACCTAGAGTGCAGTTATTAGGTTCTGGCACTATCTTTCGTGAAGTTGAAGCTGCCGCTGAATTGCTTAAAAATGATTGGGGTATTGAGGCTGATCTATGGAGTTGCCCAAGCTTTACAGAGTTGGCGCGTGATGGTCAAAGCTGTGAGCGCTGGAATCGACTACATCCAACTGAACCTCCAAAACAATCTCATGTCGCCAGTTGCTTAGCTAAAGCAGTTGGCCCCGTTATTGCGGCTACTGATTATACGCGTGCATTTGCTGAGCAAATTCGTAGCTTGATCAGTGCACCTTATACTGTATTAGGTACTGATGGTTTTGGGCGATCAGATACTCGTGAAAACTTAAGACGCTTTTTTGAAGTAAATCGTTATCACGTCACTATTGCTGCACTCAAGAGTCTAGCTGATTTAGGTCAATTTGATCTGGCTAAAGTAGAGGTTGCTATTGCCAAATATGGCATAGATCCTGATGCTAAAGCTCCTTGGCTCATTTAACGATAAGGAACAATCATGACTGTTTTAATAGAAATAAAAGTTCCTGACGTTGGAAATGTCGCTGAAATTGATGTTGTAGAAGTATTAATCCAAGCGGGAGATGTCGTAGCGCTGGAACAAACAGTTGCTACCTTAGAAACCGATAAGGCGAGTATGGACTTGCCCTCTAGTGTTTCTGGCACAATACAACAAGTCTATATCAAACCCGGTGATAAAGTCTCTGAAGGCTCTTTAATTGCAACGGTACTCGCTAATAATGATCAAGCCATTGCTGCTCCTGTTCCTGTTCCAGAAGCTTCGATACCTGAGCCAATTGTTCAGGTAGAAGCGCCAGTTGTCGTTAAAGAAGTAGAGCCAATCAAGCAACCCGTTAATACACAAGTTGAAGTTGCTGTTCTTGACTCAGATCCAACTCAAAGAAAAGCACACGCTTCACCCTCTGTTCGATTATTTGCCCGTGAATTGGGTGTTGATGTCGCTAAAATCAAAACAGGTAGTGGTCGTAAATCTCGAATCTTAAAAGACGACGTCAAAAAATACGTCAAAAAAGTGATGGCTGAAGGCGTAGCTGCTACAGGAGCAGGAATACCCAGTATACCAGCCGTTGACTTCACACCTTATGGTGAAACTGAAACACTTAAGCTCAGTAAAATTAAACGTTTAACTGGACAAAACTTAAGTCGTGTTTGGTTAAACTTACCCATGGTAACTTACCATGATGAAGCCGATATTACTGATTTAGAAGCTTTCCGTAATAGCCTTAATGCTGAAAAAGTTAAAGGCGAAGTCAAAATCACTGGCTTGATGTTCATCATTAAAGCCTTAGTGGCTGCCATGCAGCAGTTTCCAAATTTTAATGCCTCTTTGTCTGCCGATGGTGAAAGCTTAATATTAAAGAAATATTTCAACATTGGTATCGCTGTAGATACCCCAAATGGTTTAGTTGTGCCTGTTTTACGCAATGCCAACACTAAAAGTATTAACGAGTTAGCCTTAGAATTAAATGAAAAAAGCGAGAAAGCACGTCTAGGTAAATTAATGCCTGCTGATATGCAAGGTGGTTGCTTAACCATTTCTAGCTTGGGCGGTATCGGTGGTATGGCTTTTACACCTATTGTTAATGCACCTGAAGTTGCTATATTGGGTGTAACTAGGGCCAAAATGCAACCGGTTTGGAATGGCAAGGAATTTGTGCCACGCTTAATGTTGCCATTAGATTTAACGTATGATCATAGGGTTATTGACGGTGCTGAAGGCGCAAAATTTATGGCTCTTATCAAACAAAATTTAAGTGATATTCGCCGTTTGTTACTTTAATTGGAACAATTACTATGAATGAAGAAGTTTTGCACGCGGAAGTATTGGTATTAGGTGGTGGTCCTGGTGGTTATAGCGCAGCATTTCGTGCCGCTGATTTAGGTAAGCAGGTTGTTTTAATCGAAAAATACCCTGTATTGGGTGGCGTCTGTTTAAATGTAGGATGTATCCCTTCAAAAGCTTTATTACATGTTGCTCAAATTATTCATGAAGTCGATGAATTTGAGTCACATGGTATTAGTTATGGCAAACCTAGCTTAGATTTGCCTAAAATTAAAGCATGGAAAGAAAGCATCACTAAAACCTTAAATGAAGGTTTAGCCGGTCTGGTTAAACAGCGCAAAGTAACATTGATACACGGAACGGGTCAATTTACTTCACCTGATACTTTAGCGGTAAACACTGAAGAGGGTGTAAAGACCATTCGCTTCGATCAAGCTATTATTGCTGCAGGATCTCATCCAACTAAAATCCCTATCTTTCCTCATGATGACCCACGTTTATGGGACTCTACCGATGCCTTGGAATTAAAAGAAGTTCCAAAGAAATTATTGATCGTGGGTGGGGGTATTATTGGTTTAGAGATGGCGACTGTTTACCATGCTTTAGGTTCAGAAATTAGTGTTGTTGAGCTGATGGATCAAATTATACCGGGTTGTGATAAGGACTTAGTGACGCCTCTATTTAGACGCATTAAAAAACAATATAACAATATTTGGTTAGATACTCGCGTTAAGTCAATTGAGTCGCATGAAGAAGGTTTAAAAGTATTCTTTGAGGGCAAAGGTGCGCCTGAATCTGAAATGTTTGATGCTGTTTTAGTTGCGGTAGGTAGAAGACCTAATGGCAAGTTAATTTCAGCAGAATTAGCCGGTATAAATGTTGATGAACAAGGTTTTATTGCCGTAGATAAACAGCAACGCACTAATGTGCCTCATATATTTGCAATTGGCGATATAGTCGGAAATCCAATGCTCGCACACAAAGCAGTGCATGAAGGTAAAGTGGCTGCTGAAGTCATTTCAGGATTGAAATCAGAGTTTGACGCCTTAACGATTCCTTCTGTTGCTTATACCGATCCTGAAGTTACTTGGATGGGACTGACTGAGAATCAGGCGAAGCAGCAAGGTATAGAATATGACAAGGGAGTTTTCCCTTGGGCTGCCAGTGGACGTTCACTTTGTTTGGGGCGTAAAGAAGGTCTTACTAAAATAATCTGTGAAAAAGAAACCGGTCGATTGTTAGGTGCTGGCATGGTAGGTCCTAACGCAGGTGAGTTAATTTCAGAAGCTGTTTTAGCTTTAGAGATGGGCGCCGATGCAGAGGATATCAGTCTCACTATACATCCACATCCAACACTTGCAGAAACCTTTGGTTTTGCAGCCGAAATGATTACCGGTACGATTACTGATTTGTATATCAAGAAATAGTTTGCCAGCTTAAGGCTGGAGTACTCTGATGTAGTTTTGGTTGACATGCATCGTGTCACTGTCAAAAAGTTAAGTATTAAAAAAATGGTAGGGGCGAATTCATTCGCCCAGTTTTTTGTAGGTCGGGTTAGCGAAAGCGTAACCCGACAACTGCCTACTTAGCTCGGGTTACGCTTTCGCTAACCCGACCTACGTAACTGTTTTTTGCTGTGTTAAGTTGATACCCATAATGTTTAAGATGAATATAGTTAATAATTATTTACTAGGATGATTTAATGGAAGACTTAAAAAATTTGGTAATAAAAGTTAAATACCCAAGTTCAGAGAGCAAATCTGCAAAAACCACTCAAAATTCAAAAAAGACTACTGTATGGAATATAAAGCGCCTATTGATAGCGTTCACTATCATTGCCCTTTTGGTTTTCGTAATACTTTATTTGTCGCTAAGTTCTTCTAGTGAAGAATCATATACAAAAGACTCAAATGCTGTAACTGAAACAGTTAAAGCCGTAGCCAAAGACACTGCTTTAGTCAAATCGAAATCGGGGTCTAAAATTAACGTAACTAGAGCATTATTAACGCTAGGTCTCAAAAATAACGAACCTGTTGCTGAGTTAAGCCCGCCTTTAATATTGCCTGCTCATAAAACTGTTTCCGTTTATTATTTTCTTGAAGTCACTGACATGAAAGATCGCATAATTTTTCATGAATGGTGGTTAGGTAATAAATTAATTAACAGAAAGAAAATAAGCATTTCAAGTAATGATAAATGGCGAACCGTCAGCCATCAATTAGTAGCTTATGCTGCTAAGAATGATTGGACCGTAAAGGTTGTTGATGAAAAAGGTCAATTAATTATTGAAAAACGCTTCGATATTATTGAACAACAATAAAAGAACATTAGCTTTTGGCATGTAGGTCGGGTTAGCGATAGCGTAAGCCGACCAACAATAAAGTTTAACTGTGGGCGGCGTAAGATCAGTTGAATAATTTATAACTATAATTATAACTATTATGAAAATACTTATATTAGGTGCGGGTGTCACCGGTTCGTCGGTTGCTCAAGCGTTAGCTAGTGAAGAAAATGATATTGTTGTTATTGATGTTAGGCAAGAGCTTCTTGATGCTTTAAAAGAGCGTATTGATATTGCCACCGTTACCGGTAATGCCGCACATCCAACGGTTTTAGAGCAGGCCGATGTAATAAATACAGATATAGTCATAGCGGTCGCAGATAGTGATGAGACCAATATGTTGGCTTGCTTAATTATCAAAGCCCTCTATTCCCGCCCAAAAACCATTGCACGTGTTCGTGCGATTGATTATCTAAAGAATCCTAAATTATTTGGCGCTGACGGTATTCCAATCGATATCGTGATTAGCCCAGAACAAATTGTTATGGAATCTATTCGAAATTTAATTGAATTTCCAGGTGCTTTGCATGTATCTGATTTTGCTGGCGGATTAGTGCGATTATTTTCAGTGTTGGTGGTTGCTGATGGTTTTTTAACGGGTAAAAAAATTAAATCATTGAAAGAACGTTTGGCTGATGGCAAGACGCGCGTCGTGGCTATTTTTAGAAATGGAAAGCATTTGTGCGTTACTGGTGAGGTCGCCATTGAAACAGGTGATGAGGTTTTTTTTGTAGCGCCTCGCGATGAAGTCCGTAAAGTTTTAGCAGAACTAAACAAATTAGAAGCGCCTTTTAAACGTATTATTATTGCTGGCGGTGGCCATGTCGGTAAGCGCTTAGCGTTGGCTTTGGAAAACGATCATCATGTTAAGATTATTGAAAAAGATCCTAAGCGAGCACATGCCATCGCTAATGTTTTTAGCAAAGCGATCGTGTTATTAGGCGATTGTACTGATGAAGCCTTATTGTTAGACGAGTCTATTGAAAGTACGGATTTGTTCTGTGCAATTACCAATAATGATGGCGTTAATATTATCTCTGCTTCTTTGGCTAAGAGCTTAGGCGCGAGAAAAACTATCTGTTTATTAAATCACAATTCCTACACTAAATTACTGCCTGGTACAGGTATCGATGTGACCGTACTTCCTAATCAAGAAACCTTAGGTAGTATTTTAAAGCATGTTCGTCGTGGCGATGTCGCACAAGTATCATCTCTTTGTGGAGGCACATCCGAAGCGATAGAAGCAATTGCTCATGATAATAATGATGAGAATTCTGTGGTGGGTTGTCGGGTGGATGCTGTTAATTTTCCAGCAGGTATCGTGATAGGTGCCTTGATAAGGAATAGTGAGGTAATTTCTATTCATCATGACACCGTTTTTAAAGATGGTGATCATGTTGTTATGTTTGCAATGGACAAAAAGTTGGTTAGTAATATCGAACAATCTTTCCAGCGTATCGCTTAAAGATGCAGTTTAATCTATTCTGCTTTTATCAAAACACTTCAATAACTAAAGTTAATAATTAACGATGAATGTCATATTTACCATTATTCATATCTTTGGTTTAGTCACTATGGGTGCTAGTGCTTTGATGAGCACCTGCCTTATAACTTCAACACTCGCAGAAGATGGTGCAAGGCATGCGTTTTTTGAAGGCACTTGGATAACCTTGTTGTTGGGTGCGTTTATGTTTTTAACTACGTTTAAGGTGACTAAAAAAGTATCTCGACAAACGGGTTTTTTATTAGTGTCGATTACTTGGTCATTAACCCCCGTACTCTGTACGATACCGTTGATGATTTACATGCCTAATCTCAGTTTTATTGATGCTTATTTTGAAACCGTATCAGGTTTAACTACAACGGGTGCAACAATATTTAGTGGTATAGATAACTTGCCAATGTCGATTAATTTATGGCGTCATGAATTAAATTGGATAGCCGGTATGGGAATCATTATTTTCGCCGTGGCTATTTTACCCATATTAGGTATTGGCGGAATGCAATTGTATAAAGCTGAAACCCCGGGTTCAGTCAAAGCCTCAGATTTACCTCCTCGTATTGCGCAAACCGCCAAAGCCTTGTGGATGGTTTATGCGGGTATTACGGTTGTTTGTATGTTTTCGCTGCATTTTGCAGGTATGAATTGGTTTGATTCGATTTGTCATGCCTTTTCAACCATGAGTTTAGGGGGCTTTTCAACCCATGATACAAGCATCGGTTTTTTTAATAGTATTTCGATAGAAAGGGTGTTGATTGTTTTTCAGTTGTTGGCGGCTATTAATTTTGCCACACATTTCATCGCACTGCGTAAGCAATCCCTTAAACCCTATATAAATGACCGTGAAGCCACTACTTTTCTAATTTTAGTGTTGGCTAGTGTTTTGATAGCAACCTGCGTTTTGATCCAGGCAGGCACCTATCCAGATTTTATGACGGCCTTGCGCTACGCTAGTTTTAATGTCGTGAGTGTAGCAACAGACTCTGGTTTTAGTACTCAAGACTTTAACCAATGGCCGATATTTGTGCCTATGTGGATGTTGCTGCTGAGTTGTCTTTCTGCTTCATCTGGTTCTACTGGTGGCGGTATACGCATGATAAGAACTATTATTTTGATGAAGCAAGCTCGCTTAGAAATGTTTAAATTTATTCATCCCTACGCGATTAGGCCGATGAAAATAGGCGATACGGTTATTAGCAATAATATTGTTAACTCAGTCACTGGTTTTATTTTCTTATACTTTGTCAGTATCGTCATTCTAACCTTTACCTTATTACTGAGTGGCTTGGATTTTATGACGGCGTTGTCTGCGACCATTACCTGTATTAATAATGCCGGTCCTGGTTTAAATGAAGTAGGGCCTGCTGGTAATTACGTTAATTTAAGCGACTTTCAAAAAGAAGTCTGTATTTTTGCAATGTTGTTAGGGCGTGTACAAATATTTTCTATTGTGATTTTATTTGTTCCTGAGTTCTGGAGAAAGTAAAGTCGCTTCATCTAGTTTAGTCACTTTGCTAGTAAAGCAGCCTGATGCTAAATGTGTTTCTACTAAGTCACCTAGCCCTAGTTGTTCAGTTGAGCGAATAATGCTTTTGGATTTAGCGTGCATAGATAAGCCATAGCCTCGACTCAATGTCGCTAAGGGACTGACCGCATGTAAGGTTTGGCTGTTATTTAATAAACGATCTTGCAAGCGTTCTATTTTACGCGTGATGGCTGTCGCTAAACGCGCAGTTAAATACTGTTGTTTATCCTGATAATTGTTAATGGTTACTGCCGGATTGTATTGCCATAACTGAGCCATAGTTATTTTTATATGCTTATGGTGACTGCTTAGCCGAGCTTGCATCGCTAAATTGAGTCTAGCATCAAGTTCATCAACTCGTTGTGCATTCCTAGCAAGTTTTTGACCCGGATGTTGTTGTTGTAAGCGCTGTGTCAACCATAGTAATGACTGGTGTTTATGCTTTAAGTGCCGTTGCCATTGCTGCTCTAATCTAGCCTCTAAGTGTCTGAAACGGGCAAGCCATTCTTGTTGATCTGGACTGGCATGTTCTGCGGCTGCTGATGGTGTAGGTGCACGATAATCTGCTACAAAATCAGCAATCGTCACATCGGTTTCATGGCCTACCGCTGAAATGATCGGAATGTCGCTATTAAATATAGCTCGCGCCACTCTTTCTTCATTGAAAGCCCAAAGATCTTCTAAAGAACCGCCTCCTCGTCCTAAAATGATAACCTCGCAGTGCTTTAAGTCATTAGCACGCTCGATTGCCGCAGCGATTTCAAAGCTAGCATTAGTGCCCTGAACAGCGACTGGATAAATAATAATAGGTATAGCCGCAAAGCGCCTTTTTAATACGGTGAGAATGTCGTGGATGGCTGCGCCCGTTGGCGAGGTAATTACCGCTATGCAATGTGGTAACTTAGGTATTGGTTTTTTATGAATGGCATCAAACAAGCCTTCTTGCGCGAGTTTGTGTTTTAAACTGTCAAAGGCGCGTTGTAAAGCGCCATCTCCGGCTAATTCCATAGACTCAATTATCAGTTGATAATCACCTCTGGGTTCATAAAGACTGACTTGCGCCTTTACTATGACTTGTTTGCCATTTTCTGGTTTAAAAGTTAAGCGACGTTGTTGTGTTTTAAAAAGCGCACAACGAACCTGTGCATTCGTATCTTTTAGTGTGAAATAAAAATGACCTGAGGACGCTTGCGTAGTATTTGAAAGTTCGCCAGCCACCAAGACATTAAAGAAATGTTCGCCGAGTAATTGTCCCGTAGCACGATTAAGTTGGGAGACGCTCATAATAGTGCGATTTTCGGAGAGTGACATAAGGCTATAGCATTGAGTGTGAAATTATTGTGTAGAGTATTGTAAAATACCCGCTTTCAATACACAAAGAAAGGCTAGCATTATGGGGTGGTTGTTATTGTTTTCAGCAGGGTTTGTTGAAATCATTTTTGCATTAAGTCTTAAATACAACCAAGGCTTTACCAAACTTTGGCCTAGTATTATTACGGCATTTTCAGGTATCGGTAGTTTTGGCTTACTAATGTGGGCACTTAAAACCTTACCATTAGGGACTGCCTATGCTGTATGGACTGGCATGGGTGCAGTGGGTGTCGCTATTTTAGGTATCCTTTTATTTAAAGAATCTGTGGATTGGTATCGCTTAATATCGATTGGTTTCGTTATCGTCGGCATCGTGGGTCTTAAACTAACCGATAGTCAATAACATGTTGCATATTATTGCTCAATCACCGATTGATAGTGCCATATTCCAGCGTATAGGTGCAGGTGATGATGTGCTGTTTTTGGATAAAGCCGTATTAAACTTATTAGAGAAAGGCCTCTTAAGTGAAGTCTTAAGGTCTTTATTGGTTGAGTATCAATTCTTTGCTTTAGCTGATGATTTAGACGTTAGGGGTATTAGTTCTTCAGAGCTATTACAAGGTATAACAGTCATTACTTATAGCGACTTCGTTAATTTAACGGTAAAAAATTCATTGATACAAACATGGTCATAACAAATTCACTGCCAGAAACTAACGAGTTAGGTTTTTTAATTCGGGCAAGCGATTGGAATGAGCAAGTGGCTATGAACTTAGCTGAACTTAATAACATAGTCTTAACAGAGGCGCACTGGGAGATTATTAACTTTATACGTGAGTATTATTTGCAATATAAACACTTACCCAATGCCCGAGTTTTTGCCAAAGCTATTTCAAAATCGATAGGAGAAGAGCAGGGCAGTAGTCGGTATTTACTACGCTTATTTCCAGACGGGCCTTTAAAGTACGCCTGCAAATTGGCAGGCTTGCCTAAACCACCGACTTGCTTATAAGCTTACCTAAACACAATAAATTACTGATTTTTAGCCTTTATTTCTTCAACGGTTACTTTGCCATCTTTATTCGCATCCAGCTTTTCAAAATGTTCTTTAATGCGCGTGGCATTACCCGCTTCTGCTTCAGTCATAGACACACCACCATCTTTATTGCTATCTAATTCCTTAACACGATTGGTAATATCAACTACTGTGAATGCTTCGGAATTAGTTGTTAGCCAACATAAAACGAGGCATAAAAAGAATTTTGCAAGCGATGTCATAAGATATTCCTATTGATGTAGTGTTTAAGGGCTGTAGTAAGTTCTTTTATGATAACTATAAATTGTTTAACTTTATAGTACATGGTTTATAGTTGGCTATTGATTCTGGATGCCCTGATAGCTTCGAATCAACTAAATCGGTGTTATATATTTTCACAGGACTGTAAAGGCTTAGCTGATATAATTCAACTGACATAATATATCGCTAATACATTTAAACAAACTTACATAATTTATTTTTTATGATCCCAAAAAGTATTTGGGCATTTGAAAGATATTCTACTTACTTAGCTTTAAAGAAATATTGCTCAAAAATCTTTGCTCTAGCTAAGTTTGGATTAACAATCCCGTCCTATCCCTACTATTTTAATGAATACTAAAATCCCTTATGTGGCAATACCTTTGTTGATGTCGGCCTGTAGTTCGGGTGGGCTATTTACAAAGGTTGGGCCCGATTATAATATTGAACAGCCAATAACACCAACAAGTTGGTACAGCTCACAACCTGATTATCATGCACAAAAACTTGCACATCATGGCAATCAAGCTGAATTAATGCACTGGTGGGAAGGCTTTCAGGATCCTGTGCTGATTCGTTTTTTAAAAGCTGCAGAAAATGTGAATGCTACTCTGGCCGATGCTAAAGCACGTATAGAGGAAGCCAGAACCAATGTAATTAGTGCTGATAGCGCTGTGATGCCCACTATTGATTTTTCTCAAGGTGTTAAACGCTCCTCATCTTCCTTTGGTGGCACACCCTTTATGTGGAACCAGTATTCGGCTGGACTTCAATCCAGCTGGGAAGTTGATTTATTTGGAGGCTTAGCCCGCCAGCAAGAAGCTGCTCGCAGTCAATTAGAGTCCAGAAACGCTGCCTGGCATGATGCCAGAGTCGCTGTAGCAGTATAAGTTGCCGATGCATATTTAGCCTATCGCTATTCAGAAGCTCAGAAACAAATAGTGCTAGCTGATACAAACTCAAGAATTCAATCTTCACGCTTAACAGCCATCGCTGCTGAACACGGCTTTCAATCGCGTAACGAAGTCGCTTTAGCAACTGCCAGTGCAGCCGAAGGTCAAAAAGCCGTTTTGCAACAAACAGCCCAGAGTGAACATGCTATCAAAAGTTTAGTCGCCATGACGGCTATTGAAGAAGTAGAACTACGCCAATTATTAAACCCTGAACCAAATCAAAACGCTAAACTACCCCGCCCAGTTAAATTTACTATCGATTCATTACCCGCTGAAGTTTTATTACAAAGACCCGATATTGCAGCAGCTGAGCGTGATGTCGCTGAGGCGAGTGCTAATATTGGTGTACAACGCGCTAAACAGTTTCCAAAATTGAGTTTATCAGGAACGATTACACCTACTTTACAAAACATCAATGGCGGAGCGCTATTGCTAGCACAAACTTGGGCGATAGGACCTACACTTAGCCTGCCGCTGTTTGATTCAGGTAAACGCGCTGCCGATGTAGAGGCTGCTAAAGCCAAATACCAAGCCGCTAGCAGTCGATTTCACAGTAAAGTTCGCATCGCTGTGAAAGAAGTCGAAGATGCCTTGGTGCGCTTGAATAGCAGTAACAAAATCTTACCCGAAGCACAACTTGTCATTGAGGGTTACTCTACTAATTTTCAGGCAGTACAAACCTTATACCAAAATGGTTTAGCTAATTTACTCAATTTAGAAGAAGCACGACGACTTAAATTGGCAGCCGAATTAACAGTAACAGAACTAGAACGGGAACAAGTAAGTGCTTGGCTCGCGTTATACCGTGCGGCTGGTGGTAATTGGTCAGAAGATCACAATAATTCACATAGCGCCAACCTAATGACACAAATAATAAAGGTAAATCATGACTAAAAGGAATACTGGAATACTCATACTGGCTTCAGTATTAATCATAGCTACAGCAATAGCCCTTAGTCGTAGCCATGAACCCAATCCTGTTGCTAGCACTCCTGCCGCTAATCCTGCACTCAGCGTAGCTGTGACTCAAGCAAGCACTGATAATATTCCAATCAGTTTGACTGCTAACGGTTCTATCGCCGCATGGCAAGAAGCGATTATCGGCGCTGAAATTGGTGAATTACGTTTAAACGAAGTCAATGCTCAAGTCGGTGAAAAAGTTAAAAAATCTCAAGTATTAGCGACCTTTGCTAATGACAGTGTTTTAATCGATATAGCCCATAGTCGAGCAGCCTTACTTGAAGCTGAAGCCAATCATAGCGAGGCTCTAATTAATGCAGAACGAGCCGATAAAGTCACAGTTTCTGGTGCATTAAGCTCTCAGCAAATCAATCAATATCAAACCTTGTCCAAGACCACTCAGGCAAAGGTAGAATTAGCTAAAGCCCAGCTTAATGGGCAATTATTGCGTTTGAAATACACGCAGGTATTAGCTAGCGATGACGGTATTATCTCTTCAAGTACAGCTACTTTAGGTGCTGTAGCGACTAAAGGACAAGAGCTATTTCGATTAATACGACAAAATCGCCTTGAATGGCGTGCTGAAGTGACCGCTGCAGAAATGTCTCAACTTAAACCCGGCATTAAGGTAACGATTGAGGTAGCTAATGTGGGTCATGTTGAAGGCACGATTCGCAATATTGCCCCCATTTTAAACTTACAAAATCGAAATGGACTGGTTTACGTGGATATACCCAATGCTAGTAACAGTGGTTTACATGCGGGGATGTTTGCTCGCGGTGAATTTCATTTAAACACCTCTACTGGTCTCACCGTTCCACAAGAATCCTTATCTATGCGCGACGGCTTTAGTTATCTGTTTTTGTTAACAGATCAAACAGAAGACCGAGGCCATGTTAAGCAAGTTAAAGTGCAGTTAGGCAGACGCTATGGCAACCGACTAGAAATCTTATCGGGCATTACAGCTCAAGATCGTCTGGTCGCTAGCGGTGCGGCATTTTTAACTGATGGCGATTTGGTTAGAGTGGTTGCTGAATGAACATCTCAACCTGGTGCATCCGAAATCCTATTCCGGCTGTCATGCTTTTTGTCATGCTCAGTTTCGGTGGCTTAATCAGCTTCAATGCCATGAAGATTCAGAACTTTCCTGATCTTGATCTACCCACTATTTCTGTAACTGCTTCTTTACCTGGTGCTTCACCTTCTCAATTAGAAACAGAAGTTGCCCGGAAAATAGAAAATGCCATTGCCACTCTGCAAGGCTTAAAACACATTACCTCCAAAGTCCAAGATGGCAGTGTCACCATTACTAGTGAGTTTCGCCTAGAAAAACCCGTACAAGAAGCCTTAGATGATGTTCGTTCCGCGGTTTCAAAAGTCAGGACTGATTTGCCTAGTGATTTACGTGATCCTATCGTGACTAAACTGGATTTAGCATCAGCACCCATTTTGGCTATCACCGTCAGCTCTACTCATCGAGATGATGAAGCTCTGACTTGGTTTGTAGATGACGTGGTCACTAAAAAATTACTAACGGTACGCGGTGTGGGTGCCATTAATCGTGTCGGTGGTGTTACACGAGAAATAACCATCTCCTTAGACCCTATTAAACTTCAAGCTTTGGGAGCAACGGCTGCTGATATTTCACGGCAACTTCGGGCAATACAGCGTGAAAGTGCAGGCGGCAGAATGAATTTAGGCGTTGGTGAACAACCTGTTCGCACCTTAGCAAGCGTTGCTAATGTTACAGAAATACGCTCCATGCAACTGTCCTTAGCTGATGGTCGCCATATCCAACTTGACCAAGTCGCCAAAGTCGAAGACTCGGTTTCTGAGCCACGTGCTTTAGCTTTATTAAACGGCAAGGCTGTAGTCGGCTTTGAAGTTACTCGTAGTCGTGGAGCTAGTGAAGTTGAAGTCGGTGCCGGCGTGCAAAAAGTTTTAGCTGAATTGCGACTTGCTAATCCCGATGTAGAATTTACGGAAGCTTTTAACTTTGTTACTCCCGTTAAAGAAGAGTTTCAGGGTTCTATGGCGATGCTTTTTGAAGGGGCACTGTTGGCAATTTTAGTGGTCTGGCTATTTCTACGAGATTGGCGCGCCACTTTTGTTTCAGCCGTTGCCTTGCCGCTCTCGGTTATTCCAGCCTTTATCGGTATGGACTATTTAGGATTTTCTCTAAATGTTGTCACTCTATTAGCGCTATCTTTGGTTATTGGTATTTTGGTTGATGATGCGATTGTAGAAGTTGAGAATATTGTCAGACATTTAAGAATGGGCAAAGCGCCTCTACAAGCAGCAAAAGAAGCGGCAGATGAAATTGGCTTAGCCGTAATAGCAACAACACTTGCTCTAGTCGCTGTGTTTCTTCCCACTGCCTTTATGAGTGGCATTGCGGGTCGGTTTTTTAAACAATTCGGTTGGACTGCCGCATTAGCAGTAATGGCATCCTTAGTCGTTGCCAGAATGTTGACCCCAATGATGGCGGCTTATCTTTTAAAAGCTCGCGATCATGAGCAAGTCAAAGAGAGCGTCGTTATGCAAAAGTATATGCGCTTAGCGGCAATATGTTTGGAACATAGATTTCTTACCATTTGTGCCGCGAGCGCATTTTTTATCGGCTCACTATTTTTAATTCCATTGTTACCTACTGGCTTTATTCCCCCAGATGACAATCCACAAACACAGGTCTTTGTTGAATTAGCTCCGGGCTCGAGTCTTACGCAAACCAAAGAGAGTGCAGAGGCAGCAAGAAAACTCCTTGCTGGCATTAAATATGTAAATAGTATTTATACAACTATCGGCAGTGGATCAGCGGGTACCGATCCTATGGCAGGCGCACAAGGTACTGGCGAAGTACGCAAAGCCACTTTAACGATTACCTTGGCCAATCGGCAAGATAGACCCATACGAAAGCAAGTTATAGAACAAGAGATTAGGGTAGTTCTACAAAAACTACCAGGAGTTAGAACTAAAGTAGGGCTAGGTAATTCGGGTGAAAAATTCGTCTTAGTGTTGAGTGGAGATGATGCTCAAGCCTTAATGACAGCGGCACGGAATCTTGAACTTGATCTTAGAAGCATTCCTGGCTTAGGGAGTATTGCCTCAAGTGCCGCCTTGGTAAGACCAGAAATTGCAGTTAGACCTGACTTCGCCCGCGCTGCTGATTTAGGGGTAACAACTACGGCCTTAGCGGATACTCTGCGTATTGCAACCTTAGGAGATTACGATTGGTCTTTATCGAAGTTGGATTTAGCTCAACGCCAAGTGCCTATCGTTGTAAAACTTCAGGAAGCCAGTCGTCATGATTTAAGTGTATTAGAAAGGCTTACCGTGCCAACTTCAAAAGTTGGCTCAGGCTCAGTGATGGTAGGTCAGGTTGCTAAGCTTGAATTATCCAGCGGCCCCGCAGTGATTGATCGCTACGACCGCTCGCGTAATATTAATTTTGAGATTGAGCTTTCGGGAATGCCGTTGGGAGATGTAACCGCAGCGGTAGAGAATCTAGCCAGCATTAAAAACTTACCAGCAGGTGTAAAGCGCATCAATATCGGTGATGCTGAAATGATGGGAGAACTGTTTGCCAGTTTCGGTCTAGCCATGCTCACGGGCGTATTATGTATTTTTATCGTATTGATTTTACTATTTAAAGATTTTATCCAGCCTATTACCATATTAGCAGCACTACCCTTATCATTTGGTGGCGGCTTTGTTGCACTGTTATTAACAGGCAAAGCCTTTTCGATGCCCTCATTAATTGGCTTAATCATGTTAATGGGCGTTGCCACCAAAAACTCTATCCTTTTGGTGGAATATGCCATTGTCGCCAGACGTGAACACGGTATGAATCGAATAGAAGCGCTATTAGATGCTTGTCACAAACGAGCCAGACCCATTGTAATGACGACCATCGCCATGGGAGTCGGCATGTTACCCATAGCGATAGGCTTGGGCAGCGCTGATTCATCATTCCGTAGCCCAATGGCGGTAGCAGTCATAGGCGGTTTAGTGACTTCAACCTTGCTGAGTTTATTAGTAATACCGGTTGTTTACACTTATTTAGATGATTTCAAGCAATGGTTTTTAAGGCATTGGAAAAGCAGCAGCAAGCCGGAATAAAGCAATTTAAGCGCTTGGGATTGAGCCTTTCCGGCACCGGTATCGATCGAACTGCCGGAAACGCAACCCTGTTGGGTAGAACTGTGGCAGTATTGTAATCTGTAGGCCGGAATAAGGCTTTTTGAGCGTAGCGAGTAAAGCGTTTCCGGCATGGGTATCGATTGCTGCTTTAAGTATTGTTACATTTCGTAACTACTTTCATTTATTTACAAAGTTATAGTATTATAAAAAATAGGAATATTTTGGTCTATAAATGGCAGTTTTAGAACAAAACTAATTTAATTACAGACTTGATAGGGAACCTACATGCAGAGCACTATAATAAAGCCTTGGAACACTATCCAGCAAGCCATTCGAGTCCAACGCTTCGATTTATTCGGAACACTCAAATTATTTTCAGCCTTCAATTGGGCGTTGGCAATTGTCATTACATTGTCTGCCAGTCCGCTATGGGCACAGATGGCTGATATAAGGACTGTATTAGGCGCCGCTGGCTTTTCTGGTGGTTATGAGGACGGTATTGGGACAGCAGCGAGGTTTAATAGTCCAACCAGCATAGCGTTTAACAACGTAGGATCTGCTCCGTCTTTAATGTACGTAGCCGATACTGGAAATCATAGAATACGTGCGGTTTCACTCGCCACGCTTCAGGTAGTCACAATAGCTGGATCGGGTGTAGCTGGTTGGGCAGATGGTGTGGGGACTGCTGCTCGATTTAATTCACCAACAGATTTAGCCGTAGATAATAGTAATACATATCTTTACGTGACTGATAAAGAAAACGGCGCCATCCGAAAAATAAATCTTGCTACAAATGCAGTCACGACTATTATAGGGAAAAGTTGCACATCGACTTCTTCTGATTGCAATGGTCAAAGCGGGTGTTGTACAAACAACCTAATCACTGGCGGCACTTCTACCATTAGTTATCCCTACAGCTATAGTCCGGGCAGTGGTATTTATGCTTCCTTTTCTATTCCATATAAAATGAAACTTTCTTACTCCGCTCCTGCGAGTTCGTCGGCCGGTGCTCTTTGGGTTACAGATCAATTAGGTACTCTGTCTGTTGTCGATCTCAGTTCTTCACCAGCAACAATGTACATGGCCGCATGTATTGACCCGTCGGGAGGCGGTTGTGTGAGTTGTACAAGTACCGGTGGCTGTGCTGCTTACTCTAATCAAACATTGACAGGTGTAGAGCTGGATAGCAATAGTCCACCAAATATTTTAGTTTCAGTTTCAAATGACCAGTCAATTTGGCAGTGTATTCCTGGCGGTACGTTGGCAACTTTAGCAAGTTGCTCCCGCGCGATAGGAACAGGCGATTCTTGGACGGCTGTTGATGATGCAGGTCAATTTGGATATTGGTCGGACGAAATTATTGGTGATCCTTTATTAGCTAGGTTAAGTAATCCCGACGGCCTTTTTTTTGATGCAGCATCTAGCAGTCTCTATGTTGCTGATACCGGTAACCATGCAATCCGACAAGTCAATTATGTTTTAGGTGCGCCTGCTAACGTTGACACGATTGCAGGGCAAGGTTCAACAGCGCAAAACAATTCCGATCCTGACACCTATGGAGATTATTTGGGTGCTGGCCAAAGATTATTCTCTCCACCTACGTGTGGTAATGCTGATCCATTTGGAGCAATATGCGGTGCTCCAGGTGGAGCGGGTGCTGCAGATGGTACAACAGCATTTTTTAACAATCCAAGGGGTGTTGGATTTGTTGATGCAACAAACCAACTCTGGGTAGTTGATACGAATAATCATACCATTAGAGTATCGGTAGGCACCGCTAATGCAATAAGATCGACCTTAAGCCCAGCAAGTGCCTCAATTACTGCTAACGGCAGCAGTACACAAGTCCTAACCGTGCAGGCTAAAGATTCTTATGGTAATAATCTAAGCACGGGCGGTGCGACAGTTACAATTACCAAATCTACAGGAACCGGCACTATCGGTGCAGTCACTGATAAAAACGATGGGACTTACACGGCTACTGTAACTTCACCTGTTGCAACGGGTAGTGGCGTGTTTGTTGCGACCATAGGAGGTTCTGCGGTCAAGAGTGGGAGCGGTAGTCAGACTCAAGCAACGGTCACTTATGCTGCGGGCGCTGCTAATGCAGCAAAATCAACTTTAACCCCAAGCACTGCTTCTATTACTGCTAACGGCAGCAGTACACAAGTCCTAACCGTGCAGGCTAAAGATGCCAGTGGCAATAATCTAAGCACCGGCGGTGAGAGCATTACCATTACTAAATTAACAGGTACAGGCACGATCAGTGCAGTGAATGATAATAGCAATGGTACTTACACAGCGACAGTAACCTCGGCTTCCAACGCGGGCAGTGGTGTATTTGTAGCGACCTTAGGTGGTACAGTGGTCAAGAGTGGTAGTAGCAACCAGACCCAGTCGATAGTGAATTATTTCGCAGCGGTTATTACACCTCCTGCACCACCTCCCAGCATTAGTGCCGGTAGCACTACCACGATTAGCAACTTAGGTAGTTATGCTCCCGTAATATCTGGCGGCACTTTGATATTAAACAAAGATGATAACACTAGCACATCACTAACCGTTGCTAGCGCTGGCGGCACCATAAAAAATCCTAATATCGGAAGCGCTACTCTGTCCGGAGCTTTGACTGGTACCGGCGGTTTAACTTTTACTGGTGCTGGCACGACTGTTCTGACGGGTGCTAATACTTATACCGGTGGCACTACGGTTGCCAGTGGAACCTTACAAGGCAATACAAATAGTCTACAAGGTAATGTCACCAATAACGGCACCGTCGTTTTTGATCAAGCCAATACCGGCAACTTCTCAGGAACTATCACCGGCACGGGTAAATTGGTCATTCAAAATACTGGTACCCTAATTCTTACCGGCAACAATAACTACTCAGGGGGCACCACAGTCAATTCAGGCTCAAGTTTAAGCATTAGTTCAGGCTCTTCATTGGGCACAGGAACGCTAGATTTATTGGGCTCAAGCACATTATTCACCACAGGGGATACCTTTATTACTATTGACATTGCGGTGTCGGGTCATTAGATTTTTGGCTGGGATTTCGCTATCGCCACATCCCAGCCTTGGTGCTCAACTAGAGCTCCCAGTAATCTGTAGGCCGGAATAAGGCTTTTTGAGCGTAGCGAGTAAAGCGTTTCCGGCACGCGTATCGATCGAACTGCCAGAAACGCAACCCTGCGCTACGCTTTGGTTGTCTTATTCTGGCCTACAGCTTTTATAGGTATTTCATGCGAGTCATTTGTATTGAGCAAAGACGCGGAGCTTGGCAATTATAATATTCACTTTTTGTCACAGGCAATATTGAATAATGATTCATGAATAGTTTCAGGTATGATTGAAATTGGCTCTTTTTTAATATTGGTATTAGAAAATACTGGTGCGCCTTGTCCCATATTGCCGGTGTACCAAAATAAATCTAATAGCCTTAAGGTTTCGCCTTTACAGTCATATTCAACATGTGACACTGACGCTAAATAGTTTTTAACGTCTACTTTTACTTTTTTATAGTCATACATAGACCACATTTTTACTTTGTCACCCTCTCTGCGTTTAGATTCAGCATTCACATAAACATCAAAGCCATCTTCGTTAGTTGCGCTTTCAATGAGTGTCCATTCAGCAAACACATTGGCTGAAATTAGTAATAATATTAATAAAGTTAATTTCTTCATTGTATTTAATCTCATGGTTAGATATTTTTGAGTGTCATTTTATACTTTTATTGCCAAAGCAGTTAAGATTGCAAATAACTTTTATGATACCGAGGAATAGTGATGAGCTGGAGAGAAATAAAACATGAAGACGTTTACAGTGATGATGAAGTTAAGGCTCGCTTAGTTGATGAGTTGGCGCATTGGTATTTAGAAAATGGTTGGCTACGTCGTAAATATAAAACCAGTGGCTGGAAAGCGACTTTAATGGTGGTCAATACGGTAGGTCATTTGGCTGAAGCTGCCTTCCATCATCCTGACCTGAATGTATCTTATGCTTTTGTGATCGTTAAATTAAAGAATCATGCCGCGAAAGGTATCACTAATAAAGATTTTGAATTAGCTCAGAAGATTGAAGAAGTCGTGATGTGGCAGCCAGGTCTAAAAGCGGGGAGTGCATTAGAAGGTACGCCTGATGATGCTCGTTTTAAATACCTTAAATATGACTGATGAGTTTAAAGAGTGTGCATACATTTTCTATTTGCTGACATAACATCTTAAAATAAGTTAAAAGCTATTAGGAACTTATTGAATTTGCTGAGATTCGATAGCCATTTTTTTTGTGTTGGATGTAAATCAGGACGAAGTTTTTGGGATATTAAAACGCAGCGTTCTGATTTTTTTGAGTCTGATTGCCATTAGTTTAAAGCAGATTCGCATTCCTTTAGCCAGAAATGGCCGCATAAATATAATTTATTCGCATTTCAGAGCCTTTGATGTGCCATTGGGTCGCCATGTTGGGCATTCATGAGGTTAAAGATACTAACTGGATGCTGTCGATTCGCAATCACGCTAGGATTAATTGCAAATCGAGAGCGGTAAGTTTGCAATCATGAGGCGACTAAAGGCAATCAAGCTTCAACGAATGCGAGTTTGTCGCCGTGAAATCCGGTGTATTTTGCTTGTTTTTCAGGTTTTTTGATGATTTATGCTGAATTTAATTCAGGTTATTACTTTTGAGATGTGGAGCTAAACTACGTTTACTCGATATAAGGTACTTAGCTAATGTGCACTACTCAGTTGAGTACTATCATTTAAAATCTCCTAACCTCCCTTTTATAGAAAGGGCATAGGTATCTACACAAATAATGGTTAGCATTCCCCCGCGAGAACGATAACCTTGTGGTGAAGATCGTAGGGGCGTATTGCATACGCCCTTATAAAATAAGCTCTATAACATTAGACTTTCGATGTTGGGCGTATTGCAATACGCCCCTACGGTGATTTTTATCGTTTTCATGCCGATAAGAAACTTGTGTAGATAACTATGAACAAAGGGAGGGGGTTGGAAATTAACTAATTAGTTCTTTAAAGCCCGTTGCCGTCTAGCTTCTTTAGGGTCATGATGCAAGGGCCTATAAATTTCAACTCTGTCACCTGTTTTTAACGGTGTATCTAATTTACAAGCACTGCCAAAAATACCGACGCTGAGTGCGGCTTGGTCGATGTTTGGGTAATGCTCGAATACCTTCGAAGCTTCGATGGCTTGCTCTACTGTAACGCCATTAGGTAATGATACGGTGAATATGCTTTGTTGTTCAGGTAACGCATAGGCCACTTCAACTGAGATGAGTTCTTCAGCCATAGACTTGTTTGGCGCGTTGGGTAAAGGAGGCGACCATAGTGTTACAAATTTGGTTAAAAACTGCACCAAAAGCTAAGTTTGCAAGTTTACCTGGCATATCAAATTCTAAATCTAGGGAGATTTTGCAGGCATCTTCTCTTAAAGGCGTAAATATCCAGACACCGTCTAAATGAGAAAAGGGGCCATTGAGTAAAGTAATGGTCATTTTACTACCTTGCTCAATTTGGTTTCTGGTTGAGAAGGCTTTTTTAAAGCCGCCTTTAGCAATGAGTAATTCCGCTTCAATGATGTCGCCCTCAGTTTTAAGGATGCGACTGCCACCGCACCAAGGTAAAAATTGTGGATACGCGTCGATGTCGCTTACTAAATCAAACATTTGCTGTGCAGAAAACTTAACTAAGGCGCTTTTTTGGACTAGCGTCATTTACAACACTCCGACCACATGTAGAAATACCAAGAACACTGCTGATGGTGCTACATAGCGTAGCAATATTAACCATATTTGGTACGCTTGAGCAGTAGGCATATTAAGTTCTTGTTCGCTATGTTGTTGCTTCATAATCCAACCAGCAAACACGGCAATGCAAAAGCCGCCTATTGGCAGCATTAAGTTAGCGGTTAAATAATCTAATAACTGAAACAGCGTTCTGTCGAAAATTTTAAAATTAGACCAGATGTTAAAAGAGAAGATACTGGCTATACCCAGGAACCAAGCAGCTAAGCCTGACCATGCACAGGCTTTTTCGCGGCTAATGTTTTTATTTTCAACTAACCAAGCAACCGCTGGTTCAATTAAGGAAATAGAAGAGGTGAGGGCGGCTATGCTAAGCATAACAAAAAATAAAATGCCCACTAACCAGCCGCCAGTCATATTGCCAAAGGCAATCGGTAAGGTTTGAAAGATAAGTCCAGGGCCCGTATCAGGATGTAAGTTATTAGCAAAGACGATAGGAAAAATGGCAATGCCTGCTAATAAAGCGACTAGGGTATCTGCTCCGGCAATGATAAACGCGGTTTGAGCAATGGATACGTTTTTAGGTAAATAAGAGCCATAGACCATGATGGCGCCCATGCCTAAGCTGAGAGTGAAGAAGGCATGACCCATAGCAGTTAATACCGCTGTGCTGGTTAGTTTGCTAAAGTCAGGTACAAACAAAAAGTGTAAGCCTTTAAAGTAACTATCGGTGGTCATGGCGTAACCGACTAGCAATAGCATTAATACAAATAGTGCGGGCATCAGCCATTGCACCGCTTTTTCTAAGCCTTTATTAACGCCACGAACTACAATGAGTAAAGTTGCCGCCATGAACAAGGAATGCCAAAAAATCATTTGGATTGGGCTGGCGACAAAGTGATCAAACAAGGTTTTAATGGCTGCGCCATCGGCATCAATAAAACTACCAAAAAAGGCTTTGGAGATATAAGCAGTCGCCCAGCCTGCAATTACGCTGTAATAAGAAAGTATGAGTAATCCAGCGATCACGCCCATCCAGCCTAAGTAATGCCAGTTATGGTCTGCTTCTGCTTCTTTGGTCAGTATTTCCATGGTTTCAATAGGATTGCGCTGACTACGTCGACCTAGCATGGTTTCTGCAATCATAATAGGTATTCCTATTAGCAAAACACAGCCTAGATAAACGAGCACGAAGGCCCCGCCACCATTTTCTCCGGTAATATATGGAAACTTCCAAATGTTACCCAATCCAACAGCAGAACCGGTAGCTGCGAGTATAAAAGTGAAACGTGATGACCATGCACCATGAGCTGATTTTTTTATTTCTGTCATTTTGAGCGCCTATTAAATACTCACCTTATTAATAATATCGAGTAAAATAACAAAATAATTACATTACGTCAGTTTAAAAATCGAAAATCCTACTTACTATGGCAGACAAGAAGTCCAAAAAGAACGCAAATCAGCAAAATGCAACTATTGCTGTCAATCGCCAAGCCAAACATGAATACTTTATTGAAGAGCGTTTTGAGGCAGGAATTGTTTTAGAAGGCTGGGAAGTTAAAAGTCTTAGAGACGGTCGTGTTCAGCTTAAAGAAAGTTATGTCATGTTAAAACGCGGTGAAGCTTGGTTGTCTGGTGCACACATTTCGGCTTTGTTGTCGGCTTCAACGCATATCAAACCCGATGCTATTCGACATAAAAAGTTATTGCTTAATCGCCATGAGCTTAATAAGTTAATAGGCTCGGTTGAACGTAAAGGTTATACCTTAATTCCGTTATCAATGTATTGGAAGAATGGTCGCGCTAAACTAGAAATTGGTTTAGCAAAAGGTAAGCAATTACACGATAAGAGAGCCGCTTCTAAAGACCAAGATTGGCAGCGCGAGAAAGCCCGTATTATGAAGAATGCTTAAGCTTGCTAGTTTTTGCTATTTTCTATCGAATTAAATTATCTTAGACTTTGCTAATCATGAACCCACATCCAAATATACTCTGCGCTGAACACAGCGTATTAATTGTTATTGATATACAGGCCAAACTGGTCAGTGCAATGCCTGATAAAGAAGCCATGATAATGGTTGCAAATACTTTGGCGTTGCTTGAGGCGAGCGCCTTAATGTCTGTGCCTGTTTTACTGACTGAGCAATATCCTAAAGGCCTGGGTGTCACCGATGCGAGTGTGGCTAATAAATTGCCTGAATCTGCACAGCTATTTGAGAAGACAGGCTTTTCTTGCTGTTTGGCTGAAGGCTTTTCTGAGGCCTTGGTACAGACTGCTCGTAATCAAGTGATTTTGGTGGGACTAGAAACTCATGTCTGTATCTTGCAATCAGCGCTTGAATTACAAAGCCAAGGTTATCAGGTTTATGTGGTTGAAGATGCAGTGTGTTCAAGAAAAATTGACCATAAGTTTTATGCGCTACAACGATTGCAGCAGCAGGGGATTACCTTGATTAATTATGAATCTGTGCTATTTGAATGGTTAAGAGATGCAAAGCATCCTAATTTTAAGGCTATATCAGGCTTGTTGCGCTAAGGTAACTCCCAATAAATAAAATACCCAAAGGCTGTAGGGTGGATAAGCAACGCGCATCCACCATAAATGTCGGATGCGCGTTGCTTATCCGACCTACACGCTACTTTTTTTTAGATTTTAGTTGAGGCTTTAAATATGACATTAGCCGTGTTTATTGAAAAAATACACAAGCATGTTCCCGTTACGTTTAACGAAACCGTGTCGGTTATTAGTGATAACTATCACTACACACCCACTGAATTTAGTAATGGCCTAGGTGAACATACTTGTGTTAATGAAGCGGGTACTAACGAGGGTTCTTGTAAGATTTTTGCTTTTGCTAAATTACATCAATTGAGTCAGCAGCAAACGCTGTGTTTATTTGGTGATTATTATCGACTGGATGTCTTAAATGATCCGCATGGCACAGGTCATCAAAATATCCGCAACTTTATGGCTGATGGTTGGGCGGGTATTTGTTTTAAAGGCGAGGCCTTAAAGGCTCGTTAATCAGTTTTAAACTTCTTAGACTTCATAATAAAAACAAACATAATGACTATTACTACACGATTTGCTCCCAGCCCAACGGGCTATTTACATGTCGGCGGTGCGCGTACGGCTCTGTTTTCATGGCTTTATGCACGTAAATCAGGCGGGCAATTTATCTTACGAATTGAAGATACTGATTTAGAGCGATCTACTCAAGAATCGGTTAATGCCATATTGGAAGGCATGGCATGGTTGGGTTTGGATTATGATCTCGGTCCGTTTTATCAAACTCATCACTTTGATCGATACAAAGAAATCATTCAACAATTAATAGCTCAAGGTGATGCTTATTATTGTTATTGCAGTAAAGATGAATTAGAACAATTGCGCACTGAGCAAATGGCTAATAAAGAAAAGCCGCGCTATAACGGTAAATGCCGCGAAGCTCAGCTAGTTGAGTTAGATAAACAGCCGGTGATACGTTTTAAAAATCCAATTGAGGGTGTGGTCACGATTCCTGATTTAGTGAAAGGTGATATTGTGGTCGCTAATAAGGAATTGGATGATTTAATTATTGCTAGAGGCGATGGCACGCCTACTTATAATTTAACGGTAGTGGTTGATGATATGGACATGAAAGTGACTCATGTCATACGCGGTGATGACCATATTAATAATACGCCTAGGCAAATGAATATACTTAAAGCACTAGGTGCAGAGATTCCTAAGTACGCGCATTTGCCGATGATTTTAGGTGCGGATGGTGCGCGCTTATCCAAGCGTCATGGTGCCGTCAGTGTTATGCAGTTTCGCGATGAAGGTTATTTGCCTGAAGCGTTGTTAAATTATTTGGTGAGATTGGGTTGGTCGCATGGAGATCAAGAAATCTTTTCTTTAGATGAAATGGTCGAGTATTTTGAATTAGACGATGTGAATGTCTCTGCTTCGACTTTTAATATGGAAAAGTTATTGTGGCTAAATCATCACTATATTATGACTGCTGAGCCCGAACATGTGGCACGACATTTAAGTTGGCATATGGGGCAGTTGGGGCTTGATCTAGCTAATGGCCCTGCTTTAGCTGAAGTCGTTAAGATACAAAGAGAGCGCAGCAAAACCTTAGTTGAAATGGCGGCTGCTAGTGTTTATTTTTATAAAGAATTTGAAAGCTATGATGAAAAGGCCGCTAAAAAGAATTTTAGTGCAGGAACGGATCAGGTTTTGTCGAGTTTGCATGATCAATTATTAGCTTTGACTGACTGGAATGCTGAGTCAATACATGAGGTCATTGTAAATTTAGCTGAATCCTTGTCGCTTAATATGGGCAAAGTTGCTCAGCCTTTACGTGTCGCAGTTTGTGGTTGTGCGGTTTCTCCAGCAATTGATATCACTGTGGAGTTGCTAGGGCAAGAAAAGACCTTGGCAAGACTAGAAAGAGCCATTGCTTATATAAAAACATTAAATTAGGATTGGACTTTTTGAGCTTTTGCTGTAGAATGCTCGTTTTTATGCAGTGGGGCTATAGCTCAATTGGTAGAGCGCTTGCATGGCATGCAAGAGGTCAGCGGTTCGATTCCGCTTAGCTCCACCAGCATCGAGAAGTAAAATGCTAGTCCCCATCGTCTAGCGGCCTAGGACACTGCCCTTTCACGGCGGTAACAGGGGTTCGAACCCCCTTGGGGACGCCATTATTTGGCGCATAAGTTTGATAAGTAGTTTGCGGTTATCTCTATTCAGATAACAAAGGCCGGACTAAACCAGTTTTAGTCCCCATCGTCTAGCGGCCTAGGACACTGCCCTTTCACGGCGGTAACAGGGGTTCGAACCCCCTTGGGGACGCCATATATAAGAAGGCTTATCGTTGATAAGCCTTTTTTTTTGCTTTCAAGCTGATAAGTTGTGTGAGATTAGTATCGAGTTTGTAAACTAAATGACCGCGATCATACTCGGTGGATGCGCTGTGCTTATCCACCCTACGAAACTGAAATTACTTAGTCTTAAGTTGGTAGCCGTTAATAATCATAAATAGAGGGAATTCTATGAATTTATCGTCACCCTGTCTTTGTGGGTCTAACCTTGAATATCAACACTGCTGTGAGCCTTTTCATTCAGCCCGAATTCATATAATAAGTGCAACACCCTTTAAAAGGGTTAGATGGTATAGTTTCCGTCAACCAAAACAAAAAACTAAAGAGGTGTCCAATGAGAACAACATATATCCATCTAACCCAAGAAGAACGATACCATATCTACATAGAGCATAAGAAAAAAGTTTCCGCAGGCCAAATAGCCAAAGATTTAAATCGAAATAAAAGCACGATTACTAGAGAATTGGAACGAAATACAGG
>QVQD01000239.1 GCA_003584875.1 Methylococcales bacterium
TGCAGATACCTATGGCTAAAGAGCATAGGTATCTAAACAGGTTTCTTATCGGCGTGGAAACGATAAAAAACACCGTAGGGGCGTATTGCATACGCCCAACATTGACAGTCCAATGTTATAGAGCTTATTTTATAAGGGCGTATGCAATACGCCCCTACGATCTTCACCACAATGTTATCGTTCTCGCGTGGGAATGCTAACAATTAATTGTGCAGATACCTTAGGCTAAAGAGGGGGCATAAAAAGAGTCTCTAGCGCTTATCAATCCTACGGAGCTTAAGTCCAGTATTTTGACTTTGTTTGCACATTTTATAATACATTATATACTTAGGTTTTTAAGAATATATAAGATTATCAATAAGGTTATTTAAAGTATGTGTAGGTCGTTTGGAATCATATCCTTATTAATGACGTTATCTTTATTAGATGGATGTTCTTATTTCTTTCATAAAGATCCTGTGCTTGAACAAGCCGCATCCTCCAACTCTGCACCTAATCAAATAGAAAAAAAAGTGCCGCTGGAATCTTGCGAAGTTCAATGTTCCAAAAGTGCTGGATTAAAGAAAAAGTTTTGTCTTAAAAAATGCGAATTCAAAAAGAAGAGAGCAGAACGAAATGCCTTAAGAGAATGGTGTGAATCTAAAAAAATGGCTTGGTGGTTAAGATTGATTTATTGGAATTGGAATAAAGACAGTTCTAGTGGTGAGTGTGCTGACTTTTGAAAGGGGTTGGCTATTATCAATGGAGTCGTAGGCCGGAATAAGACCACCTAAGCGAAGCGCAGGTGGCGTTTCCGGCACTCGTGGTTGCCTATGCCGGAAACACTTTCCTCGCTTACGCTCGAAAAGCCGTCACCGGCCTACAGTTGCTTTACTGTATTGCATCGTTCCAGTATTTGCTTACTGATAACCCTGTGGGTTTTTAGTTTGCCAGTTCCAAGTATCGCTTACCATGTCATCTAAATTTTTTTCTACTTTCCAGTTTAGCTCAGCTAAGGCTAAAGCTGGATTCGCAAAACATTCGGCTAGATCGCCTGCTCTACGTGGAGATATTTGATAAGGGATATTTTTACCGGTGACTCGCTCAAAAGCTTCGATAATTTCTAATACACTATAGCCTTTACCTGCTCCTAGGTTATAAGCTTTGCAAGCTCCTTCTGCAAAATGTTCGCCGTTGAGCGCAGTTATCGCTTTAATGTGTCCTTGGACTAAGTCGACCACATGAATATAATCCCTAATACCTGTACCATCGGGAGTTGGATAATCGTTACCAAACACAGATAATTGAGGCAGCTTACCAATCGCAACTTGCGCTACATAAGGCATTAAGTTATTAGGGATGCCGTTGGGGTCTTCACCGATCAAGCCGCTATCATGGGCACCTATCGGATTAAAGTAACGTAATAAAGCGATTTTCCAAGGCTGCGCTGTTTTATTAAGCTTATCCGCCGCTGATAGGTCTCGTAATATATCTTCTATCATCGCTTTAGAGCGACCGTAAGGATTGATGGCACCTAAAGGAAAATGCTCTGAATATTGAGGGCTATCTGATTCGCCATAAACTGTAGCAGATGAACTAAAAACCAGTTGTTTGACATTGGCCTCACTCATTACCTCAGTTAATACCAACGTTCCGTAAACATTGTTTTGATAATACAAGTGCGGGAGTGCGCAAGACTCACCAACGGCTTTTAAACCTGCAAAATGTATAACAGTATCGGGTGCTTCTTTTACAAAAATATCTTTGAGCGCTTGTTTATCTCGGATGTCTGCTTGATAAAAACTCAGTGTTTTACCAGTAATCTGTTGTACGCGAGTTAAAGACTCTACTTTACTATTCGCTAAGTTATCAACCACAACGACCTTAAAGCCGGCTTGCAATAATTCAAGGCAAGCATGACTGCCTATATAGCCTGCGCCACCGGTTATTAAAACAGTCTGATTGTTCATGAGCTAGACTCCTTAGGACGCTATTTTAAGTTTTAATAAATGTACGCGTCGATTATCGGCACGTATGACTTCAAAGCGTAATTTGTCAACGACTAGGCTTTCACCTTTTGTTGGCATGTGTTCGAGTTGATTTACCAAAAAGCCGCCGATGGTGTCGTATTCATCAGTCGCTAATTGCGTGGCAAAATGTTCATCAAACTCATCGATGGGCATTAAAGCTTTAATGACAAATTCATTGGCGTTACGTTGAAAAACATAACCCTCGTCGTCATGATCATCGTGTTCGTCTTCGATTTCACCAACGATTTCTTCTAACACATCTTCAATGGTGACTAGGCCGGCAGCTTGTCCATATTCATCAACAACGATGGCCATGTGATTGCCTTTAGTACGTAGTTCTTGCAGCAAGACGTTTAAGCGTTTACTTTCTGGCACGAAACAGACGGGGCGCATGAGTTCTTTAACGGTCATGGTTTTATTTTGCAAGACATGAGTCAGTAAATCTTTGGCAAGTAAAACGCCAACGACTTTACTGCGATCGCCGTCAATAACAGGATAGCGAGAATGACAAAACTCAATAACTAAAGGGAATATAGTTTCTAATTCTGCTTCTTGGGGCAGTACGACCATTTGTACGCGAGGGATCATAATATCTCTTACGCGCATTTGTGATACTTGTAAAACGCCTTCCATCATAGATAAGGCATCAGTATCTAACAGTTTGTTTTCGCGAGCTTCTCGTAATATACCTAGAAGATCATCCAAATCATGTGGCTCCCCAGAAAATAGATGGCTAATTTTTTCTACCCAGCGTTTTCGGGGGGCGCTACTACTCGGAGGTTGATCGTCGCTCATGCGTTATTATCCTGTTGGTAAGGGTTGGTTATTGATAAGGTTTCTAAAATACTTATTTCTTTATTTTCCATCAACTCGGCTTCGTCTTCTTCAATATGATCATAGCCTAATAAATGTAAAACTCCGTGGATGATAATATGCGCCCAATGATCAACCAAGACTTTTTGTTGCTCCAGGGCTTCTTTTTCTAAGACAGGTGCGCAAATCACTAAGTCACCTAGTAAGTCCAATTCAATACCTTCGGGTATTTCAACGGGAAAACTTAGTATGTTAGTGGGGCCTTTTTTATGGCGATATTGCTCATTGAGTTCAGCGCTTTCTTGCTCATCAACTATTCGTATGACAATTTCAGTGTCGGTAGGATGATCTTTAAGTGCTGCATCAATCCAGTGTTGTATTTGTTGTTCATCAGGCAGATTGTTAGCCTGATAAATATTTTGAATTTCAATATAGTTCATGATTTATTTTGTTGTTGCTCATAGTTTTCATAGGCAGTGACTATGCGCTGCACTAAAGGATGTCTGACTACATCTTTAGTGTTGAAAAAAGTATAGCTAATACCTTCGACGTCTTTTAAAACGGTAAGTACATGTCTTAGGCCGGACATCTTTTCTGAAGGTAAGTCGATTTGAGTTATGTCGCCAGTCACAACAGCGGTAGAGCCAAAGCCTACTCTAGTTAGAAACATTTTAATTTGTTCGGTGGTGGTGTTTTGTGCTTCATCTAAAATAATGAACGCGTCACTTAAGGTTCTGCCACGCATAAATGCAAGGGGGGCGACTTCAATGATGCCTTTTTCCATCATTTTTTCGACGCGTTCAAAGCCAAGCATTTCGTATAGGGCATCGTAGAGAGGTCGTAAATAAGGATCGACTTTTTGAGCCATATCGCCGGGTAAAAAACCCAGTTTTTCGCCGGCTTCTACAGCAGGGCGCACTAATATAATTTTTCTGACTTGTTCGTTTTGTAAGGCTTCAATAGCGCAAGCAACCGCTAAATAGGTTTTACCTGTTCCTGCAGGGCCAACACCAAAGTTAATATCATGACTGACAATTTTCTTTAGATAGTCTTGTTGATTAACGCCTCTACCTTTAATGAGGCCAAACTTAGTTTTGATGGTGACTTGAGCTTGTTCTTCAATTTCAGCAACGGCTGTTGAGTTAGTTAATAATTCAGCGATGGAAGATTCTTGCATGGCTAAGTGGATTAACTCAGCGCTTAGCTGTTCGCTTTCAGTATTAGCAAATAAATTCTGCATTAGTAAACAGGCGGCTTGTACCGAGCTTTCACTACCAGTCACTTTGAATTGATTGCCTCGATTAGCAATCTCAACCTGTAATCTCGTTTCAATTTGCCGTAAATGGCTGTCAAGTTGCCCACAAAAGTTTGACAGCCTGTCGTTATTAACGGGAAGTAGAATAAGATCTTGTGAAATTAAGGACATGGTCAGTTTGGAATACTAATTTTAGCGACAGTGTCTTCGACCATACGACCACGTAAGGAATTGGGTAGCGATTCGTTAATATAAACATCAACAAACTGACCCGCTAAACGTGGGTGGCCTATAAAATTAACGACTCGATTATTTTCTGTTCTACCTTGCATTTGCAGAGTATTCTTTTTTGATTGACCTTCGACTAAAACTGTTTGTACAGTGCCTATCATGCTCTCAGAAATAGCGTTGGCCATTTCATTAATACGCTGTTGAAAACGCTCTAAGCGCAGTTTTTTAACTTCAGCAGGAACATTGTCTGGTAAATCAGCAGCCGGTGTTCCAGGTCTTGCGCTATAAACAAAGCTGAACGATAAATCAAAACCGATTTCGGTTGCAAACGCTAAAGTTTCTTCAAACTCTTCATCAGTTTCACCTGGAAAACCGATAATAAAATCTGAAGATAAGCAAATGTTAGGACGTACCAAACGTAGTTTACGAATGATCTCACGGTAATCTTCGCGGGTATGTCCACGTTTCATCATCTTTAAAATATGATCGCTACCGCTTTGTACGGGTAAATGCAAATGATCAACCAATTGAGGAATTTCAGCAAAGGCTTCAATTAGGCTGTCATTGAATTCCATCGGATGAGAGGTCGTGAAACGCAATCTATCGATGCCTTCAATGGCGGCAACATAATGCAGTAACAAAGAAAAATCAGCGATGTCGCCATCATCCATCAAGCCGCGATAGGCATTAACATTTTGACCTAATAAATTGATTTCACGAACGCCTTGCTTTGCCAAAATGGTGATTTCAGCAACCACGTCATTAAGCGGACGGCTAATTTCTTCGCCTCTGGTATAAGGCACAACGCAGAAAGTACAATATTTACTACAGCCTTCCATGATCGAAACAAAAGCTTTAGGGCCTTCTGCTCGTGGTTCTGGTAATGAGTCAAACTTTTCAATTTCAGGGAAGGAGATGTCAACTACAGGCTTATGTTGCTTGCGAACTTCATCAAGTAATTGTGGCAAACGATGCAAGGTTTGTGGGCCAAAAACCATGTCAACAAACGGTGCGCGTTTTTGAATGGCAGCGCCTTCTTGACTAGCCACGCAGCCGCCTACACCAATAATAACATCAGGGCGTTTATCTTTTATTTTTCGCCATTTACCCAGTGCCGAAAATACTTTTTCTTGGGCTTTTTCGCGTATGGAGCAGGTGTTAAGTAATAAAACATCCGCTAATTTTGGATCGTCGATTAATTCAAAACCATGCGAAGCTTGAAGTACATCGCGCATTTTATCAGAATCATATTCATTCATCTGACAACCATTGGTTTGAATATAAAGTTTTTGTGTCATAACTTATTTGGGGTACTCATTTTAATTAACTGGTTTATTAAGTCTATGTAGACTTGCTGTGAAACAAAACATAGTGATCTTAAATAACAGTTATGCTTAATTTATGGTGTGCATTATAACCTGAACATTGAATAAACTAGCAATATGCTTATGTATTGACAAGGCAAGGTTATGAAAGAAAGCATGTGCTTCATGTTTTAAAGTTTTAATTAGTTATAGTTACGTTCGATTTTAATTTTGATCGTACAGGTATTATTACTTTACGTAATTCTTCTAAAACCACTATCGATGAGGCAACTGCTAAAGCCATTAACCAATCACTCATTGACAGTGCAGTAGTATGAAACAGTATTTGTGCGGGCAGCCAATGTATAACCACGATTTGTAATAGGACTACTAAACTAATTGATAAACAGAGTATTTTATTGGCAAATAGGTCTCGATTAAAGATGCTGCTTTTTTCAGATCGTGCATTAAAAGCATTAAAGATTTGAAACAATACAAAGGTAGTAAAGGCGAGAGATGTAGCATGAAGATGGTCACTCGTTTGTAAACCATAGTTTAAAACGCCCAAAGTTCCTATCGCCATGATCATTCCGTAGCTCAATAAATTAGCTAAGCGTGACCAAGAAAGTATGCGTGCATTATGATTTCGGGGAGCTTCCAGCATACACTCTTTTTGTACGGGATCTACGCCCAGAGAAAGGGCGGGTGGGCCATCCATGATAATGTTAATCCACAGTAATTGTATTGCAGTAAAGGGAATAGGCAGCCCTAATAAAGGTGCTAAAGCGACTGTAAGGATGGCTCCGATATTCGTTGAAAGTTGAAATCGAACAAACTTGACGATATTACTGTAAACATTTCTGCCTTCTTTAACAGCCATGACGATAGTTGTGAAATTATCATCCGTTAATATGATTGTGGCAGCATCCTGAGCGACATTGCTACCTGATAAGCCCATAGCAATGCCGATATCGGCTATTTTTAAGGCAGGCGCATCGTTAACGCCGTCACCTGTCATAGCAACGATATGATGATTTGCTTTTAGTGCTTTTATAATACGTACTTTCTGTTCAGGTGCGATGCGAGCGAACACATCTATACTATTAATACATGCAGATAATGCGTCATCATCAAGAGCTGCGAGCGCATCACCTTCAATGACCTTACCTATTAAACCCAGTTCTTTTGCTATCGCTACAGCCGTCGTTTTTTGATCGCCAGTAATCATTTTGACGGCAATGCCTGCCTGCTGGCATTGCTTGATTGCTGCTTTTACTTCAGTTCTGGGTGGATCCATTAGGCCTATTAAAGCGATAAAGTTAAGATTATTAATATAACTAAATAAATCGCTATTTATTTGAAACGTAGCAGAGGGCAATGTCGTTTCTGCGATGCCTAGCACCCTATAACCCTCACTAGCGATAAGTTCATTTTGAGCCAGAATAGATTCATTAGTTTGTTGATGGTCATTGATAGAGTTTTGACAAAGTTTGAGTATTACTTCGGGTGCGCCTTTAATAAAAACTTTGATTTCATCATCTATCTGATGAAAAGTGGCCATGAATTTATGTTTAGCATCAAAAGGAATTTCTGCAAGTCTGGGTAATTGATCAGTTACTTGTTTTTGGTCGATACCGCCTTTAGCGGCAAGTACCAATAAGGCGGCTTCCATGGGATCGCCTATGAATTGATTATTTTGTATGTGGCTGTTGTTACAGAGCACTAGCGGTATCATTAGCTTAGAAAGATGTTCTACCGAACACTCAGGTGAAATTTTACCGATGAGCTCATAGCCTTGCCCACTGACTTTATAGTGCTGATTATTATAAAAAAAGCTACGTGCTGTCATTTTGTTAACTGTTAAAGTGCCAGTCTTGTCGCTACAGATAACAGTCGTACAACCGAGAGTTTCCACAGACGCCAAGCGTTTAACGATGGCACGTTGTCTAGCCATGCGGTGCATACCTAAGGCCAGTGTGACTGTTACAACAGCTGGTAATCCTTCGGGTATAGCGGCTACGGCTAGGGCAATCGTATTGATGGCATTAATAATCAGTGCTTCTCCACGCATTAATGCACTAAAAAATAATATGATAATTATGGCTAGCGCACAGACAGCGATGCGTTTGCCTAGATTATCTAACTGCAATTGTAAAGGTGTAGCTACCTCTTGGCTTTGCGTTAGTAAGTTGGCAAGCTTGCCTATTTCAGTATTCATTCCTGTGGCTGTGACTATCATTTCTCCATGCCCATGAGTGACTGAATTGTTCATATAAAGCATGTTGCATCGTTCTACGAGCACTAAAGATGGCTCAAGGATGATGTCTTGCTTGGTAATAGGCGCTGATTCGCCTGTCAAGGACGATTCATCAACCTCTAAGGCTTGTGCTAATAGAATGCGCCCATCCGCAGGTATTTTTCTACCCGCTTCTAGGATAACAATATCTCCAACTACTAATTGGTCAGCTAATAATTTGATTGCTTGTCCATTACGACGAACTATCGCTTCTAAAGGCAGCATTTTTTTTAGAGCGCACAAAGATTTTTCAGCTTGAAATTCCTGATAAAATCCCAGCAAAGCGTTAATAATGACAACGACTAAAATCACAAGACCGTCTTTTAAGTCACCTATAGTGGTTGCTAATATGGCCGCTGCCAGCAATACCAGAATAAGTACGCCTTTGAATTGGGATAGTAATAAATGTAAAGTGGAGCGGGGAGCTATTTCAGTAAGACTATTAGTTCCGTATTTTTCTAAGCGTTTTTGCGCCTCTTCTGTACTTAAACCCAAGCCATAATCTGAATCTAATTCGGCAATGACCTTTTCTGTCGAAAGTGTGTGCCAGATAGGTTGAGAGTATTCATGTTCAGATAATTCTATTTGCTGTAGTTTTAGCCAAGTTTGCCAAACAGAGAGTAGTACGGCCAGAATCACTGGCCCTAAAAATAGCCCGACAGCACCGAAAGCTGATAAGCCTCCAAGCACGCCGAATAATACGATGGGGAAAGGTACTCGACCAGCACCGCTAATAACTAATGGACGCACCACATTATCTATGGTGCTAACGGCTAGAAATCCCCAAAGTAATAAACCGATACCTGACCAGAATTGATTAGAGACGATCAGTATTATGCTTAAAGGTAGCCATATCAATGTTGCTCCCATAGGAATGATGGCCAGGAAGGCCGTTATCAGTCCAAATAATAAGGGTGCTTTGATACCCGCTACCGCATAACCTATTCCTGCTAGTAAACCTTGACTAAGTGCCGCAAGAACTAAGCCGTAAACTACTGCGCGTGTAGTGGCTCCAGCAGTTTGAAGGTAAACATGTTGATATGAACCTAAAAAACCAATGATGCCTTGCTGCAATTGCTTAATAATATTAAGTCCATCACGAAAACAAAAAAATACCGTGACTAAAATAACACCCAGCTTCATGATGTTGCGACCAATACTGCCAAGCAACTGGGTAAATTCTCCCAGCCATTGCCCTACCCAGTTAGTGAGTTGACTGCTGATTTCTACTTGGTTATCAATGAATTGATCTATAAGGTCTTGTAACTGTCGCCCCAACCATGGAATTTGGCTTATAGGTTTCGGTAGGTGATATGCATTGTTAGTAAAGTTAATTGATAGGCTTTGATAAGCAATTTTAGTTTCATTTTGTAATAAAGAACCTAAGCAATAGAGGCTTAACGAAATGACGATAGTTATTAGGCCTGTCATTACACTAGCACTTAAAGTATCTCTATTATTAAGCTGATGCTTTAACCTTTGGTAAGCCGGCCACAGTACATAAGCAATAATGATGGCCCAGGTCAGTGGTATCAATAGCTCATTAAGTACCTTATAACTTAATAATAAAAGACCTGTTAATAAAGTGTAAGGAATTAGATTGCCTATCTTTTTAACTAAAACATTATTCATCATTATGACCTATCTATGTAATAACAAATTGATGGTTGGTTATGTGGTAAAACTAATAAGAACCTTCACGCGTAATTGTAGGATGGATAAGTGCCAGCGTATCTAGGGAGTATGATCGAGATTGTTTAGTCTTCAAGATCGATGATTACCTTACACGCCTCTATATTTTGGTTACTGCTTAAAGTTAAGGACTATTTGAACTTATTGTAGGTCTGTATAAGTCTTTACGAGCATCAGCGAGAAAAGCGTTTCCGGCATCGGCATGGCTCCTGTGCCGGAAACGCCACCACGCTCTGAGCTAGCAGGGTCTTATTACGGCCTACAAAAACTTAACTTTGGTTCGTGATGTTTTGGTAGATGCTCTAGCGCTTATCCACCCTATAGGGCATTCATTTAAAATTTGTGTAGATAGTTATGGTCTTTATGATAGGTTCAATTTAGAAATCAAATCACAATACCCTTATAATGTAGTGCTTAGTCGCATTGTTGAGTACATAAACCTTAGATTATTGCTATGAATCCGCAATTAACCCAGTTTATTGAGGTATATAAACTTAAGAAAACTCATCTCGTAATAATAAAGTAACTGCAAGCGATGATAATGAATCAACACTCAACCATCAGAAGTATTATGAAATCTACTCAGAACAATTCCCCATTATTAAAAGTACTCACTGTCTTTTTTATATTAAGCCAACTGATCGCTTGCTCAGCTCCAAGTATTCAAAAACTAGAAGGCGCCGCTCAAGGTACGACTTATCATATCAGTTATTGGTCGAAAAAACCGATAGATAACGCAGCCATTGCCAATGCTGTTAAAAATGAACTTGATAACATTGACAAAACCCTTTCAAACTATCGTCCAGACTCAGTTATTGAAATCTTTAATAGCACTGAAAATACAGATAGTCAGGAAGTGGGTTCTCAAATTGTAAAATTAGTACGTATCGCTCAAACTGTTTCATTGGCATCTCAAGGTTGTTACGATTTAACCATGAAGCCGCTATTTGATTTATGGGGCTTTCGTGGTGAAGCTCCTGCCATGCCGGATGAAGCAATGATTCAGAAGTTGCAGGCGCGTATTGGCATGGCGAAGTTAGACATCATAGATGATAGTCATTTACGCAAGCAGCAAGCGGATTTGAAAGTTGATTTATCCTCTATTGCCCAAGGTTATAGTGTCGGTGAAATTAGCAAAGTGTTAGAGCAGATGGGCATTACTGATTATTTAGTAGAAATCGGTGGTGAACTGCAAACTCGTGGTTATAAACCCGATGAACAAGCTTGGCGCATCGCACTAGAAAAGCCATTACCTGGCGATATGCACATGCAAAAAAGAATCACCATGCCTAAGGATACCCAAATGGCAGTGATGACTTCCGGTACTTATAATCATTATTTTGATTATCAGGGTCAGCGTTATAGTCACATATTAGATGCACGTAATGGTCGGCCAATAACTCACGATTTGGTATCTGTCACTGTTATTCATGAAGACCCCACCATTGCCGATGCTTGGGATACTGCTTTATTGTGTTTGGGTCAAAAAGAAGGTATGCAAGCTGCTAATATTGCTCATATCCCCGCTTTATTTATTCAACAGCAGGGCGCTGAACTTATCGAATCTAAAAGTGATGCACTCGATACATTAGATAAAATTACTATTGAATGAGAGTGGGGAAGGTAGGAAGACTGTTAAAGTTTCCCCCTCTTTAGCAAAGAGGGGCTAGGGGAGATTGGGTCTATTAAAAATAATCATTAAATTTTAGTAGCCCATAACACAAAAAATCCCCCTCAGTCCCCCTTTTACAAAGGGGGGAGTTAAAATCATAATACTTTCACAGTCTCTAGGGTGTAAACGCTAACTTAAGACGGGGCACACTGAAAGGCTTGATCTTATCCTGTACCTATAGTTGGCAGCCTCCTTTAGCCCCTCTCAACAAAGAAGTGGGTTGAATTATTAAAATAATGGAAGACACAAATGACGTTTAAGAACAAAAGCAATAATCTATTTTCAATTTGGGGCGGTTGGGTGTTAAAGCATCCCTTTTCAGTATTAATAATAGTTGCACTATTAACCGTATTGGCAGGGCAATATGCGGGTAGTCACTTAAGTATTGATACCGATACTCAAGATATGGTCGCCCCTAATGCGCCTTTTCAACAAAATAGACGTCATTATGAAAAAGCTTTTGCTCAGGACTTGCACACCTTATTATTGGTTGTTGAATCAGACACGCCAGAATTAACTAAGGCTGCCACTAAGCGTTTAGGTCGTTTATTAAATGCAGACAAGACTAATTTTGAGACGGTATATATTCCTAGTGAAAATGAATTCTTTCATAAAAATGGTCTGCTCTATTTAACGCCGACCGAATTACAAGCGGTTTCTAATAATCTATCTCAAGCTCAACCTTTTATTGGACGAATCTCACAAGAGCCTAATCTAACAGGTTTTTTCTCTATCTTTGAAGATGCTTTGAGTGCTAAAGCCGATAAGCAAGACTTGCCCGTTGATTTAGCCACCTTGATCGATAAGGTGGCTTTGGCTTTGCATAAAAGCATTAATGGTGAAAATAATCTATTGTCATGGGAGGGCTTGATTGCTGACAACAAGCTCAGTGGCAAAGATGGTGGCAAAGGCTTTATTACGCTTTCACCTAAGTTTGAATACTCACAAATACGACCCGCTGAACACGCTATAGAATCTGTTCGTAAAGCCATTGCTGAAATTCAGCAGCCTGATTTGCCAGAGGTTAAGGTTTGGATTACTGGCGAAGTGGGCTTAGAAGATGATGAGGTCGTAGGTATGAGTAATGGTACTTTCAATGCCTGTATCTTCTCTGTGGTGTTGGTGCTAGTGATATTGTTAGTGGCTTATCGTTCTATTTTATTCACTTTAGCGACCTTATTTACCTTGGCACTAGGGATGGTGTTTTGCGGTGCTTTTGCGGCGCTTGCTGTGAAAGAACTTAATTTAATTTCTGTTGCTTTTGCAGTATCGAATATAGGTTTGGGCGTAGAGTATGCCATCCATTTTTGTCTGCGTTATAAAGATAATATCCAGCATCACGTGAATCGTGAAAGAGCTATACACAGTACTTTGATATCAACTGGACCTTCTTTGTTACTCTGTGCAGGAACCACTTCAATTGGACTTTTTGCTTTTGTACCGACTGATTATAGAGGCGTGTCTGAACTGGGTTTATTGGCTGGAACCAGTTTGTTTATTAGTTTAGTGGTGACTTTAACTGTCATGCCAGCTTTTTTACGTTTTATTCCTGTCGCTGATAAATCAGAACCCTTAGTAACGCATCCATTCTTGGCTACCTTAGCTGAAAAGATGGCTAATCATACACTGCATTATGCCAAGCCTATTGCAATAGCTACGGTGTTGTTTACACTTTTATCCATAGGCCTAGTTTTTAAAGTTCAAACAGACTTTAATCCTATTAATTTACGTGATCCCAGTACAGAATCAGTCATCGCCTTTAAGAATTTAAATAAAAATCCTGATACCACACCGATGACCTTGACGGTATTGGCAGAAGATGCCCAAAAAGCCAAGGATATGGAACAAAAGTTATTAGGCTTGGCTAGTGTTGATAAAACCATCAGTGTCTTTGATTTTGTACCGGAACAACAAGAAGACAAATTAGCCGTTATAGAAGATATGGCACTGATGTTAGGTGCACAAGCTCAAGGATTTCCTGCCTTGAAAGTGGATAACGATCCGATTCCTGGAATTAATCGCTTGATTAAAGCGATAGATCAACGCTTACTTGAAAAAACGGATGCCCATGAGTTGGCGGCTTTAGGTTCTTTTAAGAAAGAATTACAGGATATGTTAATCGAGCTCGATACAAGGCAACAGCCCAGTCGACGTTTGTTTATAGAGAAAATGCAAACAACCTTGCTAGGTACGTTACCTGATGCTATGAATGAATTGTTAGTCGGTATGGGCGCTAAGGAAGTTGCTTTGTCAGATTTGCCAGCGGATATTAAAGATCGCTGGTTAAGTAAAGAAGGCTGGTATCGTATTCAAATATTCCCTAAGAAAGATTTGAATGATCTCGCTAATTTGCAAGAGTTTATTAATGAAGTGCAAACGGTCGCACCAGAAACCACAGACTTGCCGATTATCTATTGGGAGTCTATGAAAGAAGTGATAGCGGCCTTTCAAAAAGCCATTATCATCGCGCTGATTACCATTACTTTATTGCTATATGCCATACGACGTAACTTTACCGATACCTTTTTGGTGATGACACCACTGATATTGGCGGGTTTATTTACGATGGCGAGTACCGTGCTGACGCATACGCCCATCAATTATGCCAATATTATCGCCTTACCGTTGTTATTGGGTTTAGGTGTCGATAACGGCATACACATGGTTGAAAAACTCCATCATTCTTTATCAGAAGACCAGAATATTTATCAATCCAGTACCGCCAGAGCGATGTTTTATGGTGCCCTAACTACAGCATCAAGTTTTGCTGGCTTAGCATTTTCACCGCATGAAGGCATAGCCAGCATGGGCTTGGTGATTACCATAGGCATATTTTGGATTATGGTATGTACTTTTGTGGTATTGCCAGCGATTAGTAAATTGGTTTTAAAAGACAAGATTGCTTGAAGGCGAGATGAGATGGAGTGGGGTAAAGCTCATCGCAGTCAGGAGGGCGTATTGCTACGCCCTTATAAAATAAGTTTTTGTAGGTCGGGTTATGTTTTTGTAAAACGACCTTCGTGCAAAGCAGTGTTGGAATTCATTGCAATTTCAATATAAATCAATTGCATCAATTATAATGTTGATGGTGGGCTAGGAAATCCCTGGCAAAAAGACGCGCTAGAATTAATCATGAAACGATCGTTTAAAGTTGTACGACCTATTAACATTCGAAACAACATGCTATCTCGATTTGTTAGGGTCATTTCTGCATTAATGACTGTTGTACCTAGTAATAATTGTGTTTCTATCACATAGCGGCGTTGTTTATGACCACCAGAGTCAGAGACTATTCGTCTATCTTTGACAGCGGCATGGCACTCAATCACAATATCAGTATTATTTTGCTCAGGATGTATGGCAAACATAATCCAGCGTTGATTTTGTTTGCGATAAGGTTCAATAGCAAAGGCATGTAAAGCTGAAGATCTAGCACCTGTGTCTATCTTAGCTTTAATATGTTCAATATTAAGTTCGGGGAGTGTTACCCATTCACGCCAACCTAATATAGGAAGCATTTGCTCAGTATCACTTTTGTGCGAATCAGAATGAGTCATTAAAATAAGCCTTTAACTATCTCAAATAATTAATCAGCAGCCTGATTGTCTGGTTTTGTTTCTGTATTAATAGGTTTGTTGTCACGCTTACGTCCTCGTCGAATGTAATTATTGCCACGCCTTTTATTATTATTTTTTACGCGTCTAATATCGAGTTTTTGTTGGTTTATTTCTACGGATTTTAAGTGTTGAAATATATCAGGGGGCATCTCATCGGGTAATTCTAAGAGAGTGTATAAGCTATGAATATGAATATTATTGATGTTTTTTTTATCTACACCGGATTCTTCTATCAATACTTTTCTTAGCTGATCCGCAGTGATCTGTTGTTTACTCCCGACATCCAGCCGATAACGAATCATTTTGATTTCTCCTGTTGCATTACTTGCAGTTAAGCTTCTAGGAGGTGATAGAGTGTTTACATTTAAATTTTCTTTCGATGGCATTAAACTCAATAAGGCCGCTGCACAGCTTAAGCTATCAATGCTTAATTCAGTGCAAAGTTCACTGATTAAAGCACGTTGAGCATCTAAATTAGTGCTGCTTAAAATCTGTTGTATTTGATTCTTCAACGACGGTTCTCTGTTTATAGTTTAGGGTAGTTGTGATCGTTTTACTCAGTTATGGATAAATTTCCACAAAACCTTCATCTCGTAGTCTGCGCATCCAAAGTTCGGTTTCTTCCTCAATTTTACGTTTACGTAGGGAGTCACGAATAAGATTCTTTTTATGTTCTTCACTATCATCTTTGGCTTTTCTTTCTAATACTTGAATTAAATGCCAGCCAAATTGTGATTGTATTGGTTCGCTTAATTCATTGATAGTCAGTTTGTTCATTGTTTCTTCAAAGGGCTTAACCAAATCTCCAGGATTTACCCAGTCTAAAGAACCTCCTTTGATAGCAGAGCCTTTATCATCAGAATTTGCGCGTGCTAGTTTAGCGAAGTCATCGCCGTCAATAATTCGATCACGTAATGCTTGTAGGCGTTTTTTGGCTTCGTCATCATCAATTAATTCATTGGTTTTAATTAGAATATGGCGGACCCTAGTTTGGGTAGTCACATGGCTATCTAGGCCTTTAATTTCTAACATTTTTAGAATATGAAATCCGCTAGGACTTCTGATAGGCTCGGAAACCTCATTTACTTGCATCTCATTAACCTTATGAGCAAATAAAGTGGGGATGTCGTTAGCAGTACGCCAACCTAAATCACCACCTTTTAAGGCATTGTCGTCTTCTGATTCACTCATGGCGACTTGAGTAAAGCTTTGTCCCGCACGTAGATTTTTGACTAGGTGATCAGCTTTAGCTTCGGCTTTTTGTATTTCTGACGATGAAGCACCTTCTTTAAGGGCAATTAAGATATGACCTAAATGATATTGAACTTTTTCAACGCCGGATTTGCCTTGTGTTTCTATAAAATGCTCGACCTCGCGATCAGTCACCTTAATGCGCCCACCGATTTCTCGGCTACGTAATTGGTTAATGATGATTTCATTGCGCATATTATCTAAAAAAGCCTTGTAGGATATGCCTTGTTTATCCAGTTCTGCTCTAAATTGCTCTAGTGACATATTGTTTCTTTGGGCAATATCTGCTGCAGAACTGGCAATTTGATCTTCCGAGACATTAATGCCGGCTTTTTCAGCTAATTGGCGCTGAAGTTTATCCATAATCATTTTTTCAAGTACTTGTTTGCGTAATACTGATTCTGGAGGTATGGCGGTGTTACTGGCACGTATTCTTTGTGAGATAGTGGCAACTTCTTTATCAAGTTCTTGTTCGAGAATAATGTCCTCTTCAACAACGGCAGCGATTTTGCCGAGTACTTCAGCTTGTGCAGAAAAATAACTGAAAAAGAGTGTAGCTAATAAGAGAGGTAGCAAGGCTTTTTTTATCATGTCGTTATAAATCATTTTTTTTAGTTGTCCGATAACCATAAATACTTTTTTGTAGGAACTGATCTACATCATCTCCAAAACCAGTTAAGCCTTTAAGTTCAATTTGAAAGAATACACCCTCTTGGCTGGAACCAGGCACAGTAGAGCCTGTCGTTGCGACTACAACTTGATTGTTGATAATAGTCACGTTGTTCATGTAATGCCTAGCTAATAAGCGAAAGCGCCAGCAACAGTTTTCTTTTTCTACACCTATGAAGCTATCTTGGATGTCACCATAGAGTAAAGAATATTGCATACGTCCCAATAAGTGCCAGTCTTTGGCGATAGGCCAGCGAAAAGAAGTATCAGTTTGGGTAATGTTATTGTTACCCTCAGGAATTAAAGGGTTCTTCCTATAAATATAGCCAACATTAAAGAGTTCATTATTTTGGTTTTTAAAATGGATATTGGCTTTGACCCTTTCAATGTCATTTCGAATAGGATTCCATTGGGCTCCGGTGTTAACCGATATTTGTTTGCTCAGTTCACTGGATAATTCAGTAACTAAATTAGATTCAGCATCTTTAGAGGCTCCCATGTTAACGACAGAACCATTAGCTAGAGCTGTTGGCACTCCGATTTGGCGATCGTTAAAATAGAAAATCTCCCCGACATTAAGTTTAAGTCTTTCTAATCCAGTACTATCATCAACTAATCGAGTGGTAAGTGCTGTAGTGATTTGATTGGCATTTTGTATACGATCAGTCCCACTAAAGCTATTTTCTCTGAACATGGTATTAAACTGGAAGTCGTAAAGCGCAGTATCAAATACTGGAATACCACTTTGATTAGCCGAAGGCACGTATAAGTAGAATAGTCGTGGTTCTAGAGTATGCACATAATTTGAATTGGCAAAATTGACATTTTTTTCTAAATACAATCCAGAATCAGTAGAAAAAATGGGTAGTGTTCTTGATATAGCTACCGGAGAATTAGCTGGCCCGTTATTAAGTGTGTAATCGGTATTTTGTATCGAAAATTTAGGTGTTATATAAGTACTGGCCGTTTGTATAGGGACACTCATAGAGGGTCTTGTATTTAAACGCTGACCTTCAACGATATTATTAGTATGTTGGAAGTCTACAAATTCATTTTGTACTTCGGTGTGTAAAGGAAATCCGCTAAAGTCATGAGCATAATTAAGATTAAGTTGCGGCAATCTTCTATACGGTAAAGCTGTATTGGGTGTTGCGGCATTAATGGATTGGTAGCTATCTGCAGCAGCAATAAAGTTAAAACCGTATTTATTATAATTTAGGTTCGCGGAGCTTTTTAAGTAATTATAATTAACGAAGCTTAGTGCTGTTCCTGTGGTTGCAATATATGAAGAATCAGAAACCAGATTTAAATCCATGTTAGAACTAAGCGATGGATTAATAACAGAGCTGTTTTTCAAGGATAGCAAATATCGTGAGGTATTAAGTTGACTATCATTAGGCATAAATTCAGCCGATACTTTACCTGTTGCTTTTTCTGTTAAGTATCTAAAAGTACCGGCCATTAATGGGCCTCTTGAAGTAAGTTCTCTGGGTGTTAAGGTCGCGTCATAATTAGGGGCAATATTCCAATAATACGGTGCAGCTATCAATGCCCCACTGTAACGTGTACTACTGAATGTGGGCGAAAGAAACCCAGAAAGACGTCTGTCATCGATAGGAAAAGATAAGTACGGCGTATAAATAACGGGGACACCTTTAAACTCAATCCATGTGTTTTTTGTCGTGCCTTGACCAGTCACTTTATCCATTTCTAATTCAGAGGCGTGAATCACCCAATCTTGGTTGCCGGGACGACAGGTGGTATAAGCAACATCAGTGTATTGGGATAAGGTTTTACTTTTGCGAAAGTATGAGCCTGCCCAACCTCTTAAGGGTGTAGTTGGTGAAATAAATTCTACATCTCGAAGCTTGGCTTGATCATTGGCTAAGTTGATAGTAGCCGCCTCAGTATGAAGGGCTAATGCATCTTCATTATAATAAACATCGCCCTGCAAGTTCATTACATCCGAGACATTATCGTAATTGGCGATATGTGCAATAGCATGTTGATCTGCGCGATTAATATGTACATTCCCAGAGTAATCACTGATTTCATTGTCGAAAATTTCAGCGAAATTAGATTTAACATCTAAAGGCGTGACTTCGCGTAGATTTGCAGACGAAATAAAATTGCGCTTTTTCATAGGGCCAGCACCGCAATTTTCCCAAGGGTCATAAGGAAGTTTAGAGGTTAGGGTAGTAAAGATTTGTTCTTGTTGATGATTAAAAGCAGGATCCAATAAACTTATCAACGGCTTTTGGAAAGTTTCAGGTTCATTGCTGTGCGGTGCTTCAGAGCCAGTAAAGATTGTATTGGCTGATATTTCAGTCTCAGTGGAACCGCTTGGAGAGCCAGTAGGCTCGCAATTCCAAGTAGATTTTTGAGGGCTAGCGCCACAATTCCAACCGGATCGTGAATTATTTTTATTTAATGTCGCTGTTTTTAGGGGCGGTTCTGACGATGTTTGGGTTACCTTGGCTTGAGCTTTGTTAGAGGGTTTAGCTTCAATAGCGACAGCAGGACTAGTCGGTTTAGTTTCAATGGGTTCTGGATTACGATTAGCTATAGGTGCAGGATCTGTAGATTGGGCTTTGGGCGGTACCGTTTCAATTTCAGTTGGTTTATCTACCGCAATTTCAGTAGCTTTAGTTGGGTATTCTTTTTCTTTCGTGACTGTTTCGTTCGCAGGTGCTTTAACAGGCTCTGTTTTTCCTAATGAGGGAGTAGGTTCTGTGGTAGGGTCCTTTTTTTTTTCACCTACGCAGACCCATTCTTTACTGTCTTTATTCTGCTCGCAATTCCACGAGGCATCGTTGGCATGACTGACAGAGGTGAATAGAGAGGGTAAAAAAACCAAGAATAAACGGCGAAGCATAGGCGGCATTAAGTTTAGTGGCGTTACAGAAGGTAAATCGAATAGAATGCTAATGTGCATTTTACCTCATTTATCTCAGCATTATAACTAAACTAACTTAAATATAACCATGTTCGACGACTTAAGAACAATATCAATGCTTGATTGGCTAGAAAACGACTTATTAATGATAGTTGAATCCTGCCAATTAGCTTCTAGCGATGCTAGTTTTCGTCGCTATTTTAGAATAAAAACGCCTGATGGTTCTTTTGTGATCATGGATGCGCCACCGGACAAAGAAAATATAGGCGCATTTATATCTGTAGCAGATCTATTGGCTAAAATCCATGTTAATGTCCCGATTATTTATCAGCAAAATATCGAAGAAGGGTATTTGTTACTTGAAGATTTTGGTTCTTTGTGTTTTTTGGATCAATTAACAATAGATAATGCCTCTGGGTTATATGCAAGTGCTTTTGATGCATTATTAATTATTCAGTCAAAAACATCTTTAGAGCATTGTAATTTGCCGGCTTATAACTCGGCATTGTTTCAGCGTGAGTTAAGTATTTTTGAAGATTGGTTTTTGAACGAAAGTTTAGATGCTTCTCTTCCAGATCAACTATGGACTAATCTGTGTGAATTGCTCATCAATTCAGCTTTAGAACAACCACAGGTATGCGTTCATAGAGATTATCATTCGCGTAATTTGATGTTTTTGACAGATGATTCGCCGGGTATTATTGATTTTCAAGATGCAGTTATAGGGCCTATTACTTATGATTTAGTGTCTTTATTACGAGATTGTTATATTAGTTGGTCACCCGAACTGATAGCGCAGTGGCGCAGTGATTATTATCAGCGTTTAGTTGCCATAGAATTAATTACTGTAACGCCTGAGCAATTTAAACGCTGGTTTGATTTAATGGGTTTACAGCGACATCTTAAAGCGATCGGTATTTTTTCAAGATTACATCTGAGAGATGGTAAGTCGACTTATCTTAATGATATTCCACGTACACTTAATTATGTGCTAACTGTTTGCGATGAATACCCAGAATTGTCAGCTTTTTCAGAGTTCTTGCTGGAGCAAGTACTGCCGGTTTACGAAATATATAGACAGAGTCACTTATCATGAAGGCGATGATCTTAGCGGCAGGTCGCGGCGAAAGGATGAGGCCACTAACTGATCATACGCCTAAACCTTTATTGCAAGTTTCTGGTCAAGCATTGATTGAGCATACTATCAATCAATTGGTGAGCGCTGGTTTTACAGATATTGTGATTAATCACGCCCATCTTGGTCAGCAAATCGTTGATTATTTAGGTGATGGTCAACGTTATGGTGCCAATATTCACTATTCGGCAGAAGGTGAGTTAGGTTTAGAAACGGCTGGAGGAATTATTAATGCCTTGCCTTTGTTGGGGGAGGGTGTTTTTTTAGTTGTTAATGCTGATATCGCTACCGATTTTTCTTATGCTCAACTTAGAGAGCTAGCCATAGATTTAGCCCATCTAGTGCTGATTGATAATCCAGTTCATCATCCACAGGGAGATTTTGGTCTTGATGACTTAGGGCAGGTTTGTGAGCTTTCATCAAAACAACTTACTTTTAGTGGCATTGGTCTTTATCATACTGACTTATTTAAAGATCTGGCTGGGGGTAGTCGTAAGTTAGGGTTGTTATTACGAACCGCTATTAGTTCTGGTCAGGTAACTGGTCAATATTATTCAGGTTTTTGGATGGATATCGGTACGCCAGAGCGTTTGCAGGCATTGGAAGCATTGGACTGGCCTAGAAATAAGTTTGGCTCTATGTGAGTCTAGCTAAGACAGATGTTATCTTGTAAGGCATAGGTATCTACACAATTAATTGTTAGCATTCCCACGCGAGAACGATAACATTGTGGTGAAGATCGTAGGGGCGTATTGCATACGCCCTTATAAAATAAGCTCTATAACATTGGACTGTCGATGTTGGGCGTATGCAATACGCCCCTACGGTGATTTTTATCGTTTCCACGCCGATAAGAAACTTGTGTAGATACCTATGCTTGTAAGGGCGACAGATTCGCCCAGTATCTTGGATCTTCGTATTTCTGGGCGAATCTGTCACTTCTACAATACAATACAATATAATATTTTATTTGATTTAAACCCTTGGCATTTTATTGCCAATTAACTTAATACATATCCATCAACTACTTGGAGTTCTTATGTCTATATCATTATATCAAGCCTCTGTACCTTCGTTTATACGCATGTTAGGTAATTTATCTGAAATACTCAATAAAGCGGCAGTTCATGCAGAAGCAAAGAAGATTGATCCTGCTATTTTTATCAATGGTCGTTTAGCGCTGGATATGTTTCCGTTAAGTCGTCAGGTACAAATTGCGACCGATATGGTTAAAGGTTGTGGGGCACGTTTGGCGGGTGTTGAGGTGCCTAGTTATGAAGATAAGGAAAGCAGCTTTCCTGAGTTACAAGCCCGCATTGCTAAAACCATTTCCTTTTTACAAACCTTGAGTCCAGAGCAAATCGATGGAAATGAGCAGCGGGAAATACACTTAAAGTTCGGAAGTAATGAATTAAATTTCTTAGGGCTACCGTATTTATTGGACTTTGTGATACCTAATTTTCATTTTCATCTGACTACCACTTATGCGATTTTGAGGCATATGGGTGTAGATGTTGGCAAGATGGATTATGTAGGACGCGCGTAAGATTTTGTTTTGTAGGTTGGGTTAGCGATAGCGTAACCCAACAATTCGTAGTGCATTGTGTCGGGTTACGCTATCGCTAACCCGACCTACTATTACAATTATGAGTACTCGATAAATGGGCGTAGGCAATACGCTCTTACGGTCAGCGGAAATTATAAATAACTCCATTGATCAAAGCAGGCTGCTTGGCCTTGATAGACCTGATTTTCATCGACTAAATTCCAAACGATGGCATTTCTAATAACAAAGCGTTTGCCTGTACTTGAAACTCTAATGCCTTCATAGTCATCGATATAGCCATTTTTTGTGACGAGAGTTAATAAGCGTTCACGTTCACTTTGATTAACGGGTTCTGCTGAATGTTTTGAGGCTAAGCGAGTGAAGTCTTGCCAATTAAATTCAAATAAATCTAAAGCCTTTTGGTTAGCATAATTAAACACGGGTTCAGCTTCGGTGTTATGAGTAACTAAGGCAAAATCTGCTTCAAATAAACGTTTTGCAAAATCAAGTTCAGATTTGCTTTGAGGAATTAGTTCATCTAATAACCAGTGACTATAGCTATGTCTGATAAGCTTTGCGTGCTCGACTAAATAATTATTTGTTTCGCTGGGGTAATCCATAATAATTTTTAGCGTACAAATAGCCAAGTACTTAAGGTGATGCCAACTAATACTACAAAACCACGCATGACTTTCTCTGGTAAGCGATGTACTAACCAACTGCCTAAAAAACCACCTCCAATACCACCCATAGCTAGTGCTAATCCTTCCAGCCAATACACATGATTAGAGAAAGCAAATAAGATCACTGCAGAGGTGTTCATCGCCATAGCTAACACGTTTTTAGTCGCTGTTGCCATACGTACTTGTTGTCCAGCTAGGCTTAAACTAGCCAGCATTAAAATTCCAATGCCACCGCCGAAGTAGCCGCCGTAAATACCAATTAAAAACTGTACTAATGCCAGTATAGGCAAAGGCATTGTTTTAGTTGTATGGAGTGGCTTTTTACGAAAGCTACCCCAAGTGAATAGAATTGTCGCGATAAGGACTAGCCAAGGGACTAATTTTGTAAATATAGAGATGGGCGTATTAAGCAACAGTATCGCACCGACTAAACCGCCCGCTATGCTCAGTGCAAATAATTTCTTTAAACTTAGTTTACCAACGCCACCGGCTAGTTTACGTCCAGCAAGAGATGAGGTTATTTGATTAGGAAATAGAGCCAGTGTCGAAGTGATATTAGCTGATAATGGATCGAGTCCAGCGAGCAGTAATGCTGGAAAGGTGATAAAAGAACCACCTCCGGCGAGTGTGTTTTGTGTCCCTGCATAAAGACCAGCCAGTGAAATGAGTAAAAGTAGGGTAGGGTCGTATTGTAATAGCATGCTATATGATGATATTTATAGTGAAAGTATTCTTTTTATTCCCCCTCTTTAGCAAAGAGGGGCTAGGGGAGATTTTCTATTAAAAATAATCATTAAATATTAGTAATCTATAACACAAAAATCCCCCTCAGTCCCGCTTTTACAAAGGGGGAAGCTAAAATCATAATACTTTCACAGTCTCTATCGCTAAGCCAACCTACATAAAAGCTTAAATGAACTAGCTTCAAAATAAGCCAGTAATTTTACCATTATCATCGATATCAATACGCTCTGCAGCTGGTACTTTGGGTAAACCAGGCATGGTCATAATGTCACCAGCAATGGCAACTATAAAGCCAGCTCCATTGGCGAGTTTAAGTTCACGTATTTCTAAGCTATGACCAGTCGGTGCACCTTTAGCATTTGGATTGGTAGAAAAGGACATCTGGGTTTTAGCCATACAAATAGGGAATTTTCCGTAATCAGCATTCCATTCTGCGAGTTGAGCTTTAACTTTGGCGCTGGCAGTAACACCCGTCGCACCATAGAGCTTAGTTGCTATGGTTTCTATTTTTTCCCATAAACTTAGATTTTCATCATAAACATAAGTAAAACCAGGTTCACGATTATCGACCACCTCAATGATACTTTGTGCTAAATCCTCAGCACCTGCACTCCCATTAGCCCAATGTTTAGAGACAATACAAGTTGCACCTAAAGCCGCACATTGCTGTTGTAATAAAGCAATTTCCGCATCACTATCAAAAGTGAAGTGATTAATACACACCACACAAGGTAAGCCGTAATGCTGGGTAATATTATGATAATGACGCTCAAGATTCACAAATCCCTGTTCTAGGGCCACTAAGTTTTCTTGATTTAAGTCGTCTTTATCAACGCCACCATGAAATTTTAAGGCTCTGATTGTTGCAACCAATACGACAGCGGAGGGGGTTAATCCCGACATACGGCATTTGATATCAATGAACTTTTCAGCGCCTAAGTCTGCACCAAAGCCTGCTTCGGTAACCACATAATCAGCGAGTTTTAAAGCGGTTTTAGTAGCGGTTACGGTGTTGCAACCATGAGCAATATTAGCGAAAGGACCGCCATGAATAATGGCTATATTATTTTCTAGGGTTTGTACTAAATTAGGATTAATAGCATCTTTTAATAAAGCTGCCATAGCACCTTGAGCGTTTAAGTCGCTCGCATAAACCGGTGTGATTCGATCTGATTTATAACCAATGATGATACGGCCTAAGCGTTTTTTAAGGTCAGCACGATTTGTTGCTAAGCATAAGATCGCCATCACTTCAGAGGCAACTACAATGTCATAGCCATCTTCTCGTAAATAACCATTAGCGGCGCCACCCATGCCGACCACGATATTTCTAAGGGCACGGTCATTCATATCAACTACACGTTTCCATTGGATGCGACGTGGGTCTATATCTAGGCTGTTTCCATGATTAATGTGATTGTCGATTAACGCAGACAATAAATTGTGTGCCACACCTATAGCATGAAAGTCACCGGTAAAATGTAAGTTGATGTCTTCCATCGGTACAACTTGTGCATAGCCTCCACCAGCAGCGCCACCTTTTACACCAAAGCAGGGACCTAAAGACGGCTCGCGCAAACACATGATGGTTTTTTTGCCCATGCGATTCATAGCATCGCCTAAACCAACTGTCGTTGTCGTCTTGCCTTCACCCGCCGGAGTAGGGCTTATAGCGGTTACGAGTATGAGTTTGCCATCGGGTTTATCAGCCAAGCTATTGATGTATTCTAGTGACAGCTTAGCTTTGTAATGACCGTGAGGATCTAAATGCTCAGCGTCTATATTGTAGTGTTCTTTAGCTAAAGCGATAATGGGTCGCATTGTTGCTTGTTGGGCAATTTCTATATCTGACATGTAATTCCTAAGCTAATACTATTTGGGCGGATAAAAATTGGAGAATCCAAGTAGGTCGGGTTAGCGTTAGCGTAACCCGACAAATATTTTTAGGCGTTAACCTTAGCTATAAACTGGAAAACGCGCGCACAAAGCGCTGACTTTTTCACGTACTGAGGCAATAATGGTGTCGTCTTCTAAGTTTTCCATGACATCACACATCATGTTAGCGATCTCTATCATTTCTGCTTCTTTAAAACCACGAGTCGTAGGAGCGGGAGTACCCACACGTATACCGCTAGTCACAAAAGGTGATTGCGGGTCATTAGGCACAGCATTTTTGTTGACGGTAATATGTGCTTTGCTAAGTGCTGCATCGGCTGCTTTTCCAGTAATTCCTTTAGGAATTAATGAGACCAACATTAAATGATTGTCTGTACCTTCTGAAACAATTTCAAAGCCGCGTTCAATGAAAACTTTAGCCATTGCTTTTGCATTGTTAATAACTTGTTGCTGATAAGCACGAAATTCTGGTTGCAAGGCTTCTTTAAAGGCAACGGCTTTAGCGGCAATTATGTGCATAGCAGGCCCGCCTTGGATACCTGGAAAAATACTGGAATCAATTTTCTTTTCGATTTCAGGATTGCTTTTGCAAACGATAAGTCCACCACGAGGGCCACGTAAAGACTTGTGCGTAGTACTGGTGACTACATCAGCAAAAGGGACTGGATTAGGATATAAGCCCGCTGCTACTAAGCCAGCAACATGAGCCATATCAACCACAAAGTAAGCGCCCACTTTATCAGCGATGTCACGAAATTTTTGCCAATCCCAAACACGTGAGTAGGCAGAAAATCCAGCAATGATCAACTTAGGTTTGTGTTCTAAGGCGAGCGCTTCTACTTGTGCGTAATCAATTTCACCGCTAGCTGACTCTAAGCCATATTGAATAGCATTGTAGATTTTTCCAGAGAAATTAGGTTTAGCGCCATGGGTTAAATGACCACCATCGGCCAAACTTAAACCTAAAATGGTATCGCCAGGCTTAATCAAGGCCATGAATACTGCCATGTTGGCTTGTGAGCCAGAGTGTGGCTGAACATTTGCATAATCCGCTGCAAACAAGGCTTTGGCGCGATCAATAGCGAGTTGTTCAACTTTGTCGACAAATTCACAACCACCATAATAACGTTTGCCAGGATAACCTTCGGCATATTTATTGGTTAATTGTGATCCTTGTGCTTCCATGACCCTTGGGCTGGCGTAGTTTTCTGAAGCAATTAATTCAATGTGATCTTCTTGACGACTACGCTCTTCTTCCATAGCTTGGAATAGATCATCATCAAAACCGGCGATAGACATAGATTTTTTAAACATGGGCTTCCCTAAATTTTAAAGTTTGTGGGGTTGAGTAGGATGAAGTAATAATACTTGTAAATCAGCTACATTAGTACCGGTTGCGCCGGTAATAAGTAAATCTTGTGAACCTTGTAAGGCAGTATAAGAGTCATTATTGTTAAGTAAAGCTATTGGATCTAGGTTAGCTAATATCATTCGGCTCAAGCTGTCCTGGTCAGCAATGCCGCCAGCTGCATCGGTTGGGCCGTCACGACCATCTGTTCCACCGCTTAAAAATGTCCAATTGCCGCATAAGTCATGCTGCTTTGCCGCAACTGCAAAAGCTAGCGCCATCTCTTGATTGCGACCTCCGCGTCCAGAGCCATTTATACTGACTGTGGTTTCTCCGCCAGCCACTAAAGCTAGAGTTTGGCTAATGCCGTTATTGACTATTTGTTTTGCTGCCAATACCCAAGTTTCTGCAACCGCTTTGGCTTCGCCGCATAAATGATTGTCATATAACTGAGTTGGGTAGCCTAGCTGTGCTGCAGCATTCAATGCGGCCTTAACGCTGATGGAATTGCTCCCGATCAGCGTCTGGGTACAGTGTTTAAATAGTCTATTATCGGCTTTAGGTGTTTCAGGTTTATAGCCTATTCTTCCTTGCTCTAAATGCATCTGAACATTCCTAGGCAATTGATCCCAAATGCCATAGGTATAAAAAATAGCGATGGCATCACTGTATGTAGTGGGGTCTGGAACAGTTGGCCCACTTGCAATGCTGCTTAAGTCATCGCCCAAGACATCAGATAATATGAAAGCATGAAGGTCAGCAGGTGCTGCAAGGTGGGAAAAACCACCGCCTTTTAATTGAGATAAGTGTTTGCGTACACAGTTAATTTGATTGATGGTTGCGCCAGATGCCAGTAGTAAATTGGTGGTGGCAATCTTTTCTTCTAGGGTAATTCCATCGACAGGGTAGGGAATGAGTGCAGACCCACCCCCACTGACTAGTACCAAAACTAGCTCATCTTTTTTAGCAGTTCTTAGCTGCTCGGCAATAAATTCGGCGGCAAGATAGCCATTTTGATCTGGCAAAGGATGACCAGCTCCCATCACCTTGGTTTGTGCGACTTCAGTCACATTTTCATAATTAGTAACGGCAAGAATTGGCAGTGATAATAACTCAGTAGGTATGATTTCTTGAGCCGCTTTAGACATTGCGCACGCGGCTTTACCGATAGCAATTACCTGAATTTTCGACCAATGGCCTGTGCGTGTTTGGCTAGCGTCATCAAGCTTTAGTTGGATGGTTATGTTTTGCCCATCTGAACTTAAGCCGCGTTTAACGGCTAAATAAGGATCAGCCGCTTTAACACCTGCTAGAAAAATACTTAATGCTGCTGATCTTGAAGATGATGTGCTAATGATTGCCGAATCACTCATAAGGAAAGATGTTGATTAAGCCATATCTTTAGCTAAAGCGTAGATGTTTTCGGCATCAAGTACGTGTTTATTGTCAGTGAATAAATGAGCGATGCAGGCGCGATGCAAGGCAAGTTTTAAGGTGCCAAAACCGATAGCGCCCCAAATAATTTTACCATGCCGCACAATGCCTTTATCCATCATATCAGTGCCACCTATTCCAATCGGTGGGGTAGCATTAGCATCGGCTATCATTTCTAGGGTAGGATTATCTTGCCATTGCTCTAAAGTGAGCAGTTCAACACCTGCAGCGCCAGTAGCTAAAACAATCTGAGCATCTTTAATGGCGTGGGCTCGATCATTATTATCAAAGGCCTCAATAGGGGTAATTGTTACACCAAAACGAGCTTTCATATTAGCACAAGCGTTAGTTGCTCTAATTAGTGTGCGGGCAGTGAGTGAAACATCAGCGCCTTCAAGAGCTAATAGGGTTGCCGCACGTTGCCCAACAGGGCCCGTGCCCGCTAATACGACCGCTTTTTTACCAGCGAGTGTGCCACTAGCGGCAAGTTTAGCAACTGCTGCCGCTGCTGTAGTATTGCTGCCATTGCTGTCAAGCATGACAGACACTTGAAAACCAGAGAAAAAACAAGATTGAACTGCTGTCAATAACTGTTGACCCGCCATCATGTCGCTACCGCCAATAAAAATAGCAGTGTTTTTCTTATCTTTGGGCGCGCGTGTAAAAATAGTACCTTCTACGAGTGAAGTGATATTTTCTGGCGTTAAGCCACCATGACCAATGACGTGATCAGCACCACCATCGTACCCAACTACGGTATCGAAAACAGAGGGGTGGCTGTCTGTGTCGAATTGGAATAGCAATTTTTTCATTAACTTACCTGTGACTATGCGTAAATGCGATGATTTCGGCGGTATTATAACCGATAAAATAAACTCTGCCGTGATTAAGCAGTCTGTGTTACCAATTCTAAAGAAGCCTCATGCCATTTAATCTTTATAAAATCTTATAAATATTTAGCTATGTAATCAGTGAATAACAATAAATAGAGGTTCAATGTCAATGTGGGGGTGTTTTTAACTGGCAGGAATGATACGATTGGCCTAATTTATGTTATCACCTCTTAGAATTGCTACCACGTTATCAGCTAAGAGTTCTCGGTTTTAGTACTCGTGCTCTGAAATATTAATTTTCGAAGTTTTGTAGGGCTTACTTAAGTCTATTGTCAGATAAGGATTGAAGGAAAAGAAATGAAATCACCCGTTCATATTGCGGTTTCCGGTGCGGCAGGGCAAATTAGTTATTCTTTGCTATTTCGCTTGGCAGCAGGTTTGTTGCTAGGGCCTGAACAACCGATTATTTTACATTTGCTTGAAATCACACCTGCCATGAACGCCTTAAAAGGTGTGGTTATGGAATTAAATGATTGTGCAAGCCCATTACTGCATGGAATCGAAATTACCGATGATCCCATCGTTGCTTTTAAGAATGTTGATTATGTTTTTTTGATTGGAGCGAGGCCTAGAGGGCCTGGTATGGAACGCAAAGATTTATTAGAGGTTAATGCTCAAATTTTTGCGGTTCAAGGTAAAGCTTTAAATGCTGTCGCCAATCGAAACGTTAAAGTATTGGTGACGGGTAATCCCGCTAACACTAATGCTTTAATCGCTCTAAAGAATGCTCCAGACTTAAGTTCTGAGAACTTTTCATCTATGAGTCGCTTAGATCATAATCGGGCGATTAGTCAGTTGGCTGAAAAATGTGGGGTTTTAATCAGCGACATAAAAAATATTTGTATTTGGGGTAATCATTCGGCCACACAATATCCTGATTTACATCATGCGACCGTTAAGGGGCAAGCTGCCTTGTCTTTAGTTGATCAACATTGGTTTTCCGATGAATTTATACCTACGGTTCAACAAAGAGGCTCTACGGTTATCAATGCAATTGGTCATTCTAGCGCGGCTTCTGCCGCTAATGCCGCTATCGATCAAATGAGAAACTGGGCATTAGGTACCCCTGAAGGTGATTGGGTCAGTATGGGTGTTGTTTCTGACGGTAGTTATGGCATAGCTAAAGATTTATTTTATTCTTTTCCTGTAACTGTAAAAGACGGCAAAGTATCTATCGTTCAAGGCTTAGTCATTAATGATTTTAGTCGGCAAAAATTGTTGCAAACCGAAGCTGAATTAAAAGAAGAAGCTGAATTGATGCATTTACTTTGATTTGATTCATTATTCGTATTGTAAATATTTAAACAATAGCCACACAGCGGCTACGAAAATATTTTTAAAACGTAGGTTGGGGTGAAGCAACTCAAACCCCAACTCTCAAACAAATCGTGTGTTGCATTGAGTTTAGTTATCACTCACCCAAACGAGCTAGTTAGCCCATTTCAAATCATAAGCACCCAGTTATATAG
>QVQD01000086.1 GCA_003584875.1 Methylococcales bacterium
AAAGGCTAAAGGCTAAAGGCTAAAGGCTAAAGGCTAAAGGCTAAAGGCTAAAGGCTAAAGGCTAAAGGCTAAAGGCTCAGTTCTGTTTATGGGATTATTTTTGTTTTTTATTGGCTCGAACTTCATAGAGAATATAAAGGCTTTTGGATAAATTTGATTGTTGTATGTGCATCGCCTGAGTCTCTTTCATAAATGGTGCTTAGTTCGGTTAAAATTAAAAGCTTAGCTACGCCTAAAAGGTTAATTTGATCGCGCTTTTATTAAAGCGGACAGCATTTGTGAAAGTTGTTCAACTTCATTTTTCCACAGCATGCCTGTTTCCTTTGTAACGTATCCAATTTCGATGCCAATGTAAATTTGAGTTCGTAATTCACCAGCGGAACCTTTTGCGTAATAAAAGAATTTGTTGGAATCTTTGTCGCTACCTCTTTCATAACCTTCCGCTATGTTACTAGGTATGGATAAACTGGAGCGAGTAATTTGGTCTTTAAATCCGTAATCTTTACAACTAGCAAGGCCTTTATAAACTTCAACACAAAGTCTAGATGACCGCCTCCAAACATCTAAATCCTCAAAGCGCGCCATTTTTGGTCCTTAATTATTTGTCTTTTGTCAGTATAAAAGATGTCGATAAGTTTCTCTAAACAACTAAGGTTTCAAAGCCAGTCAAATTTAGCCTTTAGCCTTTAATCTTTCGCCTGCTTCAAAAATACCCTTCGCGCTTTTTCTGTTCCATAGAACCTGATTGATCATGGTCTATGAGTCGTCCTTGACGTTCAGAGGTGGTGGTTAATAACATTTCCTGAATGATTTCGGGTAGTGTAGTGGCGTTAGATTCGACGGCGCCAGTTAAAGGATAGCAACCCAAGGTGCGAAAACGTACTTTTTTCATTTCGACTTTTTCATGTTCAGCTATAGGCATGCGATCATCGTCAACCATAATTAACATGCCGTCACGATTTACCACAGGACGTTCTTTAGCAAAGTATAAAGGTACGATAGGGATGTTTTCTAAATGGATGTATTGCCAAATGTCGAGTTCTGTCCAGTTAGACAAAGGAAATACACGGATACTTTCGCCTTTGTCTATTTTGCCGTTGTAAATATTCCATAACTCAGGGCGTTGGTTTTTAGGATCCCAGCGATGGTTTTTATCTCGGAATGAATAGACGCGTTCTTTGGCACGAGATTTTTCTTCATCACGACGAGCACCACCAAAGGCTGCATCAAATTGGTATTTGTCTAGGGCTTGTTTAAGACCCTCAGTTTTCATGACATCCGTGTGTTTTTTACTGCCGTGAGTAAATGGCCCTATGCCTTGATCAACACCATCTTGATTAACATGAATCAGAAGATCTAAACCTAATTTTTCAACCATCTGATCACGAAACTCAATCATTTCTTTGAATTTCCAGGTGGTATCAACGTGCATCATGGGGAATGGGGGTTTGCCAGGGAAAAAGGCTTTCATGGTTAAATGCAGCATAACGGCTGAATCTTTACCGACTGAATATAACATGACTGGGCGTTCAAATTCAGCCGCAACTTCACGAATGATATGGATGCTTTCGGCTTCTAGCTCTTTAAGGTGCGTTAGTTTGTAATCAGTCATTAAAAGTCCGTTGGAATGGGAATCGCTGTGCGGTTATCGAGTGTTATCAACACTAAATTGGTTATTTTAATTTGAACGGGCTGTTATTGCCAGTTATCACCACAATTTATTCATGTTTCAGTGTTTAATGGTGTAACTACTAAGTTAAAATGTAGCCTATTGTTCTCAAGCACAGTAATTATTACCTATTGTTAAGATTTTATGTAGGTCGAGTTAGAGATAGTGTAAAACAATATTTCATAAGCTATTTTGTCGGGTTACGCTACCAAGACTTTGAAAGTATTATTTTTATTTCCCCTCTTTAGCCATAGGTATCTACACAAATAATGGTTAGCATATCCACGCGAGAACGATAACATTGTGGTGAAGATCGTAGGGGCGTATTGCATACGCCCTTATAAAATAAGCTCTATTACATTGGACTTTCAATGTTGGGCGTATGCAATACGCCCCTACCGTGTTTTTTCTCGTTTCCACGCCGATAAGAAACTTGTGTAGATACCTATGCTCTCTAGCAAAGAGGGGGTAGGGGAGATTTATTAAAAATAATCATTAACTATTATTAACTTATGACAAAAAATACCCCTCAGTCTCCCCTTTTACAAAGGGGGAAGCTAAAATCATAATACTTTCACAGCCTCTATCGCTAACCAGACTTACGTCATTACACAGCTGTAACTAAAAGCACTATTACCCTTATTAATTGACTTGTTTTTGAGTGAATTTAAAACTGTGCTATATTATTTGTTAATGAGAACCATTCCTTATTAGCGACTTGTCTTTTGGGCGGTCACTAATACCTATCGGAGCTGGATAGTTATGTTGAGCTTGAAAAATCTTAAAGTTGGCGACTTAGGTAAAATTATAGGCTTTGAGCCTGAAGGTAAAGCCTATCGAAAACGCTTGCTGGCGATGGGCTTAACGCCAGGCACCACTTTTAGTGTGATTCGCTTTGCGCCACTAGGTGATCCAGTAGAAATTAAATTACGTGGCTTTTCGCTCACTTTACGTAAAGATGAAGCAGCTGTGGTATTGATAGAGAAACAATAATGAATGTTGATTTTACAGTAGGCGTCGTTGGTAATCCTAATTGTGGAAAAACGACGTTATTTAATGCCTTCACTGGCTCTAAGCAGCATGTAGGTAATTGGCCGGGCGTTACCGTTGAAAAGAAAACGGGTGAGTATACACACGCTGGAAAGCTGATTGAGTTAGTTGATCTGCCAGGAACTTATTCTTTAGAAGCTGCCGATGATCAAGTATCTTTAGATGAAAAAGTTGCCAGAGATTATATTGCCTCACAGCAAGCCGATTTAATTATCAATATTATTGATGCTTCAAATATAGAACGTAACCTGTATTTAACCTCGCAACTTATAGAAATGCGGGTGCCGATGATTTTGGTGCTGAATATGATGGATCAGGTTAAAAGTCGTGGCATCAAGATTGATTGTGACTATTTAGCGCAGCAACTAGGCTGTCCGGTTGTTCCTATTACTGCATCAACTAAAGAGGGCTTTGGCGTATTAAAAGCACAAATTAATAGCTCTGCTATCACTATGCCGATTCCTAAGGTAGTAATAAATTATGCCCCCGCTTTAGAACAGGCTATAGAACAGCTATCTTTGTCGTTAGTTGAAATTGCCCGTGATCATGGCTGTGATTTACGTTGGTTAGCGCTACGAACGATTGAAGATGATACGCTGGCCAAACAAATCTCAGGTAAAGATCATAGGGCCTTGACTGTTGAATTACAGCAGCAAGTAGAAACAGCAACTGATGATGAAATTGATATTTTAGCTGCCGATGCACGTTATGGCTTTGTTAATGATCTGACTCAGGGTGCTGTCTGTAAGTTAAATGAAGTCAGTCGCCATATCACAGAAAAAATCGATCACATTGTATTGAATCGCTTCTTAGGCATCCCAGTATTCTTATTAGTGATGTACACCATGTTCATGTTTACTATCAATATAGGCAGTGCCTTTGTTGATTTTTTTGAGCAAAGCGTTGGCGCCTTATTGATTGATGGTTTGGGTGTTGTATTAGCTGATTATCAAGTACCCGAGTGGTTGCAGGTTTTGATAACTAAAGGGGTAGGAGGCGGTATACAAGTAGTAGCTACCTTCATACCCATTGTTGGTTTTTTATTCTTGTTTTTATCAGCACTTGAAGATTCTGGCTATATGTCCAGAGCGGCTTTTGTCATGGATAGATTTATGCGAATGATTGGTTTGCCGGGTAAATCTTTTGTACCCATGATTGTTGGATTTGGCTGTAATGTGCCTGCAATTATGGCGACACGAACTCTAGAAAATCAGCGTGATCGTATCCTGACTAATCTGATGAATCCTTTTATGTCCTGCGGAGCCCGATTGCCAGTTTATGCTCTATTTGCGGCTGCATTTTTTCCTGTCGGTGGACAGAATATCGTGTTTGGTTTGTATTTGTTAGGCATAGCCGTGGCTGTTTTGACGGGTTTGATTATGCGACACACTTTGTTTAAAGGCGAGACTTCCCATTTTATTATGGAGTTACCCGCTTATCACATGCCAACTTTGCGTGGTGTCTTGACTAGAACGTGGGATAGGCTTAAATCTTTTTTGATTAACGCTGGCCGAATCATTGTCCCGATGGTCTTGGTGTTAAATTTTCTGAATGCTTGGGGTACAGATGGCAGTTTTGGTCAAGAAAACAGCAATCAATCGGTATTGAGTGAAATAGGCAAGTCTATGACGCCACTTTTTAAGCCTATGGGTATAGAAAAAGATAACTGGCCTGCCACGGTAGGTGTTTTTACGGGTGTATTAGCTAAAGAGGCTGTTGTCGGCACGCTCGATGCCTTATATAGCCAATTAGCAACGACAGAAAGTGCATCTGACCAAACGCCTTTTGAGCTTAGAGCGGCTTTGCTGGCTGCTTTACAGACTATCCCAACTAATTTGACTGCTGTTGCTGATAATCTCTTAGATCCTCTAGGCCTTAATATCGGTACGGTTGATGATATCGCAGTTGCGGCAGATGAGCAAAAAGTTAAGACCAACACTTTTGCCGCTATGCAGCAAAGCTATGATGGTAAAGCTGGTGCTTTTGCTTATTTGTTATTCATTTTATTGTATGCGCCTTGTGTTGCCGCAACAGCAGCAATACATAGAGAAACCAACACCGGTTGGACAGTGTTTGTAGTGTGTTGGACGACGGGCATCGCTTATATGACCGCTACTGTGTTTTATCAGATTATGACTTTTGAACGTCATCCTGAGTATTCTCTGCTGTGGATAACTGGGTTAATCAGTGCTTTTATAATGGTGATAGTCGCGTTATGGCTAACAGGAAAGCAGGCAATTGCAAAACAAGTACAGGAGTCAGTCAATGATACTCTCTGATTTACGGAGTTATTTAAAACAACAGCGCAGGATTGCTTTGGCTGATTTAGTGATTCATTTTAATATGGATGCCGATGCACTGCGGGGCATGTTAGATAAGTGGGTTAGCAAAGGCAGTGTGCGAAAACTACCTTTAGAGCCTTCATGTGGCACGAGTTGTTGTAAATGTGATGCGACCCTAACTGAGCTTTATGAGTGGATAGATAAATAGTCTTTGTAATGTGCATCAAATGAAAACCTAATAACATCTAACACTCCTCCCTCTTTGTAAAAGTATAGGTATCTCCTTAAGGATTGGTTTCTGCAGCGAGCAATTACTGAGATATGTCTAGATGTTTATTCCCCGGAGTTTACTTTGTAGGCGAGACAGATTCGCCCCTACAGTAGGTTCTACAAAGCTCGAATGTATTTTCACTATATCAGTAAAAGTAGATAGGGATGTTGGAAGTTGTGTGATGCGCTGCGGTCAGTTAGTCACTAAGCTGTTCTAATTTATCTAGCTCATCGTCATCAGCATTATTTTTGTGCACGAATAATCTAGAACACAACAAGCCCACTTCAAATAACATCCACATCGGAACTGCTAACATCGTTTGTGAAATGGCATCTGGTGGCGTTAAAAACATGCCGATAACAAAAGCACCGACTATGACATAAGGGCGTTTTTCAGATAAATCGGCTGGTGTGACCATGCCTGTCCAAACTAAAACGATGGTAAATATAGGCACTTCAAAACAAATGCCAAAGGCAAAGAATAAGGCCAGTACAAAATCTAGGTATTTGCTGATGTCTGTCATCACAGCCACACCTTCAGGAGCTGCTGCAGTTAAAAAACTAAACATCAGTGGAAAAACAACGTAATAAGCGAAAGCAACACCCAGAAAGAATAAGAAGGTGCTGGCAATCAAAAGCGGAAAAATCATCCGACGTTCGCGTTTATAAAGACCAGGGGCTACAAAAGCCCAGAACTGATAAAGAATAACAGGAACTGAAATAAAGATAGCCGCCACTAGGGCTAACTTAAAGGGTGTAAAAAAAGGTGAGGCAACATCGATAGCAATCATGGTGCTATTTTTAGGCATGTGCTTTAGTAGCGGCCCCGCTAAATAACTATAAATTTGATTGGCATAAACGGATAAGCCTAAAAAAACAACAATTACGAAACTAATGACTTTTAAAAGTCGATTACGCAATTCAATCAGATGGCTGATGAATGGTTGAGCGGCTTCTTCGAAGTTATTTGAGGTCATGCGTTTTCGAGTGCTCTATTGTTTCTTCAATGGTCGGTGTGACTGAGGATTTAATGGCATCGAATGCGTCGTTTGTTTCATTGAGTGCAGCATGTAAATCATGTAGTTGTGCTTGCTCGTTAAATATCTGACGTAATTCTTCAGTATGCAGCTCTTGTTTAATTTCTTCTTTGAAGGTAGCGGCTATATTGCGTGCTTTACCGATCCAAAATCCAGCTAGTCTAGCTACTTTAGGTAAGCGTTCAGGGCCTATCACTATTAAGCTGACTAAGGCGACCATTACTAACTCAGAAAACCCTACTTCAAACATATTATATTTTTTCGTTTTTCTTGGAGGTGATTTCGCCGTCTAAGGTTTCACCTTCATGTTCAGGGCTTTTTTTATCTTCTTCGCCTTCTTTCATGGCCGTTTTAAAACTTTTGATGGCACCACCAAGGTCTGCGCCTACATTACGAAGTTTTTTAGTGCCAAAAAGTACAATGACGATAACTAATATAAGTAATAATTGGGTGATACTGACGTGCATGTTGTAACTCCAGTGACCGATTAGGTCATCATCTTAGGATAATTATCATAAAATACAAAATGATCTTATTAGATTGTTATAGCTTGGATTTGATGCTTTCTACTTTGGTTCTGCGTCACTGCCCACAGTCGTGGTCGTAGGTCGGGTTAGCGCTAGCGTAACCCGAAATTTCGTAGCTCATTGTGTCGGGTTACGCTGTCGCTAACCCGACCTACATAAAAGCTTAACTTTAAGCTGCATTTGTAGGCAGGAATAAGACCACCCAAGCGTAGCGCGTGGAGGCGTTTCCGGCGCTGGGGCAGTGATTATGCCGGAAACGCTTTACTCGCTTACGCTAGTAAAGCCTTATTCCGGCCTACAGTTTGTTCAAATTTACTTACTGAAAGCAGCGCTGTAGGTCGGGTTAGCGCTAGCGTAACCCGACATTTCGTAGCCCATATTGTCGGGTTACGCTGTCGCTAACCCGACCTACATAATGCTTAGCTTTTCTTACGCTGTGCTTTTTCATCCAATCCAGACAAACCAAAACGGCGCTGAAGTTCGTTTAATACGTCGTTGGGTCCTAAGTCCTGATCTGCCAGCATAACCATGCAGTGAAACCATAAGTCAGCGGTTTCATAAATAATTTGGTCTTTATCACCGTTTTTGGCGGCGATGACTGTTTCAGTCGCCTCTTCACCGACTTTCTTTAGAATAGCGTCTAGGCCTTTGGCATAAAGACTTGCTACATAAGATTTATCCGCAGATTCTTGTTTTCGCTTTTCTAAAATATCAGCGAGTTGTTCTAGGGTGTCGTTCATTATTTATTATAGATAGTGTTGGGGTCTTTAAGTATCGGCTCTACTGCTTGCCATTGATTGTCAATTAAACGACGATAAAAACAACTTTCACGGCCGGTGTGGCAAGCTATGCCGCCTTCTTGTTCAATTTTTAATAAAATAACATCTTCATCACAATCCAGAAACAAATCGATGACTTTTTGTCTGTGGCCTGACTCTTCACCTTTACGCCATAAGCGTTGACGTGACCTAGACCAGTAAACGGCATAACCTTCTGCAACTGTTAAGGCTAAAGACTCAGAATTCATCCAAGCAAACATCAGAATTTTTCCACTGTCTGCCTGTTGGGCAATTACTGGCACTAAGCCGTCTTCTGTCCAACGGATCTCATTTTGCCAAGCATTATTCATAAACGCATCTCTATGCCGCGTGAGGCCATGTGTTGTTTAGCTTGTTGTATGGTGTATTCGGCAAAATGAAAAATACTAGCCGCTAATACAGCATCGGCTTTACCGGTAATTACGCCTTCGGCTAAATGGTCTAAATTACCAACACCACCTGAAGCAATGACTGGCACACTGACGGCTTCACTGATAGCGCGAGTAAGTAATAAATCGAAACCTTCACGAGTGCCATCTCGGTCCATACTGGTTAATAGAATTTCACCTGCTCCATAGCTAACCATCTTTTCCGCCCATGCGATAGCATCTATACCCGTCGCTTTACGTCCGCCATGAGTGAAAATTTCCCAGCGATCTGCTTCACCAGTAGTACTCACTTTTTTAGCATCAATAGCGACCACAATACATTGCGAGCCAAAACGCTGTGCGGCTTCGCTGACGAATTCAGGATTAAATACCGCAGCACTGTTAATGCCAACTTTATCTGCGCCGGCATTCAACATTCGGCGAATATCATCTAAAGTTCTGATGCCACCGCCTACGGTTAAGGGTATGAAAACTTCACTGGCGACTTGTTCGACGACATGAACGATGGTGTCACGATTATCGTGGGTTGCAGTAATGTCTAAAAAGGTGATTTCATCGGCGCCTTCACGATCATAACGTCTAGCAACTTCGACAGGATCACCTGCATCACGAATATCAATAAATTTGACGCCTTTTACAACGCGGCCATTATCGACGTCTAAGCAAGGAATAATACGTTTAGCTAAACTCATCGCTTAATAAGATTCCGCTAGTAGTCGAGCTTCAATAAAGTCTAGGGTGCCTTCATAGATAGCTCTGCCAGTAATGGCGCCCATAATGCCATCATGAGCAACAGCGCCTAAACCTTTAATATCGTCAATATTAGTGATGCCCCCAGAGGCAATAACAGGGATGTTAATAGCTCTAGCTAATCTAGCAGTGGCTTCTACGTTAACACCTTGCATCATGCCGTCTCTGGAAATGTCTGTGTAGATAATAGCTTCAACACCATCAGCTTCAAAGTGCTGGGCTAGATCGATGACATCATGCTTAGAGAGTTTAGCCCAACCATCAATGGCAACTTTGCCGTCTTTGGCATCTAAGCCAACAATAATGCGTCGAGGATATTTTGTTGCCATCTCTTTAACAAAGTCAGGTTCATTAACGGCTTTAGTGCCGATAATGACATATTCAACGCCTGCCTCTAAATAAGCTTGAATGGTTGCTTCATCACGAATGCCTCCACCTATTTGTACAGGCATCTGAGGATAGGCGGTGACGATTGCTTTAATAATGTCAGCATTAACAGGCTTGCCTGCGAAAGCGCCATCTAAATCAACCAAGTGTATTCTTTTTGCGCCAGCGTCAGCCCAGCGTCCAGCCACGGCGACAGGATCATCAGAAAAAACGGTATTATCATCCATGCGACCTTGACGTAAGCGTACGCATTTTCCTTCTTTTAAATCAATTGCGGGTATTAACAACATAAAAACAAAATCCTTAGCGGCGTGTGGTGATCTTAAGATTGACCATCCCAATGTAAAAAGTTATTCAGTAACTGCAAGCCGACTGTCTGACTTTTTTCAGGGTGAAATTGTACAGCAAAAACATTATCCTGAGACAGTGCACAAGCAAAGGCATCTGGGTAATTGGTGGTTGCTGCAATGACAGCGCTATCATTAGGTTTTGCATAATAGCTATGCACAAAATAAAAACGACTATCTTGAGGAATCTTGTCCCATAAAGGATGCGCACGTTGCTGCACTTGATTCCAGCCCATGTGGGGGATTTTTAATTTATTACCTTCGCTATCGCTTAAATCTTCAGCAAAGCGCACGACGTGACCTGAGAAAATATCTAAGCCCAGCGTTAAGCCATTTTCTTCACTGTCAGACAACAAGGCCTGCATGCCTAAACAGATGCCTAGTAAAGGTTTAGTTTTAGCAACTTCACGAATAACATCAGATAGACCCGATTGATTCAGGGCTTGCATACAATCGCGCATAGCACCGACACCTGGGAAAACTACACGATTGGCTCGCAAAATGTGCTCGGCATCGGTAACGATCTGAACATCAACATCTGGGGCGGCATGTTGCAGGGCTTTGGCAATGGAATGCAAATTACCCATGCCGTAATCAATAACAGCAACAGTGGACATAAATAGTTAAGCTTTAGTGAGAGTTAAAGGTGCTTTTATTAAAGACTGCCTTTGGTAGACGGCATTATACCTGCCATACGAGGGTCTGCGCTAACCGCCATGCGTATAGCGCGACCTAAGGCCTTAAAAATAGTTTCGGCGATATGATGGGCATTAGCCCCTTTTAGATTATCGATGTGTAAAGTTACACCGGCATGATTAACAAAGCCTTGAAAAAATTCTCTGAACAAATCAACATCAAAACGGCCGATGATCGCTTTGGGAAAGTTAACCTCATAAAACAAACCAGGACGACCAGAAAAGTCAATGACAACTCGTGATAAAGCCTCATCTAAAGGCACATAAGAATGCCCATATCTGCATAAACCTTTTTTATCTCCGATTGCTTTAGCAAAAGCCTGACCTAAAGTAATACCAATATCTTCAACGGTATGATGAGCATCAATTTCTAGGTCGCCTTTAGCGTTAATGTCTATATCGATTAAACCATGTCTCGCCACTTGATCGAGCATGTGATCAAGAAAAGGCACGCCAGTTACAAACGTTGCGAACCCTGTTCCATCTAAATTGATGCTACAAGTAATTTGAGTTTCGAGTGTATTGCGTTCGATAGTAGCAATTCGTTGAGTCATGATATTCAAGTCGTTTGAGTAGGCAAAGTATTTTAATGAGGTATTAGTTTATAAAACACTGAGTAAATGTTTACAGTGCAGGGCAATATCATACCTTACCAAAGGCTTATTTTCATCTCTAGTTGTGAATGAATCTTGTAACTGTGGAAAGCTTATATTTTAAAAATACCCCCTAAGCCCCTCTACAAAGGATGGGAACTGGATCGATCTTAGCAATTGTAGGCAGGAATAAGACTTTACAAGCGTAAGCGAGTAAAGCGTTTCCGGCATAGCATAGTAATAGTGCCTGTGCCAGAAGAAAGAATGTCTAATTTTTGTGACGATGATGAGTTTCTTGTAAAATCAGTGTGTGCGGCTTACTTCGAAAACAATAATCAAGTAGGCGCCTATTCAGTATCCAAGTTCCAAATGTTATAACTCCCAATTGGCTAGGTATTTTTGTGAGTTATGAAGAGTTTCTACAAAATATTCGTATATCGGGGACGCTTGTTTTGTTAGATGACTGCCCTATGCTGACTGATGAATATTTTTAGAACTATGGCAATATGGCGCTAAGAGAGTTTACGTATGCTGATAGTTTAGGTTTAATTTGATTTACTAGGTTAGCCAGACTAGACTAATATTTTTTTAGGAGCTCATCATGCACACCACTGTTAATATGTTACAAGCTAAATCTTCCTTATCACGATTAGTAGAAAGTATTGAGCTAGGCCAAGAGCGTGAAATTGTTATTGCTAGAAATGGACGCCCTGTCGCAAAACTTGTTCCGATTGATGTAACGACTTCTAAAAATAGAATTGGTATTGCTAAAGGCTTGTTTGATGTGCCCGATACCATTGATGCGAATAATGCCGAAGTCGCTAAATTATTTATTGGCGAGTCACTCTCTTGAATTTGCTTCTAGATACTCATGTTGCACTTTGGGCAATTACTGATAATCCTAAATTATCACAACAAGCGCGTGAACTAATAGAATCAACCAGGTCAGTTATTTGGATTAGTTCTGCAACGCTTTGGGAGATTGCGATTAAGCACTCACTCGGTAAAGGTGATATGCCTGTTTCTAGCCAACAAGCAATGCATTATTTTCAAGAGTCTGGTTATCGCTTTCTTGCGATTGAAGCCGAACATACGATCGCTGTTGAAGCTTTACCCAATCATCATCAAGATCCATTTGATAGAATATTAATTGCACAAGCGTTAGCTGAGCCAATGCGCTTGATGACTCACGATCAACTGGTAGCCCTCTACAGCGATACTATTATAAAAATTTAATTATTAGTCTACCTAGCGACTATTTTGAATAGTTTCTAACTATGACCAATCAAACCACGCACATTTAGCTTTCTTACCGGCAAGGCTTAACTGTGGGCAGTGACGCAGAGCATGGGAATGATAAAAAACTCACTTACAACTCAGCAAGGCAATCCAAGGCTTCTGACAGTGTTGATACGGTATGAATTTCTAAGCCTTTAATGGCAGTTTTTGGGGCGTTGGCTTTGGGGATGATGGCTTTTTTAAAGCCATGTTTGGCGGCATCATTTAAACGCGCATGACCGTTAGCGACGGGTCTTATTTCTCCACTTAAACCAATTTCGCCAAAGAAGAACATATCATGAGGAATGATTTTGTCTCTTAGACTAGAAACTATGCCTATTACAATGGCTAAATCAGAACTGGTTTCTGTGACTTTAATACCACCGACGACGTTGGCATAGATTTCATCTTGCGCGGTAAAAATACCGCCATGTCGATAGAGTACGGCTAATAACATGGCTAATCTATTTTGATCGAAACCCACGGTCAGTCTTCTTGGATTACCATATTGACATTCGGTGACTAAGGCTTGAATTTCAACTAGTAAGGGTCTTGTGCCTTCCCATAATACTGTCACCACACTACCCGAAGAGGGTTTTTCTGCTCTATTTAAAAACATCGCCGAAGGATTTTTTACTTCTTTAAGTCCTGAGCTATCCATCGCAAAAAAGCCTAATTCACCCACACTGCCAAAGCGATTTTTGTCGGCTCTTAAAACTCTAAAGCGAGCATCATCGGTAGAGCCTAGCATCACTTGGGTATCAACGATATGGCTTAAGGTCATAGGCCCTGCTAGGGATTGATCTTTAGTGACATGGCCGATCATAAAGATAGAGACTTGATTCTTTTTTGCGTATTGAGTGAGATAACTAGCTGACTCTCTGACCTGAGAGACAGAGCCGGGTGCAGAATCTGCTTCTTGTGTATGCATGACTTGTATTGAGTCTATGACGAGAATTTGTGGTTTGATACTATCTAATAAATCACAAATACGCTGCACTGATGTTTCCATTAACATCATGATTTTATCGGCAGGGAGTTTAAGGCGGTTGGCGCGTTCAGCAATTTGTTGTAGTGATTCTTCACCCGATACATATAAAACGCTAACGCCTCGATCGGCAATATTAGCGATGGCTTGTAATAATAATGTACTTTTACCGGCTCCGGGTGCGCCACCTAATAACACCACGCTGCCTGTCACGATGCCGCCACCCAAGACGCGATCAAATTCTGAAATGCCGGTAGAAATACGTTCAGCTACCGATAAACTCACATCTGATAATAATTTAACTTCGCTTTGACTACCCGCATAACCGCTACGACTACTACGTTCTTTGCTAGCCGAACCTAATCTGACTTCTTTGATGGTATTCCATTCACCGCAGCTAGTACATTGTCCACCCCAGCGTGGATAATCGGCTCCGCATTGGTCGCAAACAAAGGCAGTTTTTATTTTTTTATTCATGTGATGTCATTTATGTTTAAGATCCTGCGCTATTAAAGCATAGCTTTAGCAAAAACTGCTGTGCTAGGTTTGAAGTTATCTAACTTTCTATAGATTATCAACTTAAGACCTTACAGAATAAGCTTAAGCCATTCTTGGTGAGCAGAGTCGAACTATGATCGGCATAACCGTACATCCTTCGACTAGCTCAGGACGAACGGTTATGCCTTGCACCGTGTCTCGTCTTGAAACGATAGTAATTTTAACGGATGAGCTGACCTTAATTCTAAAAAGCTCAATTACTCAGCTTGTCTTTATAGGTATTTGTACCTATTTATTTTTGTAATTTAAACTATACACTTCATCATACTTCTTGTTGGCTTTTAGTTGCGTTTGGATTTTAGGTTGATTTTGATTGCAAACTACTCGTATAGGCAGGTGACTCTATTAGTTAATAATAGAGTCCTCCGCGAGCTATATAAACTAATTATTTAATCTACATATTATGAAAACTAAAACTATCATTCAGGTTATTGGTCTAGCCATTTCGTTATTTGGCAATAGCCAATCAAAAGCCAATTTCATTATGGGAAATACTTATGGCAGTGCCATGACCATCACTTACACTAAAGGCAATGCGGCTATGCAAACTATCAATGGGGCAGGTGGGAATTTTGGGGGCATAGGGCAAGCGAGTTTGGATGGTAAATCTTTAGCGTATGTTTATTGTATCGATTTATTTGATGATATCAGTCTTGGTGCGAGTTACAGTGCGACAGTTACGACTAATGGAACTGTCGCGCAAACAACGGCTCATGCACTAGGTAATGCCAATATAAACGGTTTAATTAATAATGCTGCAGCCATTGCTTGGTTGATAGATACTCAGGCAAGTTTAGCCATCAATGGTAATCTACAATCTGGTTTGCAAGCGGCCATTTGGACAGAACTCTATGGGCCTATGGGGGGCTCTGCTCCCAATAGTTGGAATATTGTGGGTATGGCGCTTCCCATTCAACAAGCTATGACGGCAGATCTGGCTTATTTAGCCTTAGCGTCTAATTTCATTAACACCCATAGTAATGCCTTAATAAATAGCGTGTATTGGATAGACCCTACGAATGGAAGCACTCAATATCAACAGCAGGTTGGCGCTAATGCAGTCAATTTAAGTTTATTAGCTATCAATCAATTATCAACACTTCGTTTAGGCACTAGTGCGATACCTGAACCAGAAGCCATTCTAATGATAGCTTTAGGTATCATTGGTTTTGTAGTTTCTCGAGGTAAATAGTTTGTATATTGTTCAATTAAAAATAAATCAAATACGAATTGATCAAAAGATTATGACTAGGTTGCAAGTCAAGTCCATAAGTATAGAGTCTTAGGATATTTTATTCGCTCAATACATTAATTTTTCAGATGTAATAATGACTTATTACTCCCTCGTGAAAAACTTATCAAATACACATTTGAATTACTCGTTTTAATTTAAATTATCAGTTAGTATAAGCTCTAATTTTATGCTGAGCATTAATACTATGAAAACAAAGTCGGGTAAAACCCGAGAGCGCTTATTGAATGCAGCGAGTCGAATTTTTGCAGAGCAAGGCTTTCAAGAATCGACGATTGCTGATATTTGTGAGCAAGCAGAAACTAATATTGCTTCGGTTAATTATCATTTTGGTGATAAAGAAACCTTGTATTTGGAAGCTTGGCGTTATGCGTTTAATCAGGAGCTCGATCTTTATCCTTCCGATGGTGGGGTTGCTGATGATGCGCCAGCTGAACAGCGGCTAGAAGGAAGAATTCGTTCGTTTATAGGTCGGGTAACGGATGAAAACTCCTATTCATTTGCCATAATTAACAAAGAAATGGCACAGCCTACCAGCTTATTGGCTGATATATTGGAAAAAGAAATTAATCCACAGCGCTTGAAAATGTTGGCTTTATTAGAAGAATGTTTAGGTCAAGCGGCTACCGAACAGCGTATTCAATATTGCCATAACAGTATTATGGGTCAGTGTTTTCAGTTATTACGTTTAAAACATATGCAAAGTGCTAAAAATTTCCCTAATTACCCCGGTGATTTGACTGACAGCAAAGCCTTTGCTGATCATGTCGTGCAATTTTCATTAGCTGGCATACACGCAATCCGTTCTCAACATCTAACTTAAGTTATCCTCATGAGCTCAGAGAATCAAACACAATTAACACCGACTAGGCCTAAACGTAAAAAGTTAATCGTCATCGGAATTTTGGCTTTAGTCGCTGTTATTGCAGCTGTTTATTATTATAAACAGCCTACTGAGACTCCAGATCATCAAAGTCAACAGTCTGAAGGTAAGCGAGGTCATGGTGAAGGTAAGCATGGAAGAAGTGAGGCTGATGCGCCCATTGCCGTCGCCATAGAAACGACTACGCAGGCTGATTTCCCCGTTTATCTGAATGGCCTAGGTACAGTCACACCGCTACGAACGGTGACGGTAAAACCAAGGGTTGATGGTCAGCTCATGAAAGTGGCTTTTACTGAAGGTCAGATGGTTAAAGAAGGTGATTTATTAGCAGAAATTGATCCTCGTCCTTATCAAGCTTTATTGATGCAGGCAGAAGGGCAGTTACAACGTGATGAAGCCTTGCTTAAAAATGCTCAAATAGATTTAGTTCGTTATAAAACTTTATTAGAGCAAGATTCTATTGCCGCTCAACAGATGGTTACTCAAGAAGCCTTAATCAATCAAGATAAAGGTATTATAGAAATTGATAAGGGTTTGGTGGCAAATGCCAAGCTGCAACTCTTATATACACGTATTACGTCACCGATTACAGGTCGTTTAGGCTTACGCTTAGTCGATCAGGGTAATATCGTTCATGCTAATGATGCCAATGGTTTGGTGGTTATTACTCAAATTCAGCCTATCTCGGTCATTTTTACCTTACCTGAAGATAGGGTTCGTTCGGTGATGAAGAAATATCGTTCAGGTGAAGTCCTGCCGGTTGAGGCTTTTGATCGCAGAGGTCAAAGTTTATTGGCGCAAGGTCAACTTTGGGCAGTTGATAATCAGATTGATACCAGCACCGGTACGGTTAAGCTTAAAGGTCAGTTTGCAAATGAGGATAATGCACTATTTTCTAATCAGTTCGTTAATATCAAAATGCAGATGGATACTCTGCATGCTGTAACCATTATGCCCACAGCCGCGATTCAACGTGGCATTATGGGTACTTTTGCTTATGTCGTTCAAGAAGACCAGACGGTGACTGTACGACCTATTACTTTAGGGCCAGTTGAAGGTGAAAAAGTAGCGGTAGAGATGGGCTTAAAACCAGGGGAACAAGTGGTTATTGATGGCGCTGATAAATTACGTGAAGGTAGCAAAGTTAAGCTGATCACTAAGGAAAGTAAAGCTAACAAAGACCAATCGACTCCTGCTGCTGGAAAGGGTAGTCATCAGGGTAAAGGTAGAAAAAAGGAACATAGCGAGTGATTAAGTTAGCCTCTACTAGCGAATTAATTACAAGGACGCAGAGCGTCACTGCCATTAAGTTAAGTATAGAAAAAAAGCGATTCAACTGTAGGGGCGAATTCATTCGCCCAGTAATCCAATGCTCCAAAGATACAGGGCGAATGAATTCGCCCCTACAAAAAAATAGATTACAACTACACACTTTAGCTTGGCTTTTTACCTTACGCCCCTTCGCTGCTTCTTTATTAATGCTAGCTTTGTTGGCTTACCGTGAATTCGTCCCTACAAATAAATACATTACAAACACACACTTTTGGTTGGTTTTTTAATGAATCCTTCTAAGCTATTTATCTTACGCCCAGTAGCCACTTCTTTATTGATGCTGGCTTTATTGCTGGTTGGCATCTTAGGTTATCGCGAACTGCCGATTTCAGCCTTGCCTCAGGTTGATTATCCCACCATACAAGTTGTGACTTTATACCCTGGCGCCAGCCAAGAAGTGATGACTTCTTTGGTGACTTCACCTTTAGAGCGTCAACTTGGGCAATTGCCGGGCTTAAATCAGATGTCCTCATCGAGTTCAGGAGGGGCTTCGGTAATTACTATGCAGTTCAATTTGAACTTAAGTTTGGATATTGCCGAGCAAGAAGTGCAAGCCGCTATCAATGCGGCTACTAATTATTTGCCTAATGATCTGCCTATGCCGCCGGTGTATAGCAAAATTAATCCTGCCGATGCGCCCATAATCACGCTGGCGGTGAGTTCAAAAATAATGCCGTTGACCAAAGTGGAAGATTTGGTTGAAACGCGTTTAGCGCAGAAGTTATCGCAATTATCAGGGGTAGGTTTGGTGACTATCAGCGGAGGCCAAAGACCTGCTGTACGTATTCAAGCTAACCCTTCAGCCATGGCGGCCTATGGCCTTAGTATGGAAGATTTACGGATGGCAATAACTAATGCCAATGTTAATCAACCTAAAGGCATGTTCGATGGCGCGACACGTTCGGCTATTATTGATGCTAATGATCAAATCCGTTCAGCGTCAGATTATAGTGCCTTAGTGATCGCTTATCGCAGTGGTCGGCCGGTGTTGTTATCGGATCTAGCAGAGGCGAGTAATGATGCTGAAAATATTAGATTAGCGGCTTGGGCGAATGGTACTGCAGCGGTGATTGTTAATATTCAGCGTCAACCTGGTACCAATGTCATTGAGGTGGTCGATAGAATCAAAGAGCTGCTGCCCAAATTGCAAGAATCCTTACCGAGTGGTTTGGAGGTTAGTTTATTAACAGATCGTACCACGACTATTCGCGCTTCAGTCGAGGATGTGCAAACCGAATTGCTGTTGGCGCTCGCCTTGGTGATCTTGGTGATCTTTTTGTTTTTGCGTAATTTTTATGCGACTGCTATACCTGGCGTTGTGGTGCCTTTATCATTAATTGGTACTTTTGCGGTTATGTATTTGGCGGGCTTTAGTATTAATAATTTAACCTTGATGGCGCTGACTATTGCCGCAGGATTTGTGGTTGATGATGCCATAGTGGTGATTGAAAATATCACCCGTTACATAGAAAAGGGTGAGACGCCTTTAAACGCTGCACTTAAAGGCTCTGAGCAAATTGCTTTTACTATTATTTCACTGACCTTTTCGCTGATTGCGGTACTGATCCCCTTATTATTTATGGGTGATGTAGTCGGGCGTTTATTTCGTGAGTTTGCGATTACCCTTGCGGTGGCGATATTAATTTCAGCTATCATCTCGCTGACCTTAACTCCCATGATGTGCGCGAAAATGTTGCGCTCACATCATAATCAACAGAAAGATCGCTTTTATAGAGTGAGTGGCCAATTTTTAGATGACATGACTACGTTTTACGCTAAACGGCTGGATTGGGTCTTAGAGCATCAACGTGCGACCTTAGTCGTTGCAGTCATAACGATGGCTTTAACAGTATTGCTGTATGTGTTAGTGCCTAAAGGTTTTTTTCCTATTCAAGATACTGGCGTCATACAAGGTATTTCTGAGGCACCACAAAACATCTCTTTTAGCGCCATGTCTGAACGTCAGCAAGCTTTGAGTAAGGTGATATTGGAAGACCCTGCGGTAGAAAGTGTGTCATCGTTTATTGGAGTTGATGGCGCAAATCCCACTTTAAATGCAGGGCGAGTGACTATTACCTTAAAGCCGCTGGCAGAGCGAGGCATTAAAGTGATGGATATTATTCGCAGATTACAAACAGCATTGCTTGATGTAGAAGGTATCTCACTGTATTTACAACCTGTGCAGGACTTAACGATCGAAAATCGGGTCAGTCGTAATCAATATCAAATGACTTTGCAAGCAGCCGATAGGGAGGTTTTAAGTCAGTGGACCGCTAAATTAGTGGCTGAATTGGCAACGTTGCCAGAATTTGCCAATGTGACTTCTGATCTGCAAGATCAAGGTTTGCAAGCTAATGTGGTTATCGATCGCAGTACTGCTAGTCGCTATGGTATTAGCATTGCCGCGATTGATAATGCCTTATACGATGCTTATGGTCAGCGCTTGGTATCGACTATTTTTACCCAATCGAATCAATATAGAGTGGTGTTGGAAGTTAAGCCAGAATATCGTCAAAGTTTAGATGATTTAAAAGCCTTGCGTATTCCTAGCTCTACCGGCATTCAAGTACCGTTATCGGCTTTAGTGACGGTGACTGAACAAAGCACGCCTTTAGTGACTCAGCATTTAGATCAATTCCCCGCGACTACGCTGTCTTTTAATTTGGCAGAGGGTATTTCATTGGGTGATGCTATTGCCGCTATCGAAAAAACTAAACAACAAATTGGTTTGCCTATCAGTGTGCAAGCTGATTACCAAGGCACGACTTCGGCGTTTAGTGCTTCTTTGATGAGTACGCTTTGGTTAATTCTTGCGGCTATTGTGACAGTTTATATCGTCTTGGGAGTGCTGTATGAAAGTTATATCCATCCAGTGACTATCCTTTCAACTTTGCCTTCAGCCGGTGTCGGTGCCTTATTGGCGTTGATAATGTCTAAAAATGATTTAGGCATTATAGGCATTATTGGCATTATCTTACTGATCGGTATTGTTAAAAAGAATGCCATTATGATGATCGATTTTGCTTTGGATGCAGAACGCAATCAAGGTAAATCAGCGAAAGAGGCTATCTATCAGGCTTGTTTGTTAAGATTTAGACCTATCATGATGACCACGATGGCGGCTTTATTAAGTGCATTGCCCTTGATGCTGGGCACAGGCGTGGGTTCAGAGCTACGTCATCCTTTAGGTATTACTATGGTGGGCGGTCTAATCGTGAGTCAGTTGTTGACCTTGTTTACTACGCCAGTGATATATCTTGCTTTTGATCGCTTAAGTCAGCAATGGTCAGGAAAGACAATATCAGCGGCTATCAATAAGGATATCGCATGAGCCTGTCGGCTTATTTTATTTATCGTCCGGTTGCGACCACATTGCTAACCCTGGCGGTTACGCTGGCAGGTATCATTGCATTTTTTCAATTACCTGTTGCACCGTTACCGCAAGTTGATTTTCCGACTATTTCAGTGCAAGCGTCTTTACCTGGCGCGAGTCCAGAAACCATGGGTACTGCGGTGGCAACGCCCTTAGAACGAGCTTTAGGACACATTGCGGGCATCTCGGAAATTACCTCATCTAGTTCAGTAGGCAGCACTAGCATTACCTTACAATTTGATTTGGAGCGCGATATTGATGGCGCGGCCAGAGATGTACAAGCCGCCATTAATGCCGCGATGCGCTTATTGCCTAGCAATATGCCCAGCAGACCCAGTTATAAGAAAGTGAATCCAGCGGATTCGCCGATTATGATCTTGGCACTGACTTCTGACACCATGACTCGCGGCCAATTATATGATGCCGCTTCAACTGTTTTGGCGCAGCGGATTTCTCAGATTCAGGGTATAGGCCAAGTCAATATCGGAGGCAGTTCCTTACCTGCGGTTAGAATTGAGCTGAATCCTAATGCCTTGACTAAATATAGTATAGGCTTTGAAGCTATACGCTCCGCAATCGCGGCGACCAATGTCAATCAACCCAAAGGTGCCTTAGAAGATGCCGAGCATAATTGGTTGATTTATGCTAATGACCAAGCGAAAAAAGCGGCAGATTATCTACCCTTAATAGTCGCTTATCGTAATGGCAGACCCGTGCATTTATCGGATTTAGCGTCGGTGATCGATTCGGTAGAAGATGTTCGCGCATCAGGACTCAAAGACGGTAAAACTTCAGTGCTATTGATACTGAATAAACAAGCGGGCGCTAATATTATCGAAACGGTTGATAAGATAAAGGCCTTGTTGCCGCAACTACAAGCATCTATTCCCACAGCGATTAATTTATCGGTAGTGCTGGATAGATCCATCACCATACGCGCCTCTTTGCATGAAGTGGAAATGAGTCTATTCATTTCAGTCGTGTTAGTCATCGCCGTGGTGTTGTTATTTTTGGGTAATTTACGTTCAGCGTTGATTCCTATTATTACCGTGCCCGTATCTTTAATAGGTACATTCGGTGTGATGTATTTATTCCATTACAGTTTGGATAATCTGTCCTTAATGGCACTGACTATTGCAACGGGTTTTGTGGTTGATGATGCTATTGTGGTTTTAGAAAATACTGAACGCCATATAGAGCAGGGCATGTCACCGCATGAGGCCGCCATTATAGGTGCGGGTGAAGTGAGTTTTACTGTATTGACTATGAGTCTATCGTTGATTGCGGTATTCATTCCTATTTTACTCATGGGCGGTATCGTGGGGCGCTTATTTCAAGAGTTTGCCGTGACACTATCTGCGGCGGTTTTGGTGTCTCTGGTGATTTCTTTAACCACTACGCCGATGTTATGTGCTTTGTGGCTAAAGCCCGTTCAGGAAGCATCTCATAGCAACTTTTTTCAGATCATAGAAAGATGGCTTAAGAGTTTACAATCAGGCTATGAGCAGAGTTTGCATTGGGCCTTACGTCATCGTCGTTTGATGATGTTATTACTTTTGGCGACCATTGGTTTTAACTTTTATTTGTATTCTATCGTGCCTAAAGGATTCTTTCCTGTGCAGGATACGGGCAGGTTGTCAGGTGTTATTCAGGCCGATCAAAGTATTTCATCGCAAGCTATGCGTCAAAAATTGGCGGATTTTGTCGATATCTTAGCTCAAGATCCTGAGGTCTCAACGGTGATCGGTTTTACGGGCGGGCAGCGCGATAGTAATAGTGGCATCATGTTCGCCACCCTTAAGCCCTTAGAAGAGCGCAAACTGAATGTAAATGACTTAATGAAGCGCTTACGCCATAAATTATCAGATGAACCCGGCGCAAGATTGATTTTACAGCCACCGCAAGATTTGCGTATTGGTGCGCGAGGCTCTTCGGCCTTGTTTGAATATGCCCTGCAAGCCGATCAATTAGCTGATTTACGTACTTGGATGCCCAAGATTATCAGTGCGTTGTCCCAGCGACCTGAGTTGGTGGATGTTAATACCAATCAGCAAGATAAAGGCCAGCAAATTGAGTTACAAATAGATCGTATAACGGCGGCGCAATTGGGGGTTAGTCCGGCTTTGATTGATGCGACACTTAATAGTGCCTTTGGACAGCGGCAAGTGTCTGTGATTTATAATCCTCTCAATCAATATCATGTAATTATGGAAGTCGCGCCTGAGTACTCTCAAAACTCAGAGGCATTAAAAAATATTTATGTCAATGTTCCTCCAATTCCACCGGCTACAACGGGTGGACAAGTACCTTTATCTGCCTTTACTCGTTACGGAGTGACTAATACACCTTTGTCGGTTAACCATCAAGGTCAATTCCCTACCGGTACGCTGTCGTTTAATATTAAGCCGGGTGTGTCTTTATCGGTGGCTACAGAAATTATTACTGAAACCATGTCTAATTTGGGTGTGCCATCTTCCATGCATGGTAGTTTTCAGGGTACGGCTAAAGCCTTTCAACAATCTTTAAAGAATCAGCCTTGGCTGATATTGGCGGCCATAATCTCTATCTATATTGTATTAGGTATTTTGTACGAAAGTTATGTTCATCCTTTAACGATATTATCGACTCTGCCTTCTGCGGGTGTAGGTGCTATTTTAGCGTTGTTATTGTGTGAGACCGATTTTAGTATTATCGCGATGATCGGGGTAATTTTACTGATCGGTATCGTTAAAAAGAATGCCATTATGATGATCGATTTTGCTTTACATGCTGAGCGTACTTTAGGCATGGCACCTGAAAAAGCAATTTTCACAGCTTGTGCCATGCGTTTTCGTCCTATTATGATGACCACCTTTGCCGCTTTATTAGCGGCTCTACCTTTGGCTTTAGGTACTGGTTATGGCGCAGAGTTACGTAAACCTTTAGGCATTGCCATTGTGGGTGGTTTATTATTGAGTCAGTTGTTAACGCTATATACCACGCCTATCGTATATATTTATTTAGATCGTTTGCAAACTTGGTTTAGGCAGCATTTAAATCGTCATCATCTCAAACCGTTATCTAGCCCTATAGACAGTCTATGAATTTAAACTTGTTTAAGCCCACTCTCTGCGTGTCTTTAATTCGATTTGTGATGGCTAGTTTTGTAGGGTGGATAAGCACTGGCGCATCCACCTTGTTGTCGCAATCATTTTTGAATGTTGTCGATCACAACGCCTCTTATTTAAGGCAGTTTTGTTGGATGCGCGTTGCTTATCCACCCTACATTGCTGACAGTCTTTGATATCATCTATGAACTTAAACTTCGTTAAACTCCCTATGACTGCTTGTTTATTTCGCTTATTGATAGCGTGTGCTTTATTAATGCTGAGTGCCTGCACCGTAGGCCCTGACTATGTGCTACCTAGCACGGCTATTCCTGAAAGCTACAAAGAACTTAAAGATTGGAAGCAAGCCCAACCCCAAGATGACGTGTTACCCGATCATTGGTGGGAAATCTTTCATGATGCCAAGCTTAGTGAATTAGAGTCGCAGGTCAATAAGGCTAATCAGTCTATTATTCAGGCCGAGGCACAATACAAACAAGCACAGACTATGGTGCAAGGTGCTGCCGCGGCTTACTTTCCTACCGCACAAGCCTCAGCCACTATGAATCGTTTTCGTGCGGCGAGTGGACAGAATGTCGCGGTTAATGGTGTTAAATATTTATTTGGCACAGTAGTCAGTGCGGCATGGGCGCCGGATTTATGGGGCAGTGTCCGTAGACAAGTCGAGTCTAGTGAAGATAGCGCACAGGCTAGTGCTGCTAATTTGCAAGCTTTGCGCTTGAACTCGCAAGCAGCCTTGGCACAAAGTTACTTTCAATTGCGAGCTTTAGATGCACAAATAAAGCTGATGAATGATACTTTGAGTGCTTATGATAAATCCTTGCTGATTACTAAAAATCGTTATATCGCTGGCGTGGCTGCTAAATCAGATCTCGTCTCAGCGGAAACTCAGCTTGAATCTACCCGCGCACAAATGATTAATTTAGGCATAGTAAGAGCTCAACTCGAACATGCGATTGCGGTATTAATCGGTAAAGCGCCAGCAGAATTGTCTATTGAAGTCGTCCCTTTTGATGTGGCTATTCCATCGATACCCGCCAGTTTACCTTCACAATTATTAGAGCGCAGACCCGATGTGGCTGCGGCCGAACGCGCGGCTGCGGCTGCCAATGCTCAAATTGGAGTTGCCAAAGCAGCTTACTTTCCTAATTTAAATCTAGCCGTTTCTAATGGTCAACAGGCTAATATTCTCAGTAATCTGATGACGACGGGCGCACGTTATTGGGCTTTAGGCCCAGCAGCATTGGCCATCCCATTATTTGATGGCGGAGCTCGTAGTGCTCAATTACAACAAGCGATAGATGTTTATGATGCGAGTGTTGCAGGTTATAGGCAGGCGGTATTGGTAAGCTTTCAGCAAGTAGAAGATAATCTAGCCGCATTACGTATTTTAGAAGAAGAAGTAGCAAGCCAAAATAAAGCCGTTGCCTCAGCGCATAAAGCCTTAGAACTGACTACTAACCAATATCAAGCCGGTACGGTCAGTTATTTAAATGTCATCGTTAATCAAACCACAGCACTTTCAAATGACATCACCGCAGTCAATCTTCAAAGCCAACGCTTAGTCGCAGCCGTACAATTAGCTAAAGCCCTAGGTGGCGGTTGGAATAACAAAGCCTTACCCACCAGAGATCAGGCCGGTGGGGATGTTAAATGGTCACAATTTTTGCCAGTGCCGATTGTTGATAAGGAGTAAATCTCCTAGAGCGTAAGTGATCAATCGCTCTCTCTATTTGGCAATAGATATCTATACAAGATTTATCGTTTCTAGGCTCTGCGTCTTTTATTGCGTTTATTTACTGATGTATTTGTTTTGTAAATGTTGGGTTTAATAAGGGATTTTAATTTTACAATAATAGCTTTTCATCGATGGCTATAAAGCGACTAGCCGCTTTAATCAACGAGGGCGCTGTTAAGGCCTGCACACCATAAACTTCAGACTCTACTGAATATTTGTCACGCGCTTTATTCAGTAACACATCAAAGTCGCCATCGCCTGACAATAAAATAATAACATCCGCTTGCTCGGCATATTCGATGACATCAAGGGTAATGCCAACATCCCAATCACCTTTAGCCGAACCATCACTGCGCTGGATATAAGGTTTAAGTTTGACCTCAAAACCTATTTGTCTAAGAATCTTTTGGAAAACTAATTGCTGACTATCGCCTTTATCAATGGCGTAAGCAAAAGCGCCAACAACGGTTCTATTAGCGGTTGCTAGTGACCAGAAGGCGCTGTAATTAAAATGTCGGCTATAGCTTTGTCTTGTGGTGTAGTAAATATTTTGCACATCGACAAATATGGCGACTTTTTCCATGAACTATTTAATAAAAGAGCAGCAGTAGTCCGTTGCAGTTTTAACTTTTACGGTGAAAGCTGCATTAGCAGGCACATCAAAAGCTTCGCCACCACTAATCGCTTGCCATTCATCGTTGCCGGGTAATAAAACATCAAGCTCACCCGCTAATATTTCCATGAGTTCTTTATCAGCGGTGTTGAAGGTATATTCGCCGGGCAACATAAAGCCTAATGTTTTCAATGAGCCATCAGCAAAACGAATAGTACGGCTACTGACGTTGCCGTCGAAATAGACATTGGCTTTTTTGATGACTGAGACATTAGTAAATTCTGACATAGTTGATCCTTGGTTAATGAGTTAATGAATACGAGGGGCGCATGATAGCAGATTATTAGCTAGAGTGTTTTTTGCGTAGAACGAATAATCTGGGTGCGGTGCTGCTGTTAACGGTGCTGTAGTGGATTTGATAACTAAAAAGAGACTTATCCAGTTGCTCGCACCAGCGCTCAATCTGTTCAGTTTCTAAATCACCACCAACATGACCAGGGTAAGCCATGATAGTCATGATGCCATCAACCGCCAATAAGGCTGTAGCAGCGTTTAAGGCTATTAAGGTAGAGTCTGTTTGGGTAATAATGCTTTTATCACCCCCTGGTAAATAACCTAAATTAAACATGATGGCTTTAATCTTGCCATGATGCTGTTCAGGAATATTCTCAGCCATCAGCGCATGGCTGGCATGGATTAAAGTAAGCCCAGTTGCCTCATCACTATTTGCTTGTGTTGATGCAATAGCAGCTTGCTGTATATCAAAGCCAAAGACCTGCCCAGTTGGAGCTACAAGATTCATTAAAAATAAAGCGTCATGACCATTCCCTAAGGTGGCATCGATGGCAATATCACCCTGTATAAGTATTTCGCTGATGTGTTGGTGGGCAATATTAATGAGTGAAATGCGTTGCATAATAGCGTCTTATCGATGAAGGGTAGGGGCTTTGATTTTGTAAGGCGTCGGCGAATAGTTGGCAAGACTTAGGGATTTGCAAACTGCCTTTAGCACCAAAGCCGTTAAAAATAGCGAGTTGAGGCAGTTGTGGGTGTTCGCCTATAAAGGGTTGTTTATCTAGGGTACAAGGTCGAATATTGGCCTGATGATCCGTAACAAATAGATTCGATAAATCAATGCCGCTGTTTTGTAGTGATTGCAATAAAGTATTTTTAGCCTTCAATGTGGGCTCGTTATTAAGTTGCTCTCGATCAAAGCTTGCACCTAAACGGAGATGTTGCTTATCTAGCGGAATTAACCATTCACCAAAATTGTAGATAACATCAGGCAGATTGCTTTGATGTTGCAGGCTTAATATTTCGCCTTTGACAAGTTGAAAAGGCAGCCAAGAAAACCAGGGATTTTGCGTTGCGTGATGGCCTTCACAAAATATAATTTTCTTAAAGCTTATATCCCGCCAACTTAATGAGGGTAGCAGTTGTATATCTTGATAGTTCACGATGCTCTGGCGATAACACCCGCGCTCAATAAAATACTGCTTTAAGCAGCTTAATAATAAACGTGTTTCTAGAAAACCAGTGTGCTGTTGCTCTAAATAAGGCTGAGCATCTTTAGTAATAATAGCTTTCACATAGTCTTTATAAGCAGGATCAGCCAAGCGTTTATGCGCATTAGTTAACAACAGTTCATTATTAAGCAGCCTAAGCATAGGCTTTTCTATATAAAAGTTCTGCTTAAAGAGCTGACTTAATTGCTCATAACAGCGCATAGCACTAGGCAATAAGTGCTCGACCTCCGCAGACTTTACTAGGCGCATACCGGTCACGGGATTAATCAATCCCGCTGCGACTTGGGAAGCACTCTCTAGGCCATTATCGATCACCATGATCTTACAACCGCGTTGTAGAAGTTCCCAAGCCAGTAAACTTCCGGCCAAACCCTGTCCTATGATTAAGTAGTCGTGCTTATTCATAAAGCCTTAACAACAGCGCTTAACACCCTTCCATTTTTCATCTTGCCATTGTTTAAAAAACTCTGCCTTGCTTAATAGCGGCTGCTCGTCATGATCTGAATGCTTTAAAGCATAATGAATTAAGTATTGCTCATAGGCATCGTCACCAGAAAGGCGGCGCACTATGCGCCAAGCATTTTTAAATAACCCAGTCATTAATCTCTCACCCAATCTTCAACTAGACGACTAGGGCTATGCGGAGATTCAGTTAACGGTAACACAGGTTTTCCGTTGATAGAGCGCATAGCAACTCGCAGCATATCAAAAACTATGAGCCATAAAAGACTAATAAAAAACACGGTTAGCCAGGCATCAAACTGTAAGTTAAATATTAATTGCGGAGCAATCTTGGCTTTCTCTGGAGATAAACTACCAGCACTTAATTTAGCCGATAGGTCATTCGCCGCTGCAAAAAAGCCGATGCGAATATCTGTGCTAACTATTTTTTGATAAGCGGCAGTGCTGGTAATAATAATTAACCAAGTGAGGGGTAAGCCAGTGATCCAAGCATACTTTTGTTTACCTGATTTGATTAAAATGCCCGTCGCTACGCATAGCGCAATAGCCGCTAACATTTGATTAGCGATACCAAATAAAGGCCATAAAATATTAACGCCGCCGTTAGGATCAATCACGCCGATATAAAGAAAATAACCCCAACCAGAAACCACTAAGGAGCTGCTGAGTATCACCGAAGGTGTCCAAGATGTTTCGCCCATTTTAGGCCAAATATTGCCTAGCATATCTTGCAACATGAAACGACCGACACGCGTACCTGCATCTAGGGTAGTGAGTATAAAGATCGCCTCAAACATAATGGCAAAGTGATACCAGATAGCCAGTAGACTTTCACCAAAAGCGTTGCCGAAAATGCTGGCCATACCGACCGCCAGAGAAGGTGCTCCGCCGGTACGTGCAAACAAGGTTTCTTCACCCATTTGTTTAGCAAGCAGTTGCATGTGTTCGACGGTCACGGGATAGCCCCATGACGATATTTTTGCGACAGCGCTGGCCGCATCAGCACCTACTATTCCTGCACCGCTATTGATGGCAAAAAATACTCCGGGTTCTAACACGGTTGCGGCAATCATCGCCATGATGGCTACGAAGGATTCTAATAACATGCCGCCATAACCTATCATGCGGATATCACCTTCGTTTTTAAGTAATTTGGGTGTAGTACCCGAAGCGATGAGTGAGTGAAAGCCAGAAATAGCGCCACAAGCGATGGTAATAAAAACAAAAGGAAATAACTTGCCACCAAATATGGGGCCTGTACCATCAATAAAAGCTGTAATAGCCGGCATTTTAATGCTTGGTTGCAGCGTAATAATAGCGATGGCTAAGAGAGTAATGGTGCCGGCTTTCATATAGGTAGATAAATAATCGCGTGGTGCTAATAATAGCCAAACTGGCAAAATGGCTGCAGCAAGGCCATAAGCCATAATCCACCAAGCGAGTGTTAAACCTTCGTGATTGAACACTAGGCGTAAAGTTTCATTTTCATCAATATAACGACCACCTGCTACCGATAATAACAGTAAAACTACACCAATTAATGAGGCTTCTAATACCTGACCCGGACGTATATGGCGCATATAAACACCCACGATCATCGCGATAGGAATCGTTGCCGCTACTGTAAAAGTTGCCCAAGGGCTATGTTTCATAGCGTTAACCACAACTAAACCTAAGACAGCAATTAGAATGATCATAATGGTAAATGTGCCGATCAATGCGGCAGTACCCCCTAAAGGTCCAAGTTCATCACGCGCCATTTGACCTAAGCTTCTAGCGTTACGTCGCGTTGATAAAAATAAGATCACCATATCTTGCACGCAGCCGCCTATGACTGCGCCTAAGATAATCCATAAGGTTCCGGGGAGATAACCAAATTGCGCCGCTAAGGTCGGGCCGACTAAAGGCCCTGGGCCTGCAATCGCGGCAAAATGATGTCCAAAGACGATCCATTTATGAGTAGGTACAAAATCACGACCATTATCAAGACGCTCGGCAGGCGTGGCTCTGCTTTTATCAACGACCAACACAGTGGCAGCTATCCAAGCCGAATAAAAACGATAGGCGAGTGCGTAAACACAAAGCGCGGCAGTTATAAGCCAGAGTGCGCTAATATTTTCACCGCGATTTAAGGCAATGGCACTCAGGGCAAACGCACCTAATAAGGCTATTAACAGCCAAGGGATTATTTTAGATAGTTTATTCATAAGCTAGGGGCTCTTTTTGTTTTAAGTTTTATTGATGAGCAGGGTTATAAGTCCTAAATCTTTATAGTTTCTACGTTCTGTTAAGTTTTTATGTAG
>QVQD01000178.1 GCA_003584875.1 Methylococcales bacterium
GGTTACGCTATCGCTAACCCGAACGCCTACTACGCTTTCGCTTTTTAAGCAAAACTCATGAGTTTTGACTCCTAAAAGCAAGCAATACATTGTGCTTTAAAGATTATATCGCTCAGTATTGGAGTCAAAACTCACGAGTTTTGTTGCTTGGTGTAGCGATAGCATTAACCCGACAACTCTTCGACATTGTCGGGTTACGCTATCGCTAACCCGAACGCCTACAACTCAGCCCTTACCCTCAACGACCATAGCCCCATACTCTTCTGGAGTGATAACGCCACCCAGAGACTCGGCAATATGTAAATCACAGGCCGGCAGAGCATCTTGTAAGGCATCAATTCGCTTCCATTGCGCTGCGGGTGTTTCTACACCTTCTTTTGGCACATACTTCGATGTATCCAATTTATTCATGCGATGAATATAGCGCGGACAATTAATAAAAACTTCGCTGATTTTTACCCGAACGATCATTTCTGCGCCAGGATATTCAGTTAATAACTCATCATCAGTTTCGATACTGGCATCACCATGCACTCGCACCCGATGTGGATTTTCAAAATCAATAAACAACATGCCGATTTTAGCATTACCTTGAATATTACCCATAGACAGAAACATGCCATTGCCATCGTAACTAGGGAACGCCAATGTTTGTGGATCAATCACTTTTACTAAACCGTGATTACCACCTTTATAAGAACAGCTTGGATAACCTCGATGATCAATAGTCGTTAAAAAGAAGAAGTCACGACTTTCTATAAAAAATTGATGTTGCTCACTCACTTGATTTTCAACAATTATCTGCTCTAAGCGTTCTGCAAGCTTACGAGTATCATGCAAATCTTGAAGTTGCTGTTGTTCCAAACTGTAAAAAGCACTCATTAATGACTCCTAAATAATTGAGGGGGTATTTTGCCAGAGTTTAACTAATGCGGATAGCATGCTGTTTTGTCGGTAATGAAAACACTTTTTTCCTACACTAAACATTAAAGAAACCACACTATAATTAAGTGTGCGACAAAATGTCGCAATTAAAGTAGACATTCGAGTTTAATTAATTTAATATTGCGCCTACTCAAGTGTAGCAGTTCTGTTTTGGGGAAAACATACTGCTTATAGTTGGGTAAAAAATGAGGAGGAAGTGACCAGTTTACTGGTAAAAAAATAACAATAATCACTATATTATTAAAACTGCGCTTCAGTTAGGCAGCCGTCTTTATGAAATGACACTATCAAGATGGAGCCCATGTAATGTGGGCTTTTTTATGCCCGCTAGAAAAGAATTAATCTTTTTAATCTCATCTTCCCTGTTTAATACCTCACTTAACCACTACAATACGACTTCTTGCAAAAGCAATTTGTAACTAAACTATTAATATGATACGTTACAGCCTTAAATATCAAGGCATAATGTCAATACTGTTGATTTATGTATACGGTTTTATTTATAGATACATCTTTCCTTTATATTAGAATTAACCTTAAGAGTGCTTGTGATGAGTGTTGCTGATACAGTTTTTCCTTGGGTCGTATTAATTTTATTTATAGCTACTGGCTTCATTGGCTATTTCTTTGGAAGAAAGCACAAAGATTAAATCTTTCCAGCTAAATTAATGTCTGTAACCTTTTACAGTTAAATTTTAAAGCGGATAGTGCTGTGACTGTCCAGACTGCCTTTTGTCTGAGCTCATAAAGATTTTGCCAAAAGATGTGCACTTTAACCTAGCTAGAACTTTTTAGACGATTAATACCTTATAACTAAAAACCATTTCCACTTATAAAAAGACTTCAAATGAAAAAATTATTAATGATAATGGCTGTTTCTACTTTAACAGTAATAGGTTGTTCTACGACACATCTTCAACAACCTAGTACGTCTTTTATGGCACCACGAGCGGTTGAATCACCAAAACTTAAAGCCGACATTACCGTAGGTCAAAAAATATCAGGCACTGCCACATCAACTCAAGTTCTTTGGTTTTTTAAATTTGGACCCAATAAATTTGCTGACGGCGTTAACTTTTCAGCTACTGAAAATCACAGTTTACCGGGTCTTTTTGGTTTTAACGCTGACGATCCATTTGCATCAATCAAAGCAGCCGCTGCTTATCAAGCAACTTCGGCATCAAAGTCTGACATTATCGTTGCCCCACGTTATTTGTTAGAAACAAAAAACTACTTTTTATTTAATAAAACAACAGCCACTGTCGTTGGATATAAAGGCACTATAAACAGTATTAAGTAGCCAACATCTAAAAGCATAGCTCTGATTGTAGGGGCGACAAATCGCCCCTACATGGTCACATCTATCATAACAACGCTTGTAAATGTCAACTTATTAGACAACTACCCACTAAGATTCACATCTATAGCTTTGATGACTCTGAAGAAAGTGCCCATTTGGGGACTTTGTCCAACTTGGCAAGCCCAATCAGCAGCCCTAATGTCGCCAGCGCCAAGAAATAAGGACCAAAAAACCACATAATCAGTGGCAGGCTAAAAAAGAATGTCCGAGTACCATAAGAATAATAGCCACCCGCTCTATTTAAATAAACGCAGGTTTGTTTATATAAGGTATCGTCAACTGCTTCATTGACGGGCAAATTAATCATATAACCAACATGATTAAAGAATCGAATTGCCATCGAAAAACAATAAAACGCGATAGAAAAATCCAGCATTAATAAACACAGCTTTATTTGCCATAACTCGGTAGAAAAGCTTTCCGATACATTATTAAGATGCCAAGTTAACATCCATTGACCGATTCTTTCGCTAATATTTAAAGTCCCAATAATCAACAATATCGCAGTTGAAGCCATAAAGTTTGCTGCCATCACCGAATTACGCAAGGTTTGAACAGCCAATATATCCATTTTGTCGCTGTTCATAATCATTTTTACCCAGCGCTCACGAATACTGTAATTTAGTGAGTAAACGCTAGAATCTGGATCACGACGAGTACGTCTGCCCAGATAGAGATAATAAATCAATATCATTAGACAGCTCAGCATAAAGGCCATGATGTCATATTTCATGTAATGGAATCCTATAGTGTTTATTTTGTTTAAAATGAAGAAATCGATCTCTATGCGAATCGACGGTATGGATGGAAGCCTATTTTACGCTAACCCGGCCACATAAATAAAAAGGGCGTATGCAATACGCCCCTACCAAACCCATAACTATTGCTTATTCCTCATTCATAAAGCGTTTCGCATAACTTTCCAGATGAGGAATATCGAAGCGGTAACCTTTAATCATTAAATGCCAGTACATCCAAGGGAAGCCTATTTTTTTACCTATCCACCAGATGAACAGATTTTTTCTGGGATCTAATAATGGGAAAGAGGGTGTGACCTTGCCGCCATAAGCAAACTCCGCCAACATGACGGTACTTAATGAGGTGGTTAGCGGACATGAACCATAACCATCATATTTTTCATCTAAAGGCTGGTTATTGATCAAATGAAGAATGTTATCAACTAAAACTGGCACTTGTTTACGAACAGCTGCGGCTGTTTTCGCATTCGGTGTTGATGTTGCATCCCCTAAGCCAAAAATATTGGCATATTTATGATGCTGCAAGGTTTTTTCATTCACATCCACCCAACCTGCAGAATTAGCCAACGGGCTATTCTTAATAAAATCAGGTGCACTTTGTGGCGGAGTCACATGGATCATATCAAAAGCTTTAGTCACTAACTGCTTGTTGCCTTCGCTATCGGTTGCTTCAAAAGTAGCCGTTTTAGCTGGGCCATCAATGGCAACCAAATTATGATTAAAGTTAGTTTTAATACCATAACCCGTCACTACTTTATGCAAGGCTTTAGCGAAAAATGGAATACCAAATAACACAGGACCCGCATTGCAAAATTCAATAGCCATCTTGTCGAGTATGCCTTTTTTACGGAAACGATCCGCAGCCAGATACATAATCTTTTGCGGCGCACCCGCACATTTAATCGGCATAGGTGGCTGAGTGAATAAAGCCGTCCCTGATTGCAGATTCTTTATACATTCCCAAGTGTATTCAACCGTATCGGGAGAATAGTTACTGCAGACATTATTCTTACCTAGCGTGTCTTTTAAGCCATCAATTTTCTGCCAATCGAGTTGTAAACCAGGACATACCACTAAATAGTCGTAACTCAATATATCGCCAGAACGCAACGTAATCGTATTTTCTTCAGGCTGAAAAGTTTCGGCATAATCTTTAATCCATGTCACGCTAGCATGAATTAAATCGACTTCATTACGAACAGTTTCTTTCATGGTGTAAGCACCACCACCAATAATAGTAAAACCAGGCTGGTAATAATGCTTTTCTGAAGGCTCGATTAAGGCAATATCGACATTAGCATTGACGCGACGCATATTATTAGCGACTGAAACGCCAGCAGCGCCTCCGCCGACGATGAGTAAAGTGTGGTGTTGGGTAGACATAATTTCCTCTTAGTGTGTAATGGAAGATTTGTTTATCTTCTCTTTATTGGGAGTTATTTGATTCGTAGGTTGGGTTAGCGATAGCGTAACCCAACGACACAGCAAACAGTTGGGTTACACTAACGCTAACCCAAACTAAATTTATATATTTTTCCAAGCCTCAAAACCGCCTGCCATAGACAGAACATTAGTGTAACCCAGTTGTTGCATAGTAAGTGACGCTAATGCAGAACGACCGCCTGTACGGCAATAAATTAACACGCTTTTACCTTTATCAGCTAGTTCAGGTATCGCGCCAATTTTAAATTCCAATACGCCACGGGGTAATAATATCGCCCCTTCTATATGCCCTGCCGCATACTCACTTTCTTCACGCGTATCAACCAACACGATATGACCCTCTGCTAACAATTGCTTAGCTTTAACAACATCTACTTCAGTCACTTGTTGTTTAGCAGAAGTCACTAAATCTTGGGTTTTAGTGGTGATTCGTAAAGGTTGCTCATCTCTTAAAGCAACCGCATCCTGACGTTCATTTTCATCTAAGCCACAATAACGATTAGCGGGCACCGCTTCATCAATCAATCGTGGTTTAGGCAAGTTAAGGTTATTCATAATATCAACAAACTGCTCACGAGACTTTCCAGCCAAACGTGGATTCGTAGTGCGTTCTTGCATAATGCTACTCACCCAACGCTGTTGATAATCATGACCTGGATAAACCAAGGTCTCATCTGGCAAAGTAAATAAACGTTGAGTGATGCTGTCATATTGAGCGCCAGCATCACCACCTTGAAAATCAGTACGACCACAACCACCAATCAATAACGAATCGCCAGTAAATAAGCGATCACGCCAACAATAAGAAATACTTCCAGAAGTATGACCTGGTGTAGCAATCACTTTAATCTGTTCGCCAGCCGCAAATTCAAATACATCACCATCCTGAATTTGTATATCGGCTGTGGTAGCTCCACACAGTTGACTAACCCCAGTTTGCGATCCCAAGCGCTGGCGCAGCAAACCACTAGCGGTAATGTGATCAGCATGTACATGAGTTTCTAAAGTGTATTTAAGCTGTAAACCGTGGGCTTCTAGCATATCAATATATGCTTCTATGTGCGTGTTAACTGGATCAATCAAGACCGCCTCTTTAGTAACAGGATCAGCGATTAAATAGGTATAAGTCCAAGTTTCTTGATCAAATAATTGTTTGAATAACATGAGTTGTCTCTTATTGTTAGTGGGTTATGATTAATATAATGCAAAGCCTGTGCCATAATCATAAATTGTTATAACTGCCGATTTATATGAGCACTAAAGGTCATTAATCATCCGATTCTGTTTCATCAATGTTTCACTCTACTCTATAAGTGTTTCAAGAAACATTAATGAAACAGTGACACACCATATTAATACTGTTATGTAATTGTAGCCATACAATGTGACTTAATAAATCATCAACGGCTTTTACACAATTAGCTACCAATTTAATACGCTACAATATAAGGTTAAGCCTCGCCCAGTGCCCCGCCTTAAGTTGATAGCCACACAATTTAAAGCATTAAACTGCTCCCATCTCAATTAACACACCTAACTCCATTCTGTAAATAAAATCAACTAAGCTCAAACCTGATTCCTTATGCGTTACCATAATCAATGTCTTATTTTGTGCAAACTTAGCTAAGGAACTAAATATCTCTTGCTCTGTTTCAGAGTCTAGGCCTTCGGTGGGTTCATCTAAAATCAAAACAGGTGCATCTTTAAGATACAGCCTTGCCAAGGCAATACGCCGTGCTTCACCACCTGATACCTTTAAACCACTTTCACCTACCCAAGTATCGATACCTTCTGGTAAATAGCTGATGAGTTTTTCCAGACCCGCCAATTTAATTGCGACATTAAGTTCAAGCATCGTTGCATTCGGTTTAGCAATTAATAGGTTTTCTTTAATGGTTGCGGCGAATAACTGACTACGTTGCGATAACACACCAAAATTAAGCAATAAATCATCGCTATTGAATTGTTTGAGGTTATGTCCGTTTAGGTAAATAGCTCCCAGCTCGGGATCGAAATAGCGCATTAATAACTGCAACAAGGTTGTTTTTCCTGAACCGCTTACACCAATGATTGCAAGTTTTGCTCCTTGCGGAATGTTTAAATTTATATTTTTTAACACCCAATCAAGATTGCCAGAATACCGAAAGCTCACATTTTCAAGTTGTAGATCGTAGCTATTGGGTATAGATAAGGGTTGTTTAGACTGTATAACGGAAGGTGATAGCTCAGCAACCTGTCTAATACGGCTAGCTGACTTTTGAGTTTTCGCCAGCATTTGCATGGCTTGCGATAAAGGCGTCACTAACTCGAATGTGGCAATAACACAGAAAATTATCAGAGCCAATTCTGCGCCTGATAAGTGGTCATCTTGATAAGAGATAGCGGCCAGCACTAAAGCCGCTAGTAAAGTGATTTGCGATAATAATAAAGTGAGTGCCGAGGACAATGCGCTTAAACGATTGTTGTGGCGCTGGGTATCAATCATAGTACTAGATAATTGTGCCAATACGCGACTAAAACGACTATAAGCCTGATTAGCCAGAAGGTCAGATAAGCCTTGTATCATATCGATTTGTCTAATTCTAAAACTAGCGGCAAGACTAACGATAGCTTCTGCACCTGCTACGCCTAAACGATTAAATAGCCAAGGTATTACTAAGACTGCAATTAACAACAGTGTGCCAGTAGTTAAGCTGATTAATGGCGAATAAAGATATAAAAATCCGACTACAGCGGTCACACCGAATGCTGCAACCAAAGCAGGAGCTAACAAGCGCAGATACAAGGCGTCTAAGGCATCGATATCTGCAGTCATATTTGATAATAAATCACCACTACGCAGTGTCGCTAAACGCCCTGGCACTAAAGGAATAATTTGAAAGAAAAACCAACTGCGTATGCTTGCTAATACCCGAAAAGTCGCCTCATGAGTCAGCAGTCTTTCACCATAACGTCCAAGTGTGCGAGTAATGGCTAATGCGCGTATTTGCGCTGCGGGTAACATAAAGTTAAAACTAATAGCCGTGCCAGCTAATGCAGAAGAACTAATAAACCAACCCGACAGCGTTAATAGTGAGATAGACGCAAAAGCTGTTAACAATGACAACACCACACCAGCACCTAGGTAAAAGCGGTGTGGCTTGAATAATTTCAGAAAAAACCAAAGATCTTTCATGACACTAGGCGTCCTTGCTGTATTTCGACTTTTCTATCCATGCGCTTGATGACTTCATGATCATGACTGGCAATAATTAAGGTCTTCCCCTTAAATAATTCATCGATGATGTCTAGTAACACTATTTTATTGGCCGTATCGAGATTGGCGGTAGGTTCATCCAACACTATAATCTCAGCTTCTTTTAGAAAGGCTCTAGCTAAAGCGATACGTTGTATTTGCCCACCTGATAAACCATAACCACGCTCACCTATCAGAGTATGCAAACCTTCAGCTAATTGTGTACTAAACTCAGTTACACCGGCACTCGTTGCAGCGTTAAAGATGCTTTGTTCAGAGGCCTCTGGATTAGATAGAGCAATATTGTCTCTGATACTACCATGAAAGATATAAGTCTGTTGACCTGCACTAGCGATGACTTGAACTGCTTGATCACGAGTGACTAACTGCCCTTCAAGTAGAACCAATCCCTCACTGACAGCTTCAAATCCTAACAATAGATTTAATAGGGTTGTTTTTCCTGCTCCAGATTCACCAACCAGCGCAATCTTTTCTCCTACGCTAATCTTTAAATTAATGTTAGTTAAAACCTGTCGTTGACCATAATATTTGCTAGCTTCCCTAAACTCGATAATAGAGGCATCAAATGTATCCTTCGCGTTTGATGCGCCGCCTATGCCATTAAACACTTCTGAGTCTTGTTCCAGAATAGCTAAAATAGCATCCGCTGCGCCTAAGGCTGCGGCTTTATCATGATAATAGACAGCTAATTGCCTAAGCGGCATAAAAAACTCAGGTGCTAACAGCAGCACAAATAAAGCCTCGCTTAAGCTGATTTGTTGCGCTGGTCCAAAATGTATCTGCCCCAATAAACCCAAGCCCACATACATAGCAACCAGTGCAACTGCAACGGCGCTAAAAAACTCCAGAATAGCTGAGGATAGAAAAGCAATACGCAAGACCGACATCGTTTTTTCGCGAAAACCATCGGCGATGTGATTTATGTTAGCTAATTCATGATAAGCCTGACCAAATAGCTTCAGAGTAGCAAGACCTTGCATACGATCCAGAAAGTAACCGCTCATACGTGTCATCGCCAAAAACTGATTGCGATTGGCAGAAGCAGCACCCATGCCAACTAAGGCCATGAAAACAGGAACCAAAGGCCCTGTGAATAAAAATATTAGTCCCACTACCCAATTGATAGGCATAACTACAGCAATCATGATGATGGGTAATACGCCAACTATCGTATGCTGAGCTAAATAGCGTGAGAAATAATTTTCAAGTGCATCAACCTGTTCTAAGGTAATGGCAACTAACTCACCGCTTTGTCTTTGTTTGATTGCAGCTGGGCCTAGAGATGAAATTTTGTCGATTAATTGCTGCCTTACTACCGCTCTAACCTTGGCACCTGCTTCAAAACCATAAGTTTGATGATAATACACACAGACACTACGCAGAATAAAAACCCCTGCCAGCCACAGAAAATAAGGTATTAAAACCAGCCAATGCAGTTTATCAATGATGAGTGCTTGCAGAATGTAAGCCAGCAATGCCGATTGGGCTATAACTGCTAAACCATTAATAATGCCAGCGATAGCAGCTAACAAAACAGGTTTGTGAACTACTGTACTTTGCTCTTTTAACCAGCTTGCACAAGCTTTTTCCCTATACTTTCTTTCATCGAAAAAGCTTTGATTGTCAGCTTCTGTCAAATTCATAAGACTACTTGCACACTTAGCATATCCGCCCCCTAGAACATAGGTATCTCCACAAATAATTGTTAGCATTCCCTCGCGCGAACGATAACATTATGGTGAAGATCGTAGGGGCGTATTGCATACGCCCTTATAAAATAAGCTTTATAACATTGGACTTTCTATGTTGAGCGTATGCAATACGCCCCTACTGTGTTTTTTATCGTTTCCACGCCGATAAGAAACTTGTGTAGATACCTATGCCCCTAGAATTAACGCTCTTTCGTATCCAAATCTTCCGGACAACCTAAAGTTTTAGCGGTATATGATAACAACCAAATAGATACGCTAAGTATGGAAATAGCAAGGGTGATAGTCATCAACAAATATAGATGAAAGTTATCAGCGACTTTCTGTACATCAATAACAAGATGACGTGAAAGTGCAGTAATGGCGATATAAATAACATACTGCACTGGCAAGCGATGGGTTTTAAAATAAGTACTGACCATCGCACCTAATTCAAGATAAATAAACAATAACAAAATATCTTCAAGTGTCGCATGACCTGATTTCATCATGGCCATATAGTCATGGATAGCTGTCCAAACGATAGTTGAGCTAATACCAAACAACGCGGCGTAATGAAAAGCATCAATTAACTTATTACCTATTTTCTGTATCATGACGTTATTTAAACCGTATGAAGCTTATTGCAAACTAACTGGAGTAAATTTTCTACTTCCTTAGACACAGTAGTAAAGGCGCTATCATTAACAGGATACTGCGCTACCAATACCGCAACCTCTACGGCTAAATTTTTAGGCGCTTTTACTTTTTCGAAAATATCCTGTTTAAATCGTAACGCAGTCTGTTCAGCTGTTTTAACTGGCAAACCAGGCATGGCTATCAAAATAGTTTGCTTATCCATACGAGCAACAATATCAACACCTGCCCTGACTTCTTCTTTAAGATAATTTGCAACATTACGCAAGGTTGTATCGACTTCGTAATCTAAAAACTCATTTTTTTCACTAAAGCCAGTTAGATTGATAGTCAAAATGGAAAAGGGAAAACCATTGAGCCTAGAATTATCAACCTTTTCTTTTAAGCGCCCTATCATAGAGTCTTTAGTCATCAACTGCGTCAAGGGATCTAAAGAGATATGTTCTTTATCCCAAGCTTCCTGAGCCTCTAGGCGCAGCACATTCATAATACCTAACGAACAGGCCAGCAACAAACCTAATATCCAAGTGAAATACCACATAATCGCCTCCTAATAAGCACTATGATCGTTGTTATGTATGTGTTCCAAAGTGATTTTGCCACGCAATACTCGGAACACCCAACTGGTGTAAAAAATAACAATAGGTAAAAAAACCACAGTAACCCAGAACATGATTTTTAAAGTCGTCATACTTGAACTAGCATCCCAAACCGTTAATGAACTATTAATCACTGAGCTTGAAGGCATCAAAAAGGGAAACATAGAAACACCTGCCGTTAAAATGACGGCAGCCAATGTTAAGGAACTGCTAATAAAGGCTAGCCCTGGACGTTCAACTTTTGATAGCACTATAGTGGTCGTGCCCGCTATGAATGCCAAGCTGGGAATCGCCCATAACATAGGGTAATTTGCATAGTTAGCTAGCCATAAGCCTAGACCTTTAGCCACTAGCTTTGTTAAAGGATTAGATGGTGCATTAGGCAATACTTCACTGGTAATTTGATAGCCGTCGATATTAGCAACCCAAACACCCGCTATAGCAAACAGTACCAATGTCAGTATCGCAAAAACGCTCACCATACTTTTGCAGCGTTGATTAATATCATCTACGGTCCTCAACTGTAAATAAACCGAGCCATGCATAATCAGCATACTTACGCTAATCAACCCTGCCAGTAAGGCAAAAGGATTTAACAACGCCCAAAATGAACCGGTATAAAAAATGCGCATATCCTCGGCAAAATAAAACGGTACGCCTTGTAACAAATTACCGAAGGCGACACCGAAAATTAAAGCTGGAACAAAGCCCCCTACAAACAAGGCTCTATCCCAATTACTACGCCAGCGTTGACTAGGTAATTTACTGCGGTAATCGAAACCTATCGGCCGCATAAATAAGGCAAACAAGGTTAACAATAAGGCAAAATAAAACCCTGAAAAGGCGACCGAATAAGCCATAGGCCAAGCAGCAAACAACGCGCCACCGGCAGTTACAAACCAAACCTGATTTCCTTCCCAAGTCGCGCCTATGGAATTAATAATCACTCGTCGCTCAGTATCATTTTTACCTAAAAAAGGTAATAAAATAGCAACCCCTAAATCAAAACCTCCAGTAATTGCAAAGCCAATCAATAATGCGCCTAACAAGGCCCACCAAATCAAACGCAGCGTTTCATAATCAAACATCATAATGTAGCTCCTGTAGCAATTTCAAAATGATAGCGGCCTTTATGCAAACTGCTGGGGCCTAATTTAATAAACTTAAGCATCAGGAACATTTCAATTACCAGAAATAGCGTATATAAGCCCAGATACCCTGCCAAACTCAGGTATAAATCCAGTTCGGTTAATGATGACGCACTTAAGAAAGTAGGCAAAACTTCAGCAATGGTCCAAGGTTGGCGACCAAACTCCGCTACGAACCAACCAGTTTCACAGGCTATCCAAGGTAATGGCAGCGTGTAAAGACTCAACTTTAATAACCAAGTTTGACGACAGCGTCTTATCGAGCTGGCAATAACAGCAAAAACAAACACCGCTAACATAACAAATCCACAGGCCACCATAGCTCGAAATGTCCAGAATAATGGCACGACTCTAGGCAACGAATATTTTGCAGCCAACTCAATTTGCTGATCAGTCGCATCAACGACCGCTTCGGTATAACGTTTCAGTAACAAGCCATACCCTAAATCTGTTTTGTAGCGGTCAAACTCAGCCAAGGTTATCTCATCTCTGTTACCTTGCCTTAGCTCATGTAACAACGCATAGGCTTTCATGCCATTACGGACTCGCAAACGATTTTTTTCTAATATTTCCGTTAAACCAGTAATCGGCTCATCGATAGAGCGCGTGCCAATCAAACCCAATACCCACGGAATTTTTACTGCATATCGGGTTTCCATGGTGTCTTGATCTGGTATGCCGATTGCGGTAAATGCAGCAGGCGGCGCTTCGGTATGCCATTCAGCTTCTATAGCAGCAAGTTTAACTTTTTGTACCTCGCCATCGGTATAACCACTTTCATCACCCAGAACTATCACCGACAAAATAGCCGCCAAACCAAAACCAGCAGCAATCGTATAAGAGCGTTGAGCAAAAGCCGCATCACGACCTTTCAACATGTAATAAGCACTTATTGCCAAAACAAAGGCTGAGGCAGTGGTGTAACCTGCGGCAACGGTATGTACAAATTTAACCTGAGCTGCTGGGTTGAATAACAGCGATGAAAAGCTGGTGATTTCCATACGCATGGTTTCGTAATTAAAGTCGGCTCCAACTGGATTTTGCATCCAACCATTGGCTACCAATATCCATAAAGCAGATAAATTTGAACCTAGAGCAACCAACCAAGTAATCACTAAATGCTGACCTTTACCTAACTTATCCCAGCCGAAGAAAAACAGGCCGACAAAGGTAGATTCCAAGAAGAAAGCCATCAAGCCCTCAATCGCTAAAGGCGCACCAAAGACATCGCCGACATAATGCGAAAAATAAGACCAGTTCATGCCGAACTCAAATTCCATCGTTAAGCCAGTGGTAACACCGAGCGCGAAATTGATACCGAATAATTTCCCCCAGAACTGAGTCATATCCTTATAAATTTCTTTGCCAGTCATCACATAAGTGGATTCCATAATCGCCAATATAAACGATAACCCTAATGTTAACGGCACAAACAAAAAGTGATACAGCGATGTAGCAGCAAACTGCCAACGCGATAGATCAACCACGTTTTCTGCAATCATAAAACCTCCAACAAATTATAAAGATAGTTAAAAAAACCAGACTAAATACCCGTAAACAAGCGCTTATTTTTCTTCAAGCTTCTCTTTAGGCATCTTCTGGTTAATCAAAAAATAAACAACAGGTATCACCACCAGCGAAAATAAAGTCGAGGCAATAATCCCAAAAATAAAGCTCCAAGCTAAACCCGAGAAAATAGGATCAAGCACAATCATCATAGAACCCAGCACGGCTGAAGCTGCTGTTAAAAAGATGGGATTCAATCGAGTCGCACCGGCTTCGATAATGGCATCGGCTAAGCTAATAGCAGAATTATTACGATAAATATTGCCGATAAAATCAATGAGGATAATCGAGTTACGCACTACAATACCCGCCAAGGCGATCATGCCGATCATTGCCGTAGCGGTAAAATAAATCGGTGTACCATAACCCGCTACTGGCGATGTGAATAAATTGATCAACCAAAAGCCCGGCATGATGCCGATAACTGTCAACGGAATAGCGATCATCATAATCAAGGGCACACCTAGCGAACCGGTCTGCCCGACTAATAAAATGTAAATCATCACCATCGCGGCGGCAAACGCCAAGCCTAAATCACGAAACACATCAACGGTGATTTTCCATTCGCCTTCACCGGCCATTTCAGTTTTGTAACCATCGGGTAGCGGTTGCTGTTTAAAACGACTGAACAAATCCAAAACCGCTTCAACTGGACTGCGCCCAGCCATTTCGGCGGTGACATACATGACCTGCTGTAAGTTTTTATGGTAAATGGCTTGTGCGCCTTGCTCATGATTAAAGTGACCAATCTCACTCAATCGCACCAACTCACCCTGCCCTGTTTTTACCGTAAGACCTAGTAAATCTTGCTCAGAAGAACGTGCGGCTCTGGGTAATTGCAGTTGAATACTCAGTGGTAGTCGCTCGTGGGCCGCATGTAATAATCCAGCGCTACTGCCTGCAACCGCTAATTGCAAAGTGTTCGCTACTTGACTACTGCTGATACCCAATAAGGCTGCTTTATTATGATCAATCAAAAAATGCAGTTGGCCGTGTTCGGCCTCGACAAAATCATCAATATCAACCACACCTTCGGTCTGTTCCATATAGGTTCTAACTCTTTGCGCCACTCTAATAATGTCCTTATATTCGGCTTCCGGCGGCCCATAAACCTCAGCGACTAGCGTCGATAATACCGGCGGCCCTGGCGGCATTTCGACTATCTTAATATTCGCAGAGTATTGTTTCTTGATTCGATCAATTTCTGGCCTAATACGTAATGCGATCTCGTGAGAGCCTTGTTTCCTATGCGTTTTATCAACTAGTACGATACGAATATCACCCAAATGAGCGCCTTGCCTAAGATAGTAATGTCGCACCATGCCGTTAAAATCCATGGGCGAAGCAATGCCCACATAGCTTTGATAGCTACTAATCTCATTAACAGTTGCCAAATAATCACCCAATGCACTAGCAACTTGATCGGTAGCTTCCAAAGACGAGCCCTTGGGCATATCGATGATTAGTTGTAATTCATTTTTATTATCGAACGGCAATAACTTCAACGGTACTATTCGTGTCACCGCCATTAATGCAGAAGCCACGAAAGCGATAAATACTGCCAACAAAAACCATCTAGCCCTAGCTTTACTAGACAACAGAGGTTCTAGTATCGCGTGATAAAGCTTAAAGCCACGGGTTTCTTTGAGTTCAAAGTCACCACCATGATTCTTACCATAATCGCCTTTTAACAATCGGTAACTAGCCCAAGGCGTTACAGTAAAGGCGATAACCAATGACAGCAGCATCGCAATCGGCACATTAAACGCCATCGGTGCCATATAAGGCCCCATCATGCCCGTTATAAAAAACATCGGCACAAAGGACATGATGACCGCAAAGGTAGCAAGAATAGTTGGCGGACGTATTTCATTAACCGCAGTTAGCAAGGCTTGTAGGGGTGGTTCTTTACGCATTTTATAATGTCGATGGATATTTTCTACATCAACGATAGGATCATCGACTAGCAAACCCAAAGACAGAATGAGCGCAAACAAGGTGACTCGGTTAATGGTGTAACCAAAAATCAAATCGCATAATAAGGTAATAGCAAAAGTCATCGGTACTGCCAAAGACACGATCAAAGATTCTTTAAGTCCCAAGGTTAAAGCCAGCAAGACGATAATGGTCAAAATCGCAATGGACAAATGCATGACCAGTTCGTTGACTTTATGATCTGCGGTTTCACCATAATTACGGGTAATAGTGAGTAATACATCCTCAGGTATCAGCGTGCCTTTTAATTGCTCTGTTAACGCTAAGACCTGTTCTGCAACCGCGACGGCATTACTACCTCGGCGTTTACCAATGGCTATGGTTGCCATGGGTCTTTCTTCTCCGGCTTCTGCTAGTTTTTGATCGGCTTTGCCTACCGTTTTCATTTGCGCTACGGCAGGACCAAAACCAATACGCGTATACTCATCGGCATCGGCTGCGCCATCAACAATATTGGCAATATCGCGTAAATATAACAACTTACCATGGCTATTTTTTAGCGTGGTAGCTCCGACCTGCTCAACCGTTTGATAATGCGGCCCGGCTTCTAGAACGATTTCACTATTGTTTGCAGTCATAGTACCGACTTGCAAATTAACATTACTTTGCGTTAATGCCTGACGAACGTCTAACAAGCTAAGCTTATTGGCATCGAGCTTAATGGGATCGGGATAGACAGAAATACGTTTTACTGCGCCACCGACTACCCAACTTTTACCGACATTGTCGATAGTTCGAAGTCGCTCAATTAACTCATCTGCTACACGCCTCAAGTCCATAGCATCCATGCTTGGATTCTGTGGCGATAAACTTAGCAACAAGATAGGTACATCATCAATTTCAACAGGCTTAACCAACCAATTACTCACACTAGGAGGAATAATATCTTGATTAGCTAACAGCTTGTCGCGGGTTTTAATCAGACTGCTTTCTAGGTTTTCGCCCACTAAATAGCGTACCGTTACCAGCGCTTCACCTGGCCTAGAGACGGAATAAACATATTCAACGCCCTTGACTTGCCTAAGCAATACTTCCAGCGGTGTAGTCACCTGTTTTTCGACTTCTTCGCTAGAAGCACCCGGCACTTGCACAAACACGTCCATCACCGGCACGATGATTTGCGGATCTTCTTCGCGTGGCGTTAAGGACAATGCCACAGCGCCGGCCACTAAAGAAATCAGTAAAAATAACAGTGATAAATGTGAAGTGGTGAATAATCGAACAATACTGACAGTTAAACTGTCTTTTTTGATTTCGGCAGGCTTCATGGATTTAAGCCACTCTCAATCATAATCGTGTCACCATCATGCAGACCAGACAATACTTGTACTAGCTGGTCATTCTCTTTGCCCGTGCGAATATGCCGTATATGTAAACGCTGACCTTCAACGATATTAACAGCCTGAAGTTGACCGTAATGCACGATAGCCGATTTTGGAATGAATAAAGCTTGTTCTGATTCTTGGCAAGCTAATTCCAGATTAGCAGATTGGCCTTGTTGTAAACCATTAACGTTGGGTAATTTAACCTTAAGTTGTTGACTATGGGTTTGTGGATCAATTTCGGGGCTGATTTCATCAATGGTGCCGGTTAATAACTGCCCAATCACCTCAATCTGTACCTTAACACTCATACCCACTTTAAGCTGAGCTGAACAATGATCAGAAACGGCCACTTCCAGACGCAAATCATCTGGCTTAAGGAACGTGATAATAGGCTGATTCGAAATAGCCATATCACCAGGTTCTTGCAAGCGTTCACCCACTACACCATCAAAAGGCGCATAGAGTATATTTTCACCTTGCTGGATTTTACTTTGCTGAGCGTTATCTGCTGCCTGATTAGCTAAAGCTTGTGCTGACTTAGCTTGCGCCAGAACGGCATCATAATTTTGCTTAGTGACAGCCTGCTTATTATATAAATCGCTGATGCGCTCTTCTTCGGTTTTAGCTAACGCGGCTTGTGCTTGCGCTGCATGATAGCTTGCATTAGCGGCATTGTAGGCAGCAGCTAATTCACGATCATCAAGTTTAGCAATCACCGCAGCTCTTTTTAAGCGGTCACCAGGATGCACTAACACCTCAATGATGCGGGCGTTCAATTTGGGTGAAATTTTTACCGCCAACCTCGAACGGACCGTTCCTTGCCAAGATAAAAGATTGGCCTCCATCTGGTTACTGACTTTCAAGGTTTTAGCATGACTAGGCAAAGCTAAGCCCTTAACATCTGTATTACCTGCTTCGGTCTTTTTGTCACCACCGAGCACACCCAGCGCAAACAAAATCACTAGCACCAAAGTGCTAATCGCCGCAATGGGTATCAAACCTTTAGGTAGTCGCGAAATTGAACGATTATCCATGATATGTAAATCCTGTTATTGCCAAAAACCGATGGCTTGTTTAAGTTCTGCATCCGCTCGCAAGGCATCGTAATGGCTGTTAATTTGTCGTGTCTGGGCTTTATCGCGAGCGACTTCTGCATCTATATAACGAGTGACTGTGACTACACCGGCCTGATGTTGTTCTTTAACTAAGCGTAACGCTTCTTCAGAAGCCTGCACAGCCAAAGCACTCACTTTTGCTCGACTTAAAGCTTCTTGTAATCTGAGTTGAGCTGTTTTAAGTTGATTTTCGATACGCAAACGCGTTTGTCTTGCTGTTTCAATAGCCATGGTCAGCTCATGCTGCGCTTTTTTAATCTTTTCTTGAGTAGAAAAGCCGGTAAAAATATCCATTTCGACCATCACCCCAGCAGTGAGATTATCTTGGTTACTGTTGTACGTTAAGTTTTTACTATCAGAACCATAATTCACAAAGGCATCAGCTCTTGGCAAGTGCGCACCTTTGGCCGCAGCGACTTGTTTCTCGGCTATTAGTACCCTTTTTTCAGCAGCCTTTAATTCAGGATGACTGCTCAACGCTTTAGCCAATAACTCACTAAAGCTTTCAGAAGCTTGAGGTAACTGGGATTCCAAAGTGACATTAATCGCGTAGGCATCAGTAACCGAGAAGCCCAATAAAGTTTTCAACATATTGTGAGCAATTTCGATAGCATTAGCGGCTTGAATATCAGCCTCTTGAGCTTCGGCTAATTGCACTTCTAAAGACAGCACATCAGACTTGAGCAAAGCGCCGGCATCAAAACGCGCACGAGATTGTTCTAACTCGCTTTGTACCGCTTCAATGGTGCATAAACTCATTTTACGACTATCGATGGCTGCCAACTCACCATAAAAAGCGGCAGTGACATTACTTAGCAAACGATTTCGGGTCGCAGATTTTTCCAGCTCAGAGGTTTCAATACCTAATTGCGCAGCCTGACTTTGATAATAATCTTGCCCGCCGCGAAATAGAGAATAACTAGCTGTCACCTGCGGGCGATAATCCTCGGCAAAGCCTGGATGGTTAAAATCAGTGCCCGCCATATTAAGTCGTCGCTGAGAAATCAGCATCGCAAAGACCTGAGCCGGATTATTACTATATTGATAGGACAAGCTAGTTTTAATTTGCGGGTAAAAAATAGCTAACGATTGACCTAATTGCGCATCCGCCTGCTCTATACGCGCCTGCATGATACTCAGCTCTGGATTATTAGCTAGCGCTGTATCAATGGTTTGAACAAGTGTGTAAAGAGGCGGATTAGTTTCTGCAACAGCCATATTGTTCAAAACCACCAATAAGGTACAGGCCGTCAGCAAAATCCGAATAGATAATGGTCTCATTTAAGATTTATTCCTCTTTAACACGAATCAACATTGTCGCTAAGATTTTTTGGTCGGGTTAGCGATAACGTAACCCGACGCAATGACCTACGTAATTAAGCTTTAAACTTTAGGCTTATGCTTAAGACGCATAATACCCATAAACTTAAGTGGCAAACGCTCATAAAATGGTTCGCCAAGCCCTTTACGGACTTTACGCATAAAATATTTTTCGTAAGCGATTTTAGCCAAATGCACCCATCGTCCTTTTGAAGCCCATTGCACGTTACGCGGTGGAATTTGTGGCATCGCTAAGAAAGCTACACCAGAGTCACCAAAATCAGCCAAACATAAAGCATTCCAAGTACCTTTGTGACTAGGTTGACCACCATCTAATTCTTCACGGATATTATGCGCAGTTGCAGTCACCATCGACTCAATCATGTAGCCGGTTTTTGGCGTTCCTGTTGGAACAGGTGTCTGCGAAAGCGGTGGAATAGCAATACAAACGCCCACCGAATAGATATTTTTATAAGTTTGATTACGTTGATGTTCATCAACTAATACAAAGCCACGGGGATTAACTAAATGCTCAATACCCATCAAAGCATCAACGCCCTTAAAAGCAGGTAGCATCATACTGTGTTTAAAGGGAAGTTCGTGCTTCTTTTTTTCGACACCATTTTCATCGACTTCAGTGACATACATCATGCCATCTTCGATCTTGTCGACCTTAGCATTACAAATCCAATCGATATGTTTGTTTCGTAATTCGCTTTCTAACATGCCTTTGGTATCACCCACGCCACCTAAACCTAAGTGTCCAATAAAAGGTTCAGAAGTCACATAAGTCATTTTTACTTGATCACGAATCTTACGTTTACGTAGATCAGTTTCGGCGATAAACATATATTCATAAGCAGGACCAAAACATGAAGCGCCCTGAACAGCACCAATGATAATTGGGCCTGGGTCTGCAACAAATTTATCCCAAAACTCTCCTGATTCACCGGCATGATCAACATGACAGACTGATTGAGTATAGCCATTGGGACCTAGCCCCGCTATTTCATCAAAAGCAAGCTTTGGGCCGGTGGCGATAATTAAGAAATCGTAATCCACTAATGTGCCATCAGCGATTTCAACTTGACTGTTCTCAGGATGGATTCGTGTAGCTTGTTGTTGAATGAAGGTAATCTTTTTCTTTTTGAAGACCGGTGCAAGCTCTACTTTGATATCTTCAGGTTTACGCCAATTAACACCTACCCAAGGATTTGATGGCACAAAATGAAAAGTCGGTGTATCAGCGATCACCACCACTTCATCTTCTTTTCGCGCCATTTCTTTCATTTCAAACGCCATCGGTACACCACCGATGCCAGCACCTATGATAACTATTTTTGACATGTTAATACCCCCTTTAGAATTTAATTGTGTTATAGCCGCTATTAGCAACCGTGGCTTTCTTTGATACCCAGCTTTTTCAGGATTATTTCCAGTGGACAAAACTGACTAAAGCCACTCTGAAAAAGATTGAAGCCGACGAATACCGTAAACCAGAGCCAGTTGCTATTCTGAAACAGCGGGCTATCCTGTACACCAAGGCTTAAGGACATTAATATAAAAAATCCAGCGACAATTCTAACTATACGTTCTGTGTTCATAACAACAGCCTTATCTAATCTGTAGATGAAAAATCATTTCTTAACCCAAAGCAAGCAACATGCCAACTTTAACCAGATTGATTTTACTGTTTTCATGAGTTCTAAATCTATAACCCCCAAGTTTCATAATGAAACAATGAAACATTTATGATACGCTATGCAACAACATTGAAACACTATAGCTCTTTACATGAACTCACTCTCAAACTCCTTTAATCACTGGTTAAAACACCTAGGTCCCGATCAAGTTATTAAGGCCCTAACCAATCTAATCGATACAACGACGGCTCTAGCTGTCGATGTTAATGGCAACATACTTTATTGGAGTAATGGAGCGGAGAAGTTATTGGGCTGGTCGTCTACCGAAGTGCTAGGCAAACCTTACACTGAAATACTAAGCAGTGATAAATCACACACTCATTTAACGATTGATAATCAAAAAGTCGTCAATCTTCACAAAAAAGATCACACATCCATAAACTGCAATCAATCTGTACACATTTTTATTGATGTTGATGATCGATACGCTGGCGCATTAGTCCTTTTAAAGCCACAAAACACTCTCAATCCTCTCTTTGACAAACAAGAAGACATCACTAGCTTTCATGGTATTTTGACGCAAGATCCTATCATGCGGGAGTCTATCAAAATCATACGTAATGTCTCTGAAACTGAAGCAACAGTATTAATTCGTGGCGAATCAGGCACTGGCAAGGAGTTAGTGGCACAGGCTTTACATTTAGAAAGCTTACGCCGTGATAATCATTTTCTAGCCATCAACTGCGCCGCGCTTACTCCAAACTTATTGGAAAGCGAACTATTTGGCCATGTAAAAGGTGCTTTTACTGGCGCAATAAAGAACCATGAGGGTTTATTTCAACGTGCCAATGGTGGCACTCTATTTCTTGATGAAGTTGCCGAACTGCCTTTAGAACTTCAATCCAAATTATTACGCGTCCTTCAAGAACAAAGCTTTATACCCGTTGGTGGCCATGAAGCTGTAAAGGTCGATGTGCGTATTATCGCCGCTACTCACCGCTCCTTGCGTGAAGAAGTTAAAGCCGGACGCTTTCGTGAAGACTTAATGTATCGCTTACGAGTAGTCCCGGTATTCCTACCACCACTCAGAGATCGACGCTTGGATGTCAACTTACTACTCTGGCACCGTATTAATAAACACAATCTTCATAGCCGCCGTCATATTGATAGCATCTCACCTGAAGCGATGCGCTGTTTACTGGACTATAAATGGCCAGGCAATGTACGTGAGCTCATTAATGTCATTGAATACGCTTATGCGGTAGGACGGGGCAACGAACTTCGAGTTGATGACTTGCCGCCTGAGTTTCGGGAATCTTTAGCTTTATTAACAACAAATTCTTTATTACCACTCAAACGTCCTAAATCCCAAGATGAAGCAGAACTCATCCGAGAAGCCTTAAAAATAGCTGGAGGGCATTTAGAAACCGCTGCACAATATGCTGGAATGAGCCGAGCGACCTTTTGGCGTAAACGCAAAAAGCATAAAATAGAATCTTAGCTTATTAGCATTGAGCTGTAGGCTAGTTAAATAAAAATAACCGTTAATTAATGGAAATAGATATGAAACATCAGTTAATAAAACCATTATTACTAATAATGTTGAGCAGCTTTGTTATTATAGGCTGCGATGATAAGCAAAAACAGGCAAAAGCTTTTCCTCATGAACTTAAAAAATATACGCAACTGACTACTTTAGAAGGCATAGTCAATAATAATAAAACTAATATTAAAATGGGTACGCTTAAAGTAACTAACGATAGTGGCCGGTTTATTACTGATACAGTATTAGAGAATGGTCACTTTCGCGTAGACATACCAGCCAACACCGAATTACCTATATTGTTAACAGCAACTTCTGAGGCGAATTCTGAGCAATTAAGCGTTGCCGTCATCGATGACAAAATCACCCAATATCAAATTAACCCAACAACCACTGCAATTGTAAAAGCAGCCAAGTCGATGGGCGGATATAACAAAGCCAATATGGTAAGAGCTGCCGAAGAAACAGTCCATGTCCCCGACTCTAATAAGACCTCAACCGGATGGAAAGGCGATCCAACCACCCAATACGGTGGCTGGCATTAAATTGCCTTTTATTTTTATTCTTGAATGGCGTTTAAACACCCTTGAACTATTTTAGACGCTAAGTTTTTGGCTACCAACTTAAAACAGTTCACGGTACAAAGCTTAAGAGACTGTGAACGTATTCATTTTATGCTCCTCTTTAGCCCATAGGTATCTACTCAAGTTTCTTATTGGCGTGGAAACAATAAAAACACCTTAGAGGCGTATTGCATACGCCCAACATCGAAAGCCCAATGTTATAGAGCTTATTTTATAAGGGCGTATGCAATACGCCCCTACAGTATGATTTCCGCAATTTATGTTTACTCATACCAGATGAACTGTCAGATGGGGACGCTAAAATCATAACTCTTTCACAGTCCCTAACCTTTCGAGCTGAACCTGTCGAAGGATTTAGGGTTAAGCCGCTCATGGTTCGACTTGGCTCACCATGAACGGCTCAACCTTATACTGTCTCGTCATACTGCCCCGTCAAGTTGATAGCTGAGTTTTTTAACGATAGGTGTCAGTAAATAGACTTTCTCTGTTAAACAATTTAAACCTCGACTTGTAAAGGCTGGGTAATTATCTAGCGCCTCTTGATTCAACAATAGTTTGATTTCATAACTATCGCCATAGAGTTCATGAATTTCAGCTTCATGAACTGCAAAGGGTGGACCTTCCATTTTTGATTGATCATATTCAAAAGCAATCAGTAAGATACTGGCTTTCTTGGACAAAATATTTTTTAAGTGCTGAACATACTTTTGACGAAGCTTAATAGGTAAAGCAACCAATGCTGCCCGATCAAAAACACCTTCTACTTCTAATAGCTGATTTGCTGTTAAATTGAAAAAATCATCTTGTAAAATAGTTAACTGATCCGCCTCCCAAATTTGTCCATCATTTAGTTGTCGATGATTAAAGCTTAGTTTATTTTCAACAAAAAAATCGCGTATCGCTATAGCGCTGATTTCTATGCCCAGTACATGATGGCCTTGCTGACGTAACCATAAAAGATCAAGACTTTTACCACACAGCGGTACGAATACTCGAGATTGACCTTCAAGGTTTAATTGCTTCCAAAAAGAGCTAAGGTAGCCATTGACTTCATGTTGATGAAATCCAATTTTGCTTTGCTTCCAGCTTTGTAGCCAATAATCTGAATTCATAAAAAGGCTAATTGTGTAACCACAAATAATATCCGATAAATTTATTTGTTAGGTGCTAACTCAAAAATGATTAATTCAGCCGTATCTTCACCAACATTTTCTACTGACATTAAATCCCCTGACTCCCAAAATACATCACCGACAGAGTAAATATTAGTTTTACCACCTTCAATAACTTTAAACTTACCTTTGACCACATAACGAGGACCAGGCCCTTCATGGGTATGCAAGGGGGTTTTGAAGGCGAATGGAAATGTGACTCGTATTATTTTGGCATTAACGTTATTGCTGGGAAGCTCAACCTTATTTTCTAACAGAATAGTTCTGTTTAGGAACGACTTCTCCTGAGCCGAAGCCATCTGAATGCTAATTAGTAAAGTAACGAGTGTTACCAGTGTAGATATTAATGGCTTGGTCGCGAATATTTTATACATCTATTAGCCTCTTATATTGTGATTGATTATTTATACTTTGCTTGTGCAATGATTTGTATGCTTCTTGTAATTAACTTTGCGCCATGAGTAATAACGCTCACCCAACCTTCTTACTTGTATCTCAGTAAATTAAGTGATATTGATGTCGTCTTCAAATTTATAAATCCCTTTATGGGGGATTCTACAGATCGGAGGAAATATGATCAAAAAAATAATTTTATTCTTATCAGTCATTTTGTTACTGGTAAGCATACCAGTTACTGGATTTTCTTCTACTTCGATGATTGATTTTAAGTTGCAAAATTTAACGAATGCTATTGGCTTTGACAACCCATTGAATATAGCACAATCGTTTACAGTGAAAAATGAAACCGTTTACAACGAAGCCCAAGACCCATTTCTACGTAAAGGAACACAAAACACCGAAGAATCACAAGTTAGTTTCTTTGTTATTCCAGGTATCGTAGTTGGAATATGTTTAGCTTTCTTATTCTTCAAAAGAAAATGATTATTAATTAAAGGCTGGATAAGCAAGGTGGATGCGCGGAGCCTATCCACCCTACATTACTTTAAATAACACTCTGTAGCTGTAGTAGCTGTAGGCCGGAATAAGACTTTACGAGCGTAAGCAAGTAAAGCGTTTCCGGCATAGGTAGCACTCAAACTGCCGGAAACGCCAGCACGCGCTACGCTTGACTGGTCTTATTCCGGCCTACTAGGCTACTAAACTAACGCTCGTAAAGCCTTATTACGGCCTACTAGGCAACAAGATAATTAACAAATACGCGGCAATGGATCGTCTTCTAATTCTTGTAAAATACGCTCACCGCCTAATTCGGTTTCAATGAAGACATAGGCGTTACCAGTTTCTATTCGACCTATGATGGCGGCATCTTGATAACCTAGTTTGTGCAAGTTACCTAATGCTGTTTGAGCATAACTAGCATCTATGACTGCTAGCACTCGGCCTTCACAAGCCATATATAAAGGATCATAACCTAACAACTCAGCGACCATCTTGACTTGTTCGTTAATTGGGATTTGAGTTTCAAAAAAACGCACACTGAGGGAAGTTGCCTGCGCTATTTCATGGGCAATAGTGGCGATTCCACCTCGAGTCGGGTCGCGCATAAAACGTAAACCTGGCGTTGCTAATAAAGCCTCGGTAATTGGCAGCACGCTTGCCGCATCGGATTGTAAAGTTCCACTTAAACCAAATTGTTCTCGTGCTAGCATGATGGCGGTGCCATGATCTCCAGCCGTACCGCTCAATAATAATGCATCACTCGGTTTTATAGCATCCATTCCTAAACCCAAGTGTGCTTGCCGAATACCAACACCCGTAGTTGCAAAGTAAATACCACCACCCTGCCCTCGTTTTAAGACTTTAGTATCACCGGCGACAATCTTAACTCCGCAGTCAACGCAGGTTTTAGCCATGCTTTGCACGATTCTATCCAATAAGGCGATTTCTAATCCTTCTTCGATAAAGGCATTTAAAGTTAAATACAAGGGGGTTGCACCTGATACTGCCAAATCATTCACCGTACCATGTATGGCTAGACTACCAATATCACCCCCCGGAAACTCTAAAGGCTCTACGGTAAAACCATCGGTACTAATAACAAGCTCCCCATTCGTCAAATCTAAAGGCAGTAACGCAGCATCAGAATCGGTGCTCAGTAAATCATTGTTTAAATGTTTAGCGAAAACTTGCTCGATCAATTCGCGCATTAAACGCCCGCCATTACCATGAGCAAGACTGATATAAGTATCATGAAACTTATTAAGAGGATTCATATAAAATTTAAATGAAATTAGGTTTATAGATTAAGATAATACCATCTGTTAATGATTTTTAGCGGCTAGTTAATCGGAGTTTACCTATGTGCCTTGCCGTCCCCATGCAAATTACCCATATCGATGGCGATAATGCCCATTGCGTTGCCAAAGGCATAGAGCGTGATGTCAGCCTATTATTGCTGGAAGACGATGACATTAAACTGGGCGATCATGTATTAATTCATGTGGGTTACGCACTGCAAAAAATCAGTGCAGATGAAGCTGTATCTACTTGGGAACTGCTAGACCAAATGTCTGCTGAGGACGACTTGCTTGCATGAATTATCTTTATGCGACGACTTGCTCAGCCAAGTTGTCGCTATCGCCGCTCAACAACAAGCTGAATCAGTAGAAAGCATTACCGTCAACATTGGTGAGTTATCAGGCATAGAACCGAGCTTGTTAGATACGGCCTTTAGCCTGCTCAAAGCGGGTACAGTCGCAGAGAGTGCCGAATTAATTATTCAACAATCACCCGTCATTGTATTTTGTCCTCAGTGCAACGCACAAGCCGAAGTAGCCACCAATCGTTTACTCTGCCCTGTTTGTCTAAGTACCGATACTCGCTTAATCAGTGGTGATGAAATGATTTTGGCGAGCGTGGCATTATATTGTATGCAGGGACGATAACATTGAGCTTTCGATATTGGGCGTATGCAATACGCCCCTACGGTATTATTTATCGTTCACACGCAGGGATTCATATTCAGATAGCTATACCCGAAGAGACAGGTCGCGACCTGTCCATACCCAACATAATTTACTGATTTGGACTACTCAACATGATTAAACTTAGAAAATCCGCTGAGCGTGGCTATGCTGATCATGGTTGGCTCAAAAGCTACCATTCCTTTTTATTTGCCAATTATTACGACCCTAACTATATGGGCTGGGGTAATTTACGAGTGATTAATGAAGATTATATTGAACCTGGCATGGGCTTTGGCGAGCATAGCCATCGCAATATGGAAATTATTAGCTACGTAGTCTCCGGTGAACTGGCTCATGAAGACAGCATGGGAAATATCAAAGGGATACCACCCGGTGATGTGCAACGCATGAGCGCTGGTCGTGGAGTAACGCACAGTGAATTTAATCACGCTAAAGGTCGAAACACGCATTTATTACAGATTTGGATAGAACCTAATGTCCAAAACATCAAACCTAGTTATGAACAAAAGACCATCCCCTCAACAGAAAAACAAGGCATATTACGTTTAATCGCCTCAGCCACAGGCGAGCAAGATTCCGTAGTCATTCATGCCGACGCCAAACTTTATTCAGGATTATTTGAGGGTGAAGAGACCGCCACACTACCATTAAACCCTAAGCGTAAAGCTTATGTGCATTTAATAAGCGGTGAGTTACAAGTCAATGGCCAACACCTTAAGGGTGGTGATGCCTTATTACTTGCCCAAGAAACTCAACTTCAGCTTTGTTCAGGGAAAAAAGCCGAGGTATTGGTGTTTGATTTAAAGTCTTAGCAGCGTAGGTCGGGTTAGCGCAGCGTAACCCGACATTTCGTAGCCCATAGTGTCGGGTTACGCTATCGCTAACCCGACCTACAATAAACCTGAGTTATTTAGGGCGTGCAAACAGCTTTATCGTTTGCTCACCCTTTGCCGACATAATAGGTGGGCAGAACTGCGTTGCCCACCCTACTAGCTACGCAGCAACTTTAGAAGCCTCAGCCATTGCAAATAAATATAATGTTTTAGGCTCTATATCTACAAAACCGGCATTAAACTCAAGACATCCCCATACAGGGTCGATATGAGCAGTGTTTAACTGTTCTAAACTGACATGCTTACCAATCAAATCAATCAGATCAACTTCTCTATGCTCGCCATTTTCAAATATCAGTGAATAGCGGTAGGCATCAATAGGTTCAAAATGTTTAAGTTTCATATTCACTCCAAAGAGGTGACCAAATACAGGAGTAAAACAGCTTTAGCTGTTTTAAAGGTTGAGCTGAAGCTATTGCACTCCACCCTTTGCTAGAATCAAATCTTCCCAACCAACTTTAACAATAACGCGGTAATAATAATTTGCAGTAAACCTACAGCCACTACCCACCTAATTAACTCTGCTTTTGTTTCGGCAATATCACGCTTAAGTTCAGACCTTACCAACTCTATTTTTAACTCAGTCTCTTTTATCCTTGCGTCTAAATCTTTATTTGTGACGACATTCTCTAAACTGTGTTCATGCTTAACATAAGCTATCGTAGCATTCGAAGCTTGCTGATGTAATCAAGTAATCGCAACCGCTTGCAGCTCACTTAAACCTGCTTGTTTTAATTCTGTTACAAATTCATGGGTATCAGAAGTTAAAGTGGTCATGGTTTAATCCTGTCTAAAATTAAGCTTGCATTGTATAGAGAATAATTAATAAGTCCAAAAAAGTCGCACAGGGCTTACCGCTTTTACTACAGAAGTCGGGTAAATCGGATTAACACAGCAGGTGCTCAACTAATCAAGCCCAAAAGTTTAGGTGATGTTCGCGTAAGTTTAGGTGTTTTGCAGGCACTGCGTATACGCTTTACAGGCAAAACTGTGTCTATTTTTTGCACATTGAGTAAAAATATGCCGTTTGTAACTAAAAATATTTAAACGTTAGTTTGTATGTAGTGGTCAGCTTGGTCGCGTGCTTGACCCATTGACCTCGACGTTCGCGAAAGCTTAATAAATGTTCGCGCAGATTTAATAAACTTTCGCGAACATTACCTAAATTTTGCGAATGTTTATTGATTTTTTCGACATTATAAGTGGTTTTGTTTCAATGTTTATTGATTGTGGCTGACGATTATGATGTTTTTAGCCAGTAGCCGCGATGAAACGAAGTATGTAGGTCGGATTAGCGACAGCGTAACCCGACAGTGTGTCGTAGTGTGTCGGGTTACGGGTTACGGCTTGCGCCTAACCCGACCT
>QVQD01000221.1 GCA_003584875.1 Methylococcales bacterium
CATACGCCCTTATAAAATAAGCTCTATAACATTGGACTTTCAATGTTGGGCGTATGCAATACGCCCCTACGGTGATTTTTATCGCTTCCACGCCGATAAGAATCTTGTGTAGATACCTATGTTACAAAGGGGGAAGCTAAAATCATAATACTTTCAAAGTCTCTATCGCTCTACCCATCCTACCGCAACTCTACCCTACGACTAACTTTTGGCTTTTCCAATTCCAAACGATTCAAGCAACATGAGCACCACTCCTAAGGTAATCGCAGAATCAGCGACATTAAAAGCGGGCCAATGCCAGGATTGCACATAAATATCCAGAAAATCGATGACATAACCATAGGCGAGTCGATCAATCAGATTACCAATCGCGCCCCCTAAGACTAATGATAACGAAACTGCCATCAAAGTCTCATGAGCTTTTAATCGAGTTAACCAGACGGCAATCACTGAACCAATCACTAAGGCTAAAGCCGCAAAAAACCAGCGTTGCCAGCCGCCTGCTTCACTTAAAAAACTAAAGGCGGCTCCGGTATTGTGTACATAAGTTAATCTAACATAAGGCAGAATTTCAATAGATTGAAAAAGCTGCATATCATGTGCAACCCATAACTTAGTGATCTGATCTAACAACACGGCTAATAACGACAAGCCTAACCATTTCAACATAGGAAACTTAGGCATAATGTCTGTGCTCACCGTTGCCTGCTACGTTTTCAACACAACGACCACACAACTCGGGATGCTCTGCGTGTTCGCCTACGTCATAACGTTGATGCCAACAGCGTACACATTTATGATGCTCAGAAACGATGACTTTTAATTTAATGCCTTCAAGTTCGGTTTGAATAGCATCTTCGGGACTGTGCTGTTCGGCCATAACAGAAGCATTTGAGGTGATAAAAATAAAATGTAGCTCGCACGCTAACTGATTTAGTATCTCTAAATACTCAGGATTACAATACAACTCGAGTTCGGCATTTAACGAAGAACCAATTTCGCCTTTACCACGAGATTTTTCCAATTCTTTACTGACAGCATTTCTGACCAACATCACTTGCTGCCAGAATTCTTGGGTCATAGTTGATTTTTCATCTAACTTAACCAAGCCCTGATACCAAGTTTCTAAGAACACAGAGTCACTACGTTCGCCAGGCAAATACTGCCATATTTCATCAGCGGTATAACTAATAATGGGTGCTAACCAACGTGTGAGTGCCTCTAAAACGTGATACATCGCCGTTTGCGCTGAACGTCTTGCTAGGCCATCGGCTTTAGCGGTGTATTGACGATCTTTGATAATGTCTAAGTAAAAACCACCCAAATCAATTACACAAAAATGATGCACTTTTTGATAGATATGTTGAAATTGATACGTTTCATAAGCGGCTTTTACTTCTTCTTGCAAAGCATAAGCCTTATCAAGCACCCAGCGATCTAAGGCTAATAAATCTTGATGCGCCACACTATCTTGAGCAGGATTAAAATCATCCAGATTAGATAATAAAAAGCGTGCAGTATTGCGTAGACGACGATAACCATCAGAGGTACGCTCTAAAATCTCATCAGAGACACGCATTTCACTACGATAATCAGTAGAGGCAATCCACAACCTTAATACATCAGCACCCAAATTTTTCATCACAGACTGAGGCGGAATGACATTACCTTTGGATTTAGACATTTTTTCGCCGTTTTTATCGACGGTAAAACCATGAGTTAATACGGCTTTATAAGGCGCGACATCATTCATAGCAACAGATGCCAATAATGATGATTGAAACCAGCCCCGATGTTGGTCAGAACCTTCCAAATATAAATCAGCCGGCGATGATAATTGCTCACGCTTATCTAGCACACAGGCATGAGTCACACCCGAATCAAACCAAACATCTAAGGTATCAGTAGATTTTTCATAATCTGCAGCTTCTGCACCTAAGAGTTCTTCTTTATCTAGCTCGAACCAAGCTTCTATGCCCTTTTCTTCTATGCGCTTAGCGATTTGTTCAATCAATTCAGCGGTACGTGGATGCAATTCACGGGTTTCTTTATGGATAAAGAAAGTAATAGGTACACCCCAAGTACGCTGCCTAGATACACACCAATCAGGTCGACCATCTATCATACTTTCAATACGCGCTTGACCCCAATCAGGTATCCAAGCGACACGCTTAACTTCACTTAAAGCTAAGTCACGTAAATGGTTTTTATTCATAGCGATAAACCATTGCGGAGTCGCTCTAAAAATAATAGGAGTTTTATGACGCCAGCAATGTGGATAGCTATGCAAGAGTGCGTGATGATGTACCAGCTTACCTTTACTTTCTAAGACTTCTAAAACATGAGCATTGGCATTAAATACATGCTCACCAGCAAACAATTCGGTAGTCGACAAAAACACGCCATCGGCACCCACTGGATTATCAATAGCTAAACCATATTTCATACCGACAATATAATCGTCTTGACCATGACCAGGAGCCGTATGCACTGCACCAGTACCTGCTTCAGTGGTAACATGATCACCTAAAACGATAGGCACCTTTCTATCATAGAAAGGATGTTCTAATAATTGAAATTCCCAAGCAGAACCTTTGCAATAACCGATGACATGATATTCCTCAATACCAAAACGTAATAGACTGTCTTTAAGTAAGGCTTCTGCAACCACTAATCGTTCTGTCGCACACTGCACGATTACGTATTCTAAATCAGGGTTAAGTGCCACACCTTGATTTGCCGGTAAGGTCCAAGGCGTAGTTGTCCAAATAACAACGGATAAATCACCCTGCCCTTCATGAGCTGGCGCATGATGGCATAAGTTCATAAAAGCAGCCTCATCGACCACTTTAAAGCGCACATCTATGGCTGGCGAATGTTTATCTTCATATTCAACTTCAGCTTCTGCTAATGCAGAGCCACAATCTGTACACCAATGCACAGGTTTAGCCCCCGCTGCCATGTGGCCTTTTTGAGTGATTTTACCCAAAGAGCGTACGATGTCGGCTTCAAAAGCAAAGTCCATCGTTAAATAAGGATTTTGCCAATCACCTAAGATTCCTAAACGAATAAAGGCTTCCTTTTGAATTTCAACTTGCTTAGCCGCATATTCTCTACAAGCTTTACGAAACACCGCAGGCGACACCTTTACGCCAGCTTTGCCGATTTTCTTTTCAACCATCAGTTCGATGGGTAAGCCGTGACAATCCCAACCAGGCACATAAGGCGCATCAAAGCCACTTAAAGTTTTTGATTTAATGATGAAATCTTTTAAGACTTTATTAACGGCGTGACCTATGTGTATCTCGCCGTTAGCGTAAGGAGGACCATCATGTAAAATAAATTTGGGTCTACCTAAAAATTCTTGTCTGATCTTTTGATACAGTTCGGCTTGAGTCCATTTCTTAAGTCTTTCTGGTTCACGTTGCGCTAAGTTGCCTTTCATAGGGAAGGCAGTATTAGGTAAGTTCAGGGTTTTTTTATAATCGGTAGTCATAGTTTTTTATTCTCAGAAAAAATCTTTTTAGCACTCAGCACATCTTTTACAATTTGAGCTTGCAGTTGTTCGAATGATTGAAATTGCATTTCATCTCTAATTTTTTGTTTAAAATGCACTTCCACATAACAGCCATATATTTCTTTATTAAAGTCAAATAAATGGGTTTCAAGTAACACTTTTGAGCCGCCATCAAAAGTAGGTCTGGTACCTACATTAGCAACCCCCTCGTATTCACGACCTTCTAAACCGGTCATGGTAACGGCAAATACCCCATTGACGGGGGTATTTTTTCTAAACATTTTTATATTAGCAGTAGGATATCCTAAAGTACGCCCACGTTTATCACCATGAGCAATGCGTCCACAGATGGAATAACTGCGCCCTAATAATTGTTTGGCTTGGGTTAAATCACCCTCACCTAGCGCATCTCTAATTAAAGTACTACTAACACGCTGACCCTCAATAGAACAAGAACGGGTATCTTCAACACTAAAACCATAGTCTTTACCCTTTTCCTTAAGCAGAGCAAAATTACCGCGTCGTGCCTTACCAAAGTGAAAATCATCACCTATCACTAAATGCTTTACATTGAGTTGCTTAACTAAAATATTTTCAATAAATTGCTCAGCGTCACCATTAGCAAAGCCACGATTAAAGCTTACTATAAGTAAGTTATCAACTGGTAATTTTGAAAACTCAATGACTTTTTCTCGTAAACGCATCAACCGTGAGGGTGCGTTATCTCCAAGAAAATACTCCAAAGGCTGTGGTTCAAAGACCATAACCACAACAGGCAAGGCTAATTCTTGACCACGCTCAGCTAGTTTTTTAATGACCGCAGCATGTCCTAAGTGCAAGCCATCAAAATTACCTATAGTTAGCACACAACCCTGTTCAAAAGCTTGTAAATGCGAAAGTCCTCTAATTAACTTCATGTCCCTACGATCAAAATTTTTTTATTCTATCATGGGCAACAAGTAAATGTCGTAGGGGATTGAAAGAAGATACTCTTTATAGAGAAAATTCGACTACGAATACAACATAGGGTGGATAAGCGCCAGAGACTGTGAAGGTATTATGATTTTAGCTTCTCGCTTTGTAAAAGCATAGGTATCTACACAAGTTTCTTATCGGCGTGGAAACGATAAAAATCACCGTAGGGGCGTATTGCATACGCCCAACATCGAAAGTCCAATGTTATAAAGCTTATTTTATAAGGGCGTATGCAATACGCCCCTACGATCTTCACCACAATGTTATCGTTCTCGCGTGGGAATGCTAACAATTATTTGTGTAGATACCTATGTTGTAAAAGGAGGACTGAGGGGGATTTTTGTGCCATAAGTTATTGATATTTTATTATTATTTTTAATAGCACAATCTCCCCTAACCCCTCTTTGCTAAAGAGGGAACATAAAAAGCATACTCTCACCGTCTTGCCAGCGCATCCACCAAGATAGAAATTGGCGCACACTCATCATGTTTATCGTCACGATAGCGATCTTTATTTGTTTTTTAAACCCTTGAATGACTGCGTAACACCAGCTCAATGCAATTTCATCATCCCACGCCTACTGGGCTTTCGGGTCCGTAATTGAGGCGCTGATCTTTGAACAACCTGAACAATAATATTGCGTGGTTGTTTTATTTTCTCAGCTTTTAAAGCTGCCTTTTCAGCCGCTTGTTGTGCACTGTATTTCGACTCCCACTTTTTTAAAGCCTCTGCTGCCGCGGACTCTTGCTCAGCAGAGCGTGGTTTAGTGTCAATTATTTGTTCGCGAATTTTAGGTGCACAAGGGGTTGCTTGATAAATAGTCTTATAAGCATTGATTGTGCATTTAAATACTTGAGCCTGCACAGGAGTAACTATGACGAGTAACACTAGCAGTAATACTTCCATAGATTTCCGACATTTTTGATGCTATTAAAGCACTGAGAAAAACAAACCTTGATTTGATTCTTAGTGTAAAGAGGCGGATAACATTGCATTATCCGCCATCATACAAAACTTACTCTCTACCGTTAAATACACCTAACAATTGCAGCAAGCTTAAGAACAAGTTATAGATAGAAACATATAAAGAAATAGTGGCTAAAATATAGTTGGTTTCACCGCCATTAACTATTTGACTGGTCTGAAATAAAATCATACCTGACATCAATAAAATAAACATGGCAGAAACGGCCAATGAAAGCGCAGGTATAGCGAATACCGCTGCACCAATACCCGCTAAAAAAGCCACCAATACGCCAACCATTAAAAAGCCACCTAAGTAACTAAAGTCTTTGCGTGTGGTTAAAGCATAAGCAGATAAGCCCATGAATATGACGCCAGTACCGCCTAGAGCCATCATAATCAATTCATGACCATTGCTAAACGCTTTAACATACATTGATAAGATAGGACCTAGTGTTAAGCCCATGAAACCCGTTAAGGCGAATACAAAAAGCAAACCTGAGGCGCTGTTGCTATATTTAGTAGTTAAAAATAATAAACCGTAAAAACCTACGAAGGTGATTAACATACCAAAAGGCGGTAAGTTCATAACCATAGCTGTACCTGCGGTTATTGCGCTGAATATCAAGGTCATTGATAACAGCATATAAGTGTTTCTTAAAACTTTGTTAGTAGCCAATATACTGGCTTCAGGACGAGAAATAGCGGTATTTATTTTCATTTTAATAACTCCATAATAAACATTAAAAATACACTGACAGACTGATTTTACAAGAGTTTCACATTCATTGTAAAAATTCTTTAAATTTAGTAATTATCAATTTAATAATCCGTAGTAAAGATGCTTTACTCTCGTCTGCGGTGACGAGGAGCGCAGAAACAAGCGGCCATAGAGCCACCTTTTCTTTGGATACTTCTTTTGACGGAGCAAAAGAAGTATCTGATCCTCGGGTGCGATTACCCGATAATAAAACCGTCGCGACAGCGACTTTATTAGCAAAAATTAAAAAAATCCCAATGGATTAATATCATAGCTAATGAGCAAGTTTTTAGTTTGCTGATAATGATCCAGCATCATTTTATGATTTTCACGTCCTACACCTGATTTCTTATAACCACCAAAGGCCGCATGAGCCGGATAATGATGATAACAATTTGTCCATACCCTACCCGCTTGTATACCACGTCCCATACGATAAGCAAGATTCATATCTCGCGTCCAAACACCCGCTCCTAAGCCAAACTGGGTATCATTGGCAATCGCCAGAGCTTCAGCTTCGTCTTTAAAAGTAGTGACTGAAATGAAAGGACCAAAAATTTCTTCCTGAAAGATACGCATTTTATTGCCACCTTTCATAATGGTCGGTTCAATATAGTAGCCCTCTGAGAAATCAGCACCTAAAGCGGCTACTTTTCCACCTATCAAAACTTCAGCCCCTTCGTCTTGACCAATTTGAACATAGCCTAAGATTTTATCAAACTGCTGTTTAGAGGCTTGTGCACCAACCATAGTGTCTGTATCTAAAGGATTACCGCGGGTAATCTGCTTAGCTCTAGCAATCACTTTAGCGATAAATTCATCATAGATAGATTCTTGAACTAATAATCGTGAGGGACAAGTACAAACTTCACCTTGATTGAAAAAGGCCAGCACCGCACCCTCCACACATTTACTGACAAAGGCATCTTCTTGAGCCAAGACATCCTCAAAATAAATATTAGGCGATTTGCCACCTAACTCTACCGTTGATGGAATAATGTTCTCTGCCGCGCATTTTAAAATATGTGCACCGACAGGTGTTGAACCAGTAAAGGCTATTTTTGCAATGCGAGTACTAGTTGCTAAGGCCTGTCCGGCTTCTGCACCATAACCATTGACTATATTTATAACGCCAGCAGGAACTAAATCACCTATCAACTCCATCAGCACTAAAATTGAGGCAGGTGTTTGTTCTGCTGGCTTCATCACTACACAATTACCCGCCGCTAATGCAGGCGCTAATTTCCAACAAGCCATTAATAAAGGAAAATTCCAGGGAATAATTTGACCAACCACACCGAGAGGCTCATGAAAATGATATGCCACGGTGTTCTCGTCTATTTCACCAATCGAACCTTCTTGCGCACGAATACAGCCTGCAAAATAACGAAAGTGGTCGACAGCCAAAGGAATATCTGCTGCCAACGTTTCACGAATCGGCTTACCATTATCCCAAGTTTCAGCAACGGCTAAAATTTCAAGATTAGCATCTAAGCGATCAGCTATTTTTAATAAAAGATTAGATCGGTTTGTAACTGAGGTTTTTCCCCATGCTTCTTTTGCAGCATGAGCTGCATCTAAAGCTAGCTCAATATCTTCAGCCGAAGATCGAGGAATACTACAAAATACTTTACCATTAACAGGACTCAAATTATCAAAGTACTGGCCTTTAACGGGATCTAGCCATTGACCACCAATATAATTGCCATAACGTGATTTAAATTGGACTTTACTACCTAATTGATTGGGTTCGATGTAGAGCACTGAATTCTCCTGATTGGCTATTGAAATGACTTATTGTTATTTAGTTACAATCAAACTGCTTTGAATAATAACCTATAAACCAAAATATTTTTAATCTGGTTTTATAGTTTCTGCGCTATACGTCGCTAACATTGAGTTAACTTTTATGTAGGTAGGGTTAGCGTAGCGTAACCCGACAGGATGCGCGGGAAATGCTTGGCTTACGCTATCGCTACGCCAAGCAACAAAACTCGTGAGTTTTGACTCCATTACAAACCCGACCTACGAAATCAAACTAATGCGGAGCACAAAAGTTGATATGTTCAGTTCCCCTCTTTGGAAAAGAGGGGCAAGGGGAGATTTATCTAATCTCAAAACCAGTAAAACCTTCATCAATTACTAAAGAGGTCACTATCACTTGATCAACGCGAGCGGTTATTGGGCCTTTATGACACCAGCTAATGAATTTTTCTAAGATAGCTTCATCAGCTTCAGCAACAATTTCTACCTGTCCATCGGCTAGGTTTCTTGCATATCCGTTTATACCTAATTGCACGGCTTTTTTTCGGGTAAAAGCTCGAAAATAAACACCTTGCACTCGACCTGATACTAAAACTCTTACTCTATTCAGCATTTTGTATACTCCAGCAATAATGAATACGCTGATTTCTTGCAAAATCTTCGGGAATAGTCTGTTTAGTTATATCGACTATCTTCAAATCAGCGAGCGCCTTTAAATCAATTTTAAAACGCCTGAAGTTGGTTGAGAAATATAAAATACCCTTAGGGGCTAACAAGGCGGCTGCGTTATTGATTAGCGACACATGATCGTTCTGGATATCAAATACATCGGTCATACGCTTAGAATTAGAAAAGGTAGGTGGATCAAGAAATATTAAATCATATTGCGGTTTATTTTCTTGCTTGGCGGTTAATGCTAACCACTCCAAACAATCAGCCTGTATATATTCATGCTCCCCATTATTTTTATTCAAGGCCATATTGTTTTTAGCCCAGTTGATATAAGTATTAGACATATCAACCGTAGTGGTTGCCTTTGCACCACCCATTGCCGCGTGAACGGTCGCACTACCTGTATAAGCAAATAAATTTAAAAAACGTTTATCTTTAGCTTGTTTTTGAATGAGCATACGAATGGGGCGATGATCTAAAAATAAGCCGGTATCGAGATAATCTTCAAAGTTAACCAGTAACTTGCAACCCCCTTCTTCAATCGTATGAAACTGCCCTACTTCTGCCTGTTTTTCATATTGATCAGTACTACGTTGTTTTTTACGTATTTTAAGAAAGATTTGTTCACGAGTGACGTTTAAGACTTTGGGTATTTCAGCTAACAAAGCTGCTAATCGTTGATCGGCTTTGTGTTGATCGATACTTTTAGGTGGTTCGTATTCTTGAATATTAACCCAGGTCTGCTCGCCCTGATAAATATCGATAGCCACAGCATATTCCGGTAAATCAGCATCATAAACACGATAGCAACTAATCGATTGTTGTTTAGCCCAACGAGCATACTTTTTAAGATTCTTCGCTAAGCGATTAGCAAACATATCTGCACCATCGGACTCGACTATTTCAGTATTAACCGTATCCATCGCCTGAATGACTCTATCTTCCTGAGTTTTTGCTTTAGGTATAAAAAAACTACTTTCTTCAATATTTAAACGCAGTAATTTACATTCCAAGGCACCATTAAATAAAGTGATGGGTTTTTGAGAACGTATCCCTAAACGAAAGCCTAGCTCAGGGTTACTAATAATCATAGCGGCTTTCCAGCCCACAAAATGAGCTTTTAGAGACTCGCCAAATCTTTTATAAAGATCTGAGGTTTCTTGCTCGGTACCTAAGCGCTCACCATAAGGCGGATTACAGATTAATAAGCCGGGCTTCCAACTACTTGCAGGACTTGCATCTTCAATATCACGACGTTCGACATGAACTTTATGTTGTAAACCTGCATTAGCAATATGAGCCAATGCAGTATTAACGGTTTGACGATTTTGATCAAAGCCAACAATAATTGGTAAAGATTCAATACCCAGCTTTTTACGCTGTTGCGCTTCGATACGTAACTTATTCCAGCATTGCGCATCATGCTTTTTCCAGCCTATAAAACCAAAATAATCGCGCAACAATCCCGGCGCATAATCAGCGGCAATCATTGCAGCTTCTAATAATAAGGTACCTGATCCACACATAGGATCAATCAGTGCACCTTGTTGTTTAGCAATCTGGGGCCAACCACAACGTAGTAACATGGCGGCGGCTAAGTTTTCTTTCATGGGAGCTTTAATATTAACATCCCGATAACCACGGCGATGTAAGCTTTCCCCAGAAAGATCTAAACTAAGTTGGGCTAGTTCGCCCTGCAAATACACATTAATTCGAATACTCGGTTGAGCTGTATCAATACTAGGACGCTGTTGAAACTTTTCCCGCATTTGGTCAACGATGGCATCTTTAACTTTTAAAGCACCAAAATGGGTATTATTGATGACCTCTGAATTCTTAGCGCTAAAACTGACCGCAAAACTATCGCCAGGATTGATATGCTCAAACCAGTCGATCGCTAGGATACCTTTGTATAGATCTTCTTGGCTTTTAACTTCAAAAGAGCTTAATACTAATAAAATTCGATTGGCTGTTCTGGACCATAAGCAAGCTCGATAAGCGGTTTCTAAATCACCTTCAAAAGCTACACCTGCCATAGTCGCTTTTATATGCGTAATTCCAAGCGATTGCAATTCTTCGGTTAGTAAAGTTTCCATCGCCTTAGGCGTGGTAGCGAACAGTTTATAGATGGGCATAGAGGATAAGGCAAAAGGTTAAAGGCGAAAAAATCACCTGAGCGATAAGAAAGAATGGAAAGATGTGCTTTATATATTTATTGAACAAGATCTAAAAAATAAAACGGCCGGCTTAGCTAACCTAAACCGGCCGTTTTGTCTTTAGCCTTTAGCCTTTGACCTGAACGATTATTTAATATTGAGTAGTTCTACATCAAATATTAAAGTCGCGTTAGGAGAAATTGGGCCTGCGCCTTGAGAACCATAAGCTAAATCAGAAGGGATATAAAAACGGTATTTGGCACCTACTGTCATCAATTGTAAGCCTTCAGTCCACCCTGCTATCACTCTATTTAATGGGAATGAGGTTGGTTCACCTCGACTGTATGAACTATCAAATTCCTTACCATCTAAGGTTGTGCCTTTGTAATGTACAGTTACATTAGAGGTCGCCGCTGGAGATGTTGTGCCTGTACCTGGTGTCAATATTTCATATTGCAAACCGCTTGCAGTTGTTACGATATTTGCTTTTTTAGCATTCTCTACTAAGAAAGCCGCACCTTCTGCTTTATTTTCTGCGGGTGAGGTAGCATTAGCCATTGAAAACATAGTAATCCCTATAATGATAGCGGTGATAATTGAAATAACTTGAATTCTTGTCAAGGTGTCACCTTTGGTTGATATAAAAAGAGCGGATATTTTAGCAAAAATTAACCATAAGTTATCAATTGATTTTACAACCCTCTAATTGACCTTTAAAAAGTCTTGCTCGATTACCTACTTTTTCTGCAGTCCGCGTTAAGCCTAGTTTATTTAAATAAGTCTTATGCTTATAACCTTTATTTCCTTCGTGATAAGCTAAATATAAATTTTTTGCATCTTCTTTAGCTATGCCCAATTGATTATGACTAACCGCACAATACCAACCGATGAAATCACTTGCATCACCAAAATCATCACGATCAGCCGTCCAACTTCCTGTCCTCTCGAGATAGTCTTGCCAAGTGGCATCCAATGCTTGTGCATAACCATAAGCACTACTTGGTCTAAACCAGGGAATAAATCCTAATAACCAAACCCTATCTGGCCTTGCATCTGCTATAAAATGTGACTCTTGATGCATAATGGCCATTTGTACAGGTATAGGTACGCCCCATTTCTGATAGGAGTGCTGCGTTTCTTCATACCAATCATCTTTTTCTTTAAAGGTCGCACACAAATTATCGATATTATGGGGTGGCATTGCGGTACAAGCGCTCAACAGGCTTACTAAGAGCACTATCAATATTCTTTTCATACTGGCTAAACCTTTAAATGAGCTAGATACAATTTCCATTAATTTGACCTTAAATTGCGGCTCTTAGGTAATTAATATATTATTACATTAGAAATTGAAGCTTAATATATCAATAACATAACAACATCTCTAGGGGCGTCATAAGTCTCTGAATTGGTTTAAGTGCCCCTACCCCCCTAATTAAAACTAATTCAAGCATGAGCATAGTCACTCAATCCTCACACAACAATCATCCAACGCTTTATATCATCATTGCTTTAATTGCTGGCATATTGGTGGGTGAAATGCTTAATTTAACACTTTATAGTATTGATGCAGGCCATCCAAACCCAATTCTCAATCAAATACTTTCCCTATTTACAGCATTAACTGATATTTTCCTACGCCTAATAAAAATGATTATTGCACCATTGGTCTTTTCAACTCTAGTGGTGGGTATGGCTAAAATGGGCAACATTCAAACAGTGGGGCGCATCGGCATTAAAGCCATGCTTTGGTTCTTCTCTGCTTCATTGTTTAGTTTATTGCTAGGTATGATGTTAGTAAATATATTTGAACCAGGCCATGCTTTACAACTAACTTTACCAGACATTGGAAGTAGCACTGGAATTCCTCCTGCTCAAGCTACATTAGCTAACTTTGTAGCCCATCTATTTCCTAAAAGCATCGTTGAGGCGATGGCTACTAATGACATTTTACAAATCGTAGTATTTTCGATGTTCTTTGGCTTAGCGTGTGCTGCTATCGGTGACTTAGCCAAACCTGTGGTTATGATGTTAGATTCATTAACCCACATTGTGCTAAAAATGACTGCATACATTATGCACTATGCACCGGTTGCGATATTTGCGGCAATGGCATCAGTAGTTGCTACTCAGGGTATCGGTGTTCTTGTGGTCTATAGTAGTTTTATTGGCGAATTTTATTTAGGCTTACTACTATTATGTTTAGCACTTACTGGTGTAGGCTTTATATTTTTAAGACTCCGAATATTCTCTTTACTACGACATATACGTGAACCGATGCTATTAGCTTTTGGTACTGCCAGCAGCGAAAGTGCTTATCCTAAGTTATTACAACAATTAGAACGTTTTGGCTGTGATGAAAAAGTCTGCGGTTTAGTGTTGCCTTTGGGTTATTCTTTTAACCTTGATGGCAGCATGATGTATATGACCTTCGCGGTTTTATTTATTGCACAAGCTTATGGTATCGATATGGCATTAAGCGATCAATTAGTTATGCTATTGGTTTTATTATTTACCAGTAAAGGCGTAGCGGGTGTGCCTAGAGCTTCATTAATAGTCATCGCAGCAACCTTATCTCAATTTAATATTCCAGAAGCAGGTTTATTACTCTTACTAGGTATAGACCAAATTTTAGATATGGGACGGAGCGCAACTAATGTATTTGGCAATAGTATTGCTGCGAGCTTGGTAAGCAAATGGGAAAAAGCTTTACGTTAACTTATACGCAATCGCCATACTCTAAAATTAATAAACGGCAATCAAAGAAAGTTTGAGGCATCTGAGTGCTGATATAAAATCGCAAAATAAATTCTAGTATTAAATACAGCGTCATTGTACGAGCTACAACACTAAATAGTTTGTAACGGGTGTTTTGCGAACATAACCACACTGAACGTATCCACCATACGATGGGGAGCAATAACATACCATGTACCGTTTTCCAACTAGCAATCGTATAAGTTTCGGTCATTGCACGGTAATCAATGTAATAAAGTATGACATTAACCAATATAAAAAAAGGCCAAAATGCACGCCATAAAGAACTTTGACCTAACCAAGCTAAATAAAGTTTTTGATACCAACCATTAGCAGAACTATCACGCCAAGAGCTTTTAACTGAAGGCGTATAACAATAAACTAGCCAAAAAAGGGTCGTTAAAAATATACCCGCTTCAAGTTCAGAAAATAATTGACTATAAGTAAAAATAATCGGTAAGGTTTTAATAAACATAGCTTTTAAATCCCTAATCTAACACTAAAATCTGTTTTTGCTACTTTGCTAAGCTAAACATCAAAAACAGCCAGCACTTATATTAAATGAAGTCATCAAACACGTACAAGATTTTTATATACACAGCATTAACTTGTGAAGCTAAAGCTGTAATTGAACATTACAAGCTTAAAAAAGATTTAAGTGTTCACGCTTTCGCTGTTTATTTAAATAATGATATTTGCCTTACCGTCACAGGCTTAGGAAAAAGTGCAATGGCTGCTGGCGTTGCTTACACACAAGCACGTTATGGCACAAATGAACCTGTAACTTTAGTTAATATCGGTATCGCCGGGCATCAACATCATGCTTTAGGTAAATTATTTTTAATTGATAAGATAACGGATATTGATAGCCAAAAAAGTTATTACCCGAGTTCTATTGCTGCAGCACACTATCCCCGAGCGAGCCTTCAGACCGTACCTAAACCCCAATACGAGTACCATGCCTCAGAACTTTGCGATATGGAAGCCTCTGCCTTTTATGAAACTGCAGTACGCTTTACCACTAGCGAACTTATTTTATGTATGAAAGTTATTTCTGATAATCAATATTCTTCCGCAGATGCTATTAATGCAAAACAAGTTAGTTCATTAATAGCAGCTCAGCTATCAACTATTGAAGAATTGCTTATCAAGACCTGTGCTTTGGCAGTCATAATTACTAGCCATGAATCTCAATTATTTAATCGACTAGTTCAGGATTATCATTTTACAGCCCAGCAACGCCAGCAATTAAAAAGTCAATTGAAGCGCTGGGATGTAATTACAGACCAGCAACCCTTATTATTTGATGATACCCAATTAGTGACTGCTAAAGATGTTTTACTTTACTTAGATTCTTGTATTAATAAGGTGAACTTTAATTTATAAAAAAACTGACAAAAAACAGTAGTGCTGCAATAGAGACTTCATAAATAGGTCTTTTTTAAACGACAGTATGGATTAATAACATCAGCCATTAACTGTTACAATTGACCTCGAAATCCATAAAGCACTAAAAAGACATAAATTTTATATCGATATTAACTGAATCTATTATAAAATTAACCTTTTACATACCCAGTACTTTAGATTACTCACAATCCACCATTAATTATTTAGTAATGGCTACATTCAACTATACAAATAAAAATATGATAAAAATCACCCTTTCAGCATTAGTGTTCGCTTTCTTAATTTCAGGTTGTTCTTTAGTTAAAACTGAATATAAATCATTTGAAGGCTCTCAGTCTGGGATAATACAAGGAAAAGGCGGATCAAAGGTCGTTATTGATAGCATGGATATATGGGATGACGGCGAACCACCCCGTAAATTTAAAGTAGTCGGTTTTATTGACGACATACGAGATACCGGCTTATTACAAATCACAAGTCGCAGCAATATCGTTAAAAAAGCTAAAGAATCTGGTGGTGATGCCCTTATCAAACTACATACTCAATCTCAGCTTGAAAGCTTATACTCAGCCGGTGGCGCCTCAGCTTATGCTTATGGCGTTCATGTACGTACTAGTAGTTATGAAAGCTCTGACAAACTCACTACTAAATATGCTGTGATTAACTATTTAGTAGCCCCTAAGCAGCCAGAAACAGGTACACCTTCTACAGAAACACCTGCTGATGCTGATCAGAAAGAACAGAAAAAAGGTTTCTTTGATAAGTTGTTTGGAAACTAAGACTGTCACTAAAAACGGATCAGTGTGAATAATGTTATCAGGTCGGGTTAGCGACAGCGTAACCCGACAGGATGCGCAGGAAATGCTTGGCTTACGCTCTCGCTACGACTAGCAACAAAACTCGTGAGTTTTGACTTCATTGCAAAGGTTTGTAGGCGTAGGTCGGGTTAGCGATAGCGTAACCCGACACAATCTTGGTGTGTAGCGTTACGCTATCGCTAACCCGACCTACAGTAACGTTTTGTCCTTTATTAAGCTGATAAAAGCGTGCCTGACTTTTCACATCGTAAAAAGCATAATAGCGATTAAAGCAGAAACTATGCCTATGCACTGCCTTAAGTAAATCCGTTCTTTCAAAATAATCCAAGCAAGCATAACCGTTGCGCCGGGATAAAGTGAACCCAAAGCAGAAGAAATATCAAAACGCCCCGTCTTAAGTGCTTGCAGATAGAAAAAATTACCTCCCACATTAAAAAACACGTGAGCCAGAACTATTCCTAGCGAATTTCGTTGAATGGAAAATGTTTCACGTCGTATCTTTACAAAAAAGAACGTCGTCAAAGTGCCTATCGTATAAGATGAGATCATGAGTGATATAACAGAGTGACTGCCATTTATAGCGTAATGCATTGCTATAAAACTGCCTCCAAAACCAAGTCCCGCTAATACGGGAAGACTTAAATTAGCTATACTTTCGGGATGCAAGGCTTGTTCACTATCTCCCAATGAAATCAAAACCACAGCGAGCAATGCAAAGCCAAAACCGACGAAATGTAGCGATGCAGGCATTCCCTGAGTGAATATACCTACCATGATAGGAAGCACTGCTGCGAATAAAGCAGAGACAGGAGCTGCAACACTCATCTGACCAAAAGTCATACTGTAAAATAAAACCAATAAACTACCAGCCCCCAGTAAGCCTGCTAAGCCCGCAAAAATAATTGATTTCGGTTCTGGGAGAACTTCAGGATAAAGTGCTACAGCAATAAATAACGCAAGCAAACCCACTATATATCCGTAAAAAACCACCAAATACAGACTCAATCTTCGGGAAGCAAGACCGCCAGCAAAATCAGCCACACCCCATGACAGCGCAGATGCGATGCCATATAATATTGAAAACATTTTTCTTTATCCTATCTATATTTATAGCGAATTTCGTATTTGAAGAATTGAAAACACATATCACATCGATCAATGTGGAAGGATATGTTTTAAAGTGATATTTAAAAGTTGATATAAGGCAGATGAAAAGCACCATTGGTGCATAATTATATTTACTACTTTCAAAAGTTTGAACTCGTTAATAATCGCCAATTTTAATTGTTAAACTCAGGCAACATAAATGCAAACCAACCGACTATCCTGACTATTGCTTTATGGATATACTATTAAAAAGTTAATTAGGTATTATTTGATCATGACCGCTACAAAAATTCATTTAAACGTCCCTTTTGCTCAAAAAGATGAAGCTAAGGCACTAGGAGCTAGATGGGATGCTGCACTAAAGAAATGGTATATTACAAATGATAAAGACCTGAACCTTTTTAGTAAATGGTCTACCACATCGATTCCAAATGTAAAAACTAACATGAAGATTGCGACTACCGAGATAACAACAACCCCAACTAAGAACAATGCTGGAACCATCACTATTGCCCAACATAAAGATTTTATAGCTTATAACGGTGAATTGCCTCCCTGGGATTAGGATTATTGTTTGGCTAAATTGATTTAGTAATGATAACGAAGTTGAGCAATAAAAATGGAGTTATCTTGATATTTATAAACGATTCGGTGTTCATCATCAATTCGACGAGACCAGTAATTTGCAAGTCCATGTTTTAAAGGCTCTGGTTTGCCTATACCTTCATAGGGTGTCTGTTGAATATCAACAATAAGCAGATTAATACGTTTAAGTATTTTTTTATCTGTATTTTGCCAATATAAATAATTATCCCAAGCTTTAGTTGAAAAGATGAGATTCATTCAATTAGCTCTTTTACTAGTCCTTTTCCTGCTTCAAGTTCTGCTATAGACTCAAGCAAGTGCCTAGCATTTGCTGGAGATCTTAAAAGATAAGTCGTTTCTTCCATAGACTGATAATCTTCCAAAGACATCATAACGACAGGCGCTTCATTTTTACGAGTTATGATAATTGGAGCATGGTCAACACACACCTTTTCCATTGTTTTCGATAAATTAGAGCGAACAGCGGTGTAGCTTATAGCATCCATAATAATTCCGAATATTACCCGTACAGTTTTAAGTACAGCAGTATAGTGATACTATTTAATGACGTCAACCAGTCCTGCTTTTTGTATAACTTTATTACTTTGCTAATTAAAGAAAAACCGGCAATTTCATCCTTTTGGCAATAGTTATTCTAAGTCTACATTTCTTCAAAATTACGCTCGAACTAGGAATTCAATAATGAAATAACTTCTTCGTAACGAATAATTTCTTTATCACTATGGATGATATAGTCGGCTAACTTTGTTATCGCTAACCAATTTTTACTATCGCTGATAAAATTTCCAGCTGCTATAAATAATTCATTTAATTTTTCATCTTGCTTTTGTTTATCTTTAGAATAACTTTCTAAATAATCCCAAGCTAAAGCAAGATCTGAATCACCACCATAATTTTTTAAAGCTTTTATATCAATTAACTGATAATTAAATTGTTCATCATCATTCAAATAAGCCTGTTTGGCTTCGGCCAATGGCCCAATGAGCAAATTAATAATATCCGCATCAAAGGCAATTTGGTAATCTCTGACTAAAGGTTCTAGAGACTCATCAATACTCATTAATTTATCCGTTAAATCATCAACGTTATAAATAAGTGATTGAATTAAGCGCCCTCCTTCAATCCTTGCCACACTTTCATCTTCTAATGATCTATTTAAATCATCATGTTGATAGTTTTGCTCTTTAAAAACAATCTGAAAAAAAACAGGTTGCTGTTGCTTTGCTTGGTTATTTAAACAAATACCAATAGCATGTCCTGCCTCATGGAATGCAATACTGTGCTTAAAATTTTGTAACCTATTATGGACCGATCGATGGCTTAATTTATTACGTTTCATTATGAATAGAATAGCTAATAAGGAGGGTATTTTATGTACGAATGATTATTTAATTAACACCTAACTACCCGATAATGTATCAATTAAATGCAGAGGCATTCGACTAATTATCTTTAATACATGTCACTTAAGTTAGAGTCTGAAAGCAGAAGCTAATTTTCTAACATAAATAAAAAGTCGCTAAATAACGATTTATTATTATTTTAAAAGTAGGATTCTGAATGCGCATTCTATATAAAAGCCCTTAAGGCGCACAATACGTAGAAATACTTAGTTACGCGGTAATGCTTATACTTTCAGTGCGGGCCGATGTCCTTCATAGCCATAAAAAACAATATAAGCATAACAAAGCGCGGGGATGATAAAGGCGTTTTGAATGCCGACGCTATCAGCAAAAACACCTTGTATTAGAGGAAGAATTGCACCGCCCACAATGGCTGTACATAAAATACCCGAACCTTGCCGAGTATGCTTTCCTAAGCCATTTATAGCTAAGGAAAATAGAGTTGGAAACATAATAGAGTTACACAAACCGACAGCAAGAACAGCCCACATCACTAGTTGTCCTGAACCCATAACTGCCGTTAATACCAACATAACAGCGATCAGCGCATTAAAGGTCAATAATTTATTTGCAGGCACTTTTTGCATTATCATTGCACCTAAAAATCGCCCAACCATTGCCCCGCCCCAATAAAATGACGCATATTTCCCTGCATCTACAATCGATAAGCCAGCAACTTGAGGTTCAATTAGAAAACTTATTAAAAAACTACCTATGCAGACTTCAGCGCCTACATACATAAAAATACCCAACGCACCTAAGACTAAATGTCGATAAGCCCAAGCACTAGTTTTCTCTAAAATAGACTCAGACTTTAGCTTATCAAGCTCAATATCTGCTAATTGAATATCAGGTAGTTTAATCAGCGCAAAAACAATCGCCATTAGCAATAGCAGTGTTGCGAGACCTAAATAAGGAATTTGTACAGCGGCAGCCTGTAAAGATTGATAAGTACTTAATTCAAGACTATTTAGTTTAGCAATTTCTTCAGTACTTTTGACTGCTGCTGCTAAGACAATGAGCGCGCCAAAATAAGGAGCGATAGTAGTACCCAAGGAATTAAAAGCTTGGGTAATCGTTAATCGACTTGAGGCTGACTCAGGCTTTCCTAATAAAGTTACATAAGGATTAGCAGCCACTTGTAATAAGGTAATGCCTGAAGCTAATACAAATAAAGCGACCAAAAACAAAGAATAAGATTGCAGATTGGCTGCGGGATAAAATAGTAAACAACCAATACTGGCAATAGCTAAGCCCGTCACTATGCCTGCTTTGTAGCTTATTTTTTTAAGTAAATAACCACTAGGAACAGAAACGACAAAATAGGCGGCAAAAAAACAAAACTGTACCAGCATCGCTTGAGTATAACTGAGTGTAAATACAGCTTTTAAATGCGGAATTAAAATATCATTTAAACAAGTGATAAAACCCCAGATAAAAAACAATGTCGTTAATAAGCTTAACGACCCAGAATAAGAGCTTTGTTGCGTATCAGCGCCGTTAATCACAGGTAAACAACCTTATGGTTTCTTGAGCATAAAACTAGCAACTTCATCACCCACCATAATCTTAAACTCACCAGGCTCTATAACTCTCTTAAGATCAACACCAATGAAAGATAAATCTTCAGGACTTAAAGTAAAATGCAGTGTTTGAGTTTGTCCAGCGGCCAACTCAACTTTCTTGAAGGCTTTCAACTGTCGACTAGGTCTAGTTACACTGGCCGCCACATCATTAAGATAGACTAAAACTGTTTCTTTGCCGCTCATTAACCCCGTGTTTTTTACAGTGACACTTAGTTCAATTGTGTCGCCCATATTAAAGGTATTACCAGCCAATTTAAGATCGCTAGTTTTAAACGAGGTATAACTTAAGCCATGACCAAAAGCATACAAAGGATGATAGGCATTGCTTTCATAAGTCTCTATCGGCTTATGATCATATAAAACGATATCGTTAGTATCTCTGGGATAAGAAATAGGCAATTTGCCATTGGGATTATAGTCACCATAGAGAATATCAGCGATGGCCTCCCCGCCTTCCATACCCGGCAGAAATCCAAGAATAACTGCTGAGGCTAATTCAGCTTGCTCAGTAATAATACGCGGCCTACCGCCTGTCATAATTAAAATAACCGGCTTACCCGTCGTTAGCATGGCATTCGCTAATTTGATTTGCGAGGCATCAAGATTTAAAGAACCAATATTACCGACCGTTTCTGTATAAGGTTTTTCACCTAAACACAGAACAATAACATCGACATCTTTAGAGGCTTCTATAGCGGTTTGCTTATCAAGCACACTATTTTCCAAGTATGTAACTTTGCCCAACGATTTATTTTGTAGGGCTTTATAAATCGTTAACTTATCTTTTGGATACAAACTTTCATTATCACCTTGCCAAGTGAGCGTCCAACCCCCATTCATCACACTTAATAAATTAGCATTAGGACCTGCTAACAAAATATTGGCTGTCTTCTTTAAAGGCAGAATATGCTGATCATTTTTTGCCAAAATGATAGATTCTCTAGCAGCTTGGCGATTAGTATCTGTTGCCAATTCGGTAGCAAAATTAGTAGCTTCAGGTAATAAGGGTGTCGGGGGATTAAATAAGCCGGCTTGGTACTTTACGGTTAATATTCTAGCAACGGCTTCATCAATTCTAGCTAAAGGCACTTCACCTGCGTTAACTAACTCTAGCAACAAATGATAGAAAGAATAATCAAAAGGCACCATGCTCATATCAACACCTGCCATGACCGCAATTTTAACGGCTTCTTTTTCATTAGCCGCTAATTTATCCCGCGTATAAAGACGCTTAATATCTTCCCAGTCAGAAACGGTAAAACCTTTAAAGCCTAGTTCATCGCGCAAAATGGTTGTTAAATATTGATAATTAGCATGGCCGGGTATGCCATCAACTTCCGCAGAATTAACCATAATAGTAGGTGACCCAGCTTTTATTGCCGCCTCAAAAGTCGGTAAAAAATATTCTCGCAACATTCTTTCACCTATCCATGCGGGCGTTCTATCTTTACCATTAATGGGAAAGCTATAGCCTACATAGTGCTTCAAACAAGTTAAAGCTTTGCTAGCTGCAGAAAAATCTGCGCCCTGATGACCTTTAATATAAGAAGTGCCCATGACGGTCGCTAAATGGACATCTTCACCATAAGTTTCCCATAAACGCGGCCATAATGGTTGTCGCCCTAAATCCATCACCGGTGAGAAATTCCACTGCAAACCAGCAACGCGCAATTCTCTAGCAGTAATTTCGCCTTCTTTAAAACTTAAATCGCTATTAAAAGTGGCAGCCATATTGATGGCTTGTGGAAATAACACCGAACCCTTTGTATAAGTAGCTCCGTGTATAGCATCTATGCCATAAATGACAGGGACTTTTAAGCGTGATTGGCCTGTGACAGCTTGGATAGAACTTAAAACATTATGCCAAACGGCGACAGTTTGTGCTTGATTATTGGGTGTTTGCGGGGCATTAAGTATCGAGCCAACATGATATATTAAAATAGCATCTGCCAATTTACTTTGATCAATTGGATTTTCACTATTAAGTTCTGCTGCAATCACTGAGAAATCAATTTGTGTCATCTGGCCTATTTTTTCTTCTAGGCTCATCTCAGACAATAATTGCTTAACCTTAGACTCTATTTCGTTGTTTGATTGCACGGTATTCAAAGCACACCCCAATAGTAAGAATAATGGCCCAAGAAATATTAGAATTGTTCTATACAAGGTAAAACTCTTGAGGTTTAAATAATTGATATTAGCTCTGTAGGGTGGATAAGGGTTAGCGCATCCACCAGGACATAGCAAGGTATAAGATTATCATCGAGTTTGTAGCCCAAACGATTCGATAATACTGGGTGGCTGCACTGAGGCATATCCACCCTACAAAAAATTAACTATAGGTAGTTGAGTTCCTAAGCCGGAAACGATTTACTCGCTTACGCTAGCAAAGTCTTATTCTGGCCTACAGTTAAAGCAGTAAGCTCTTTAAAAAACTAAAAAGGAGGCTAAATAAAGACTGCTGGTTGCAATTAATACCCACTTTAGTTTTATTAAGAATGGTAGGTTTTGCCAATAAAAAACCACATCCTGACGCAATAATATCCATTGAGTTTGATAGTGTGCGTATTTAACAGGAATAGTCTTCAAAAATCTAAACAACATTCTGAGTAGAACACGACCTAAACGATAAACCGGATAAGCTAAAAAACTAACGATGGTATAATAAACAATAACTTGAGTTTCATGAAGTCCAGTATGAAACCAATGTTCAACCAGATGATCAAGCATGGTCTCAACGGCCTCAAAAGCAACATCAGCTACTTCAAAGATCAGCTCAAAAATCAAATGAAACAATTCAGTTGATAACTCAATAACCACATCAGGAATAGTGATCATAATGACTATTCCCAGTAGCACTAAGCCATATAGAATCTTTTGATATGTCGTTAAAATCATTGCCAGCCTGTCAGTTATTAACTACGAAACAATATTTCTGTAAGAGTTTATCACTTTAAGCCCTGAGTCCAAACCTTAGCATTTCTAAATATACGCATCCATGCACCATATTCGCTCCAATCTTCTGGATGCCACGAGTTTTGGATGGTTCTGAAGCAGCGCTCTGGATGCGGCATCATAATAGTAAAACGTCCATCAGCATTGGTTAAGCCTGTAATTCCTAAAGCTGATCCATTGGGATTAGCAGGAAAGTCTTCCGTCTTTACACCGTAATTATCAACATAACTCAAAGCAACCGTATTGCTATCGATTGCTGCTTGAGGTGATACAGCAAACTCGGCACGACCTTCACCATGAGCAATGGCTACCGGCATACGTGACCCTTCCATGCCAGCAAATAAAATAGAAGGCGATTTTTGCACTTCAACCATAGCGACTCTAGCTTCGAATTGCTCTGATGTATTACGCATAAATTTAGGCCAATGTTCAGCGCCAGGAATAATATCTTTTAAACCTGCCATCATCTGACAACCGTTACAAACACCTAAGCCAAAGGTATCAGACCGTTGAAAGAAAGCCGAAAATTCCTCTCTGGCACGCGGATTAAACAAAATAGATTTAGCCCAACCGCCACCCGCACCTAATACATCACCATAAGAAAAACCACCGCAAGCCACTAAGCCGGTAAAATCACTTAAGCTAACTCGACCATGAATAATATCGCTCATGTGTACATCAATACTGGTAAAACCAACTCTATCAAAAGCTGCAGCCATTTCCACATGACCGTTAACACCCTGCTCTCGCAAGATAGCTACTTTAGGTCCTTCAGATGATTTAAAAGCTGCGGTTACATCGTCATTAATATCGAATGTTAAGTCGGCATGTAATCCAGGATCATTGTCATCAGTGATACGCTCGTACTGTTGACGAGCACAATCTGGATTATCACGCAAAGCCTGCATTTTATAACTCACTTCAGACCAATAAGCTTGCAACTTAGCGCGACTAGCCGCATAAACAACTTCATTATTAAAACTAAGCGTTAATTGTGGCTGGTCAGTAACTTCACCCACAATTGACATGCAGTCTTTTAAGCCGTGCTCCGTTAATAAGGTAATAACAGCATCAAGATCTGATGCTTTAATTTGTAATAACGCACCTAACTCTTCATTAAATAAAGCAGTTAAAACATTATCGCCCAAGGTATCAAGCGTTAATGACACACCTAAACGACTTGCGAACATCATTTCCGCAACCGTCGCTAAGACACCACCATCAGAGCGATCATGATAAGCCAGTACTTTGCCTTGACCATTCAAAGTTTGCAGTGCCGAAAATAAAGCTTTTAAAAGGGCAGGATTATCCAAGTCAGGACATTTATCGCCCATTTGATTGTAAGCTTGAGCTAATACCGAACCACCCAAACGACCCGAACCCAAATCAATCATCAATAATAAGGTACTTTCGTCAGCTAGCCATTTTAGCTGAGGCGTGAGTGTTTTACTCACATCTAGCACTGGCGCAAACGCAGTAACGACCAATGATAAAGGCGCAGTCATGGTTTTTTCTACAGCGCCATCGGTCCACACGGTTTTCATAGACAAAGAATCTTTACCAACGGGTATAGCAATACCTAACTCAGGGCAAAGTTCCATGCCTACCGCTTTAACGGTATCAAACAGAACAGCATCTTCACCATGAAAGCCCGCTGCAGCCATCCAGTTAGCAGAGATTTTAATTTTAGATAACGATTCAATTTGAGCGGCAGCAAGATTAGTCAAAGCCTCGGCAATCGCCATACGACCTGAGGCAGGACCATCAATTACAGCAATGGGTGAGCGCTCCCCCATCGCCATCGCTTCACCTGTTAAAGCATAAAAACCTGATGCGGTGACTGCAACATCAGCTACTGGCACTTGCCAAGGCCCCACCATCTGATCCCTAGCAACTAAACCAGTTACAGAACGATCACCAATATGAATTAGAAAACTTTTGTCGGCAACGGCAGGAAATGACAAGACTCGTTGTACCGCATCATTAATATCAACGCCCGATAAATCTAGGGCACAAGTATTCGGTTTTACATGCTTAACCTGTCTATGCATTTTTGGCGGCTTACCAAATAATAATGACATAGGAATATCGACGGGCTTATCACCTAATAAACTATCATTAAGGGTTAAATGCTCTTCTTGAGTCGCCTCACCTATCACAGCAAATAAACAATGCTCACGTTCACAAAAAGAACTAAATAACGGCAATGATTCTGGTTTAATCGCGACCACATAACGCTCTTGTGCTTCATTACACCAAATTTGCATGGGTGACATGCCGATATCGGCATTATGAACCTTACGTAATTCAAAGCGCCCTCCTCGTTCACAATCATGAATAATTTCTGGCACAGCGTTAGAAAGACCACCCGCACCGATATCATGGATAGAAATAATCGGTGTCTCAGTCCCTAAAGAATTACAGTGATTAATGACTTCCTGACAACGACGCTCCATTTCTGGATTTTCTCGTTGTACCGAAGCAAAATCTAAATCTTCTGAGCTAGCTCCTGAGGCTTGTGAGGAAGCAGCTCCTCCACCCAAACCAATCAGCATCGCAGGACCACCCAAAATAATAATCAACGAACCGGCAGGTATAGGCTGCTTATCGATCAACATCGGGCGAATATTACCCATACCACCAGCAATCATAATAGGCTTGTGATAGCCCTTGTATTCATTACCGTGAGCATTTGGGACGACTTGCTCAAAGTTACGAAAATAACCCGCTAAATTAGGTCGTCCAAATTCATTATTAAAAGCAGCTCCACCTAAAGGACCTTCCAACATAATATCTAAAGCCGAAGCTATACGTTCTGGTTTACCAAAATCGGCTTCCCAAGGTTGAGGGTAATCAGGAATTTTTAGATGCGATACCGAAAAACCAGTTAAACCCGCTTTAGTGGCGGAACCTCTACCTGTGGCACCTTCATCACGAATTTCGCCACCCGAACCTGTTGCTGCTCCAGGAAAAGGAGAAATGGCGGTAGGATGATTGTGAGTCTCAACCTTCATCAATAAATGCGCGTCTTCTTCAACATAAGCATACACACCTGTTTGTGCATTTCTGATAAAAACCTGAGCCTTAGAGCCTACAGCAACAGAAGCATTATCATGGTAAGCCGACAAGATGCCTTCAGGACTTTGAGTCGCTGTATTGCGTATCATGGCAAATAAAGATTGAGCTTGTTCAATGCCATCAATTGTCCAATTGGCATTAAAAATTTTATGTCGGCAATGTTCAGAATTGGCTTGTGCAAACATCATCAACTCAACATCCGTTGGATTTCTGCCTAATTTTTGAAAGCCATCCGTCAAGTAATCAATTTCATCATCAGATAAAGCCATACCTAATTCTTGGTTGGCTATCACTAAAGCTTCTCGACCTTGTTCGATAAGCTTAATAGCAACTAAGGGTTTAGGGCTATGCTGACTGAATAAATCGGGTTCAGCATGATCTAATAAAACCGATTGAGTCATACGATCATGTAATAAAGCGACTAGCTGATTTTTAATATCATCGCTCAAAGGCGTATCGGTAACTAAGCCATATTCAATGCCACGCTCTATGCGTTTAATCGCTGTTAAACCACAGCGTTGTGCTATTTCAGTGGCCTTACTAGACCATGGTGAAATAGTGCCTGAGCGTGGCACAACCAATATGGATTCAGGTATCTGTGGCGTTTGAGTGTGTACTTCGCCATAAGCGAGCAACTGCTCTAAGATAGCCATTTGCTCGACATCTAATTCACCATCAATATCAACAAAATGTATAAATTGAGCAGATACAGAAGTGACAATAGAGCTTAACTCTTGCACTTGTGCTAGTAGTTTTTTTAAACGAAAGTCAGATAGTGCGAAGGTGCCAGAGATTTTTAACATGTAGGAAAGCTGTCAATGTGAATGGTTTAATTAATAGCGAAAAAGCATAGTGCCTAAGCAGGCACTATTTAATAAAAGGTCTGTTACTTATGTGTCGCTAAATCAGCCTTAATTGATTCTTGTAACAATGTTAACAATTTAGTACTTGCTTCATCAGCTATTGGCTTTTGATCTTTATCAAGAACCGTAACATCGGTTTGTGGCTGATCTTTTTCTAACTTAATGGTGTAAGTTTTTTCATTGCTACGCAAATTACCTAATAAGGCTTTAAAACTATCCAAATAAGAGAATTCTTTTTCAGACTGTTCATCAGGATCAAATTGTAAGGTGAATAATCCAGAGTTTTCATCACGAACCGTAACCTCTAGCGCTTTTCTGCTTAATGATTTGCTTAAAATACGCCACGCTCTTATAAAAGGTACATTGAGGCGTAGGCGATTTTCACCCTTATCAACATTAATACGCTCTACGGTAATTAAATGTGCAGCCAACTCCTCTTCATCGCTATAAACTTTATCTATAGTAGGCGTTACAGAAGAATCTTTAACAGCAGCAGAAACTGGTTTAACAACATTAGCCGCTACAACAGGCGCAGTATCGACTGGTTTTACTTGAGTCATTGCAGTTGGCAGCACGGGTACAACATTAATTTTTAAGTCTGTGGGATAAATGAGTGGTGGAATTTCAGCTGAGTATTGATATTCTTTTTCTTTATCAGGAAAATAACTTTTTATTTGGCTACAAGCTGTTAGAGAACTTAATGTAACAACGGTGAGGATAGATATTAAATTTTTCATTAAATAACTTCTGCTTGATGCAATGCATCGCGAACTAAATCAAAACAATCGGCACTAAGCCACGTTAACGGTAAGCGTATACCTTTACCCATCAAGCCCATTTCAGCAACCGCCCACTTAACAGGTATAGGATTAGACTGAATAAATAAATGAGTGTGTAAAGCGGATAATTTAGTATCCAAAGCTAATGCGCTGTCTTTATCTCCAGCCATGGCAGCCCAAATCATGTCATGAACTAAGCGTGGCGCCACATTACCTGTTACCGTGATCGAACCATTACCCCCCAGTAAACAAAACTCACGACTAGTCGCATCATCTCCAGTATAAATAGCAAAATCAGCTCCCACTAGATTACGGATTTCTTGATATCGAGAGAGTTGACCTGTCGCTTCTTTAACGCCAACAATATTAGAGATATGAGACAAACGCCCTATGGTTTCAGGTAGCATGTCACAAGCAGTACGACCTGGCACATTATATAAAATTTGAGGAATATCAACGGCATCAGCAATAGCTTTATGATGCAGATATAAGCCTTCTTGGGTAGGCTTATTATAATAAGGTGTAACAATCAGACAGGCATCAACACCAATCTCTTTAGCTTTTTCGGTGAGTGTAATCGCTTCTTTAGTTGAATTTGCACCGGTGCCCGCGATAACAGGAATTCTACGATTAGTTACTTCAACGATAAATTTGATAACATCCAAATGTTCATCTTCATCTAAGGTAGCTGATTCACCAGTCGTTCCTACCGCAACCAGGGCATCAGTACCTTGTTCAATATGGTAATCGACTAATTTTCTTAGACTCTCTTTATCCACATCACCACTTTCAAACATCGGCGTAACCAACGCTACGATACTACCTTGAATCATGAAATCTCTAGCTCAAATTGTTACAGTTACAAAAATTGCAGGCATTATAACAAGCAAATACATAAAAAAGGTATTAACGCCCTGTATATTTGCCCAATATAAACACCAATACGTACATTATTGACTCTAGTTTTAAAGCC